>NZ_JARRCW010000001.1:1432500-1692500 GCF_031501865.1 Pseudovibrio sp. M1P-2-3
ATGACTTTTTTGAATTAAGTCTTTTATTGGTTTATCCATGCGATTGTGTGGGTATTGCTAATGAGAGTGATCAAGTGTCTTAAGGGCATTCGGTGGATGCCTTGGCGATAAGAGGCGATGAAGGACGTGATACGCTGCGATAAGCATCGGGGAGCTGCGAATAAGCTTTGATCCGGTGATTTCCGAATGGGGAAACCCACTCCTATATGGAGTACCCGCAAGGGGGCAAACCCGGGGAACTGAAACATCTAAGTACCCGGAGGAAAGGACATCAACAGAGACTCCGCTAGTAGTGGCGAGCGAACGCGGATCAGGCCAGTGGCTAAGTTTTAAGAACCGGAACAAGCTGGGAAGCTTGACCTTAGTGGGTGATAGTCCCGTACGGGTAGAAAGAAACTTAGTCCTCGAGTAGGGCGGGACACGTGAAATCCTGTTCGAACATGGGGGGACCACCCTCCAAGCCTAAGTACTCCTTATCGACCGATAGTGAACCAGTACCGTGAGGGAAAGGTGAAAAGCACCCCGACGAGGGGAGTGAAACAGTTCCTGAAACCGGATGCCTACAAACAGTTGGAGCTCAAGATTCGTTCTGGGTGACAACGTACCTTTTGTATAATGGGTCAGCGACTTAATTTAACGAGCAAGCTTAAGCCGATAGGTGTATGCGTAGCGAAAGCGAGTCTTAATAGGGCGTCTTAGTTCGTTGGATTAGACCCGAAACCGAGTGATCTAGCCATGAGCAGGTTGAAGGTGCGGTAACACGCACTGGAGGACCGAACCCACGAATGTTGAAAAATTCGGGGATGACTTGTGGCTAGGGGTGAAAGGCCAATCAAACTCGGAAATAGCTGGTTCTCCGCGAAATCTATTTAGGTAGAGCGTCCTGTGAATACTCCTGGGGGTAGAGCACTGGATGGGCTATGGGGGCTCACCGCCTTACTGATCCTAACCAAACTCCGAATACCAGGAAGTACTGCAGGGCAGACACACAGTGGGTGCTAACGTCCATTGTGGAGAGGGAAACAACCCTGACCGCCAGTTAAGGTCCCTAAGTTATGGCTAAGTGGGAAAGGATGTGAAGATCCCAAAACAACCAGGATGTTGGCTTAGAAGCAGCCATCATTTAAAGAAAGCGTAACAGCTCACTGGTCTAAATAAGGGTCTTTGCGCCGAAAATGTACCGGGGCTCAAGCCATACACCGAAACTGCGGGCTTGTCTTTGACAAGCGGTAGCGGAGCGTTCTGTAAGCTGATGAAGGGATACTCGCGAGAGATCCTGGAAGTATCAGAAGTGCGAATGCTGACATGAGTAACGATAAAGAGGGTGAGAGACCCTCTCGCCGAAAGTCCAAGGGTTCCTGCGCAACGCTAATCGGCGCAGGGTTAGCCGGCCCCTAAGGCGAGGCCGAAAGGCGTAGTCGATGGGAATGCAGTTAATATTCTGCAGCCAGTGGGTAGTGACGGATGCCGTGTGTTGTATCTCCTTATTGGATTGGAGGTGCAGCGAAGGCGTTCCAGGAAATAGCTCCCACGCTAAGACCGTACCCGAAACCGACACAGGTGGACAGGTAGAGTATACCAAGGCGCTTGAGAGAACTGTGCTGAAGGAACTCGGCAAATTGCTCCCGTAAGTTCGCGAGAAGGGAGCCCTATACGAAGGCAACTTTGTATGGGGGGCACAGAATTGGGGGTTGCGACTGTTTATCAAAAACACAGGGCTCTGCGAAGCCGCAAGGCGACGTATAGGGTCTGACGCCTGCCCGGTGCTGGAAGGTTAAGAGGAGCTGTGCAAGCAGCGAATTGAAGCCCCAGTAAACGGCGGCCGTAACTATAACGGTCCTAAGGTAGCGAAATTCCTTGTCGGGTAAGTTCCGACCTGCACGAATGGCGTAACGACTTCCCCGCTGTCTCCAGCACAGACTCAGTGAAATTGAATTCCCCGTGAAGATGCGGGGTTCCTGCGGTCAGACGGAAAGACCCCGTGCACCTTTACTACAGCTTCACACTGGTATTCGTGATGACATGTGTAGGATAGGTGGTAGACGTTGAAACCCAGGCGCCAGCTTGGGTGAAGTCAACCTTGAAATACCACCCTTGTCCTCATGGATATCTAACCGCGGTACTACAATATCCGGGACCGTGTGTGGCGGGTAGTTTGACTGGGGCGGTCGCCTCCCAAATGGTAACGGAGGCGCGCGAAGGTAGGCTCAGACCGGTCGGAAATCGGTCGTCGAGTGCAATGGCATAAGCCTGCCTGACTGCGAGAGTGACAACTCGAGCAGAGACGAAAGTCGGTCATAGTGATCCGGTGGTCCCTCGTGGAAGGGCCATCGCTCAACGGATAAAAGGTACGCCGGGGATAACAGGCTGATGATGCCCAAGAGTCCATATCGACGGCATTGTTTGGCACCTCGATGTCGGCTCATCGCATCCTGGGGCTGGAGCAGGTCCCAAGGGTTTGGCTGTTCGCCAATTAAAGCGGTACGTGAGCTGGGTTCAGAACGTCGCGAGACAGTTCGGTCCCTATCTGCCGTGGGTGTAGGAAATTTGAGAGGATCTGTCCCTAGTACGAGAGGACCGGGATGGACGAACCTCTGGTGGACCAGTTGTGGCGCCAGCCGCATTGCTGGGTAGCTATGTTCGGAATGGATAACCGCTGAAGGCATCTAAGCGGGAAACCAACCTCAAAACTAGATCTCCCTTGAGAGCCGTGGAAGACCACCACGTTGATAGGAGGCATGTGGAAGAGCAGCAATGCTCGAAGCTGAGCCTTACTAATAGCTCGATCGACTTGATCACTCCCATTAAGCTATACCCAAACATAAAGACTTAAAACAAAGATCCGCCTGACAAGCAAAGCGCATGTCAGACAAGCTGATCGACAAAAAACGACCAATTCCAGTTGCTTTTATCCTGCCCGGTGGCTATGGCGGGGCGCCCCCACCCGATCCCATCCCGAACTCGGCCGTGAAACGCCCCTGCGCCAATGGTACTTTGTCTTAAGACACGGGAGAGTAGGGCGCCGCCGGGCATGATAAAAGCAAACAATCTCTCAAAATGAAACAGAACAACAAACACTCAAAACCCCGTCCACTCAAAAGTGGCGGGGTTTTGTCGTTTCTAAAAACACCCCTCACTCATACCCCGCAATGAGCAAAAGGGGATAAGCGGAACCTCAACGCCGCCCATAAACAATCAAACCGAAGCCTCTTTGAAATCCTCTTATCCCCCTGCGCTCCCAGCCCCCTAAAATGGGAGAGATGCAAAGGCAGGGGATAAGACGGCAGCCCATCATTGGCCGCCCTGTTGACACCAAAGCTACTGCGTAACAACACCCCGTTGAATTGCCTCATAAACCCGCGACAAATGGACAATCACACAAAGTTCCCGCAATCTGTACGCTCATAGACCGGCTCTGTACGGAAATGGGCGGTGTTGAGAACAGAAAGAGCATGGTATGGGAAAGCCCTCTTGGGAGATTTGTATCCTATTAAAAGTAGCTATGCTTAAACGCATCTCATTCCGAATTTAATGATGTTCAAGCGCCTGCTGCTTTAAGGTCGGTTATTATATACGACATTATAGTAGCGACATATTTGGTTTTATCTTGGCTTGTAGGCTATGGCTTCTATTTCAATTTTTGCATCGATGACGAGTGATGAGGCAACTGTGGTACGGGCTGGTGGAGCCGACGTGAAGTATTCAGCGTATATTTTGTTAAATTGCTGAAAATCATCAGGGTCAGAGAGCCATGCAGTTACTTTGACTACATGGCGTGCATCGCAACCTGCTGCTTTCAAGGCTTTCAGGAGTTTCTGAATGGCTCTATGTGTCTCCGGTTCGATACCACCTGCGACTACATTACCATCATTGTCGGTTCCAGCCTCGCCGGAGACAAAGACGAACGCACCGGCCCTTACTGCACCTGAGATGGGGTAGTCGTCCTCTGGTAAAAAATGTTCAATCATTCATACAGATCCTTGCAGCTCGGATATTGGAGATTAAACAAACTATCTCATAATCTTAGCGGTATATACCGAGACTTTAGGTTGGGTGAGCTGGTACGCCACTCACACTCATTCATATATGCTCCAAAACGTTCGCGTTGATCATTGTAGAGCTTTAAAAAATTGTACTGTCAATGGACCGGAAGTAGCTCTATATAACCTGATTTGAGGATTGGATTATTTTTCCAAGTTATTTTTTAGACTGTCCGTCCTATGGGTGATCTATGGCGAATAGTAAGCACTAAGAACTGGCAATTTCCGGGGAATTCACAGCGTGTTACAGCTTTCCTACGCGTTTAAGAAACGTCGCGATACTGTGTTTTCGGGGAAGTCAGAAAATGATCAATTTCGAAGCTCTCAAGGCCTCCAATACCCGCAGCAGTCCTTTTCAATATATGGTTGGTGAAAAGGTGCTGAGTAAGGCGCAAGCTGCGGAAGTCCGCCGTGATTATCCTAAAATCAGGCAGACGGGATACCTGCCACTTTCCAAACTGGAAAGAGTTGGGGCCTTCAAAGATCTAATTGATGATTTGCAAAAGCCGGAACTAGCGGAGATCCTTTCTGAGAAACTGGAGCTGGACTTGCTTGGTAAGCCACGGATGATTACCGTGCGGCGCCTATCCAAGCATGGGGATGGCCGCATTCACAACGATTCCAAGTCTAAAATCTGCACTATGCTGATTTACCTGAATGAGGAGTGGGACAACTCTGAGGGTGGGGCTATTCGTGCGCTTAACGGTGATCAGGATATGGATGATTATGCTGAAGAGGTTGCACCATTGGCTGGCAATGTGTTCGCTTTCAAGCGTTCTGAAACAAGCTGGCACGGTCACCCTTCTTTTAAGGGGGAGCGGTATGTGGTGCAGGTCACCTTTCTGATCTCGCAGCAAGAGTTGGCTAGAAAAGAAAAGCGTGGCGGGCTTCAGACAAAGCTAAAACGGTTGCTCCATATTAATTAGGGGGGGGCGTGACGGTGTTGTTACGGCAGAGGGGGACTAATGGGATAACTTGTTCCGTTTGACCTTCGAAATTGGGTGCAATGTTTGCAGCGTGCCTTCGGCAAGTCGCCACCGGTTTTCAGAAAATGGCACGTGTAAACCGAAGGTTTGGAGCACTCGGACTTTTCACTGCATCCTCTCATTCGGTTAAACGACCGAGCGATGACTGTTGAAACTCTTGTAACTTGCCTAGAAAACTTGTTTGCCCTCCGTGGGTGCCAGCGGATATTTTTCCGAGCAACCGAGCAACCGAGCAACCGAGCAACCGAGCAACCGAGCAACCGAGCAACCGAGCAACCGAGCAACCGAGCAACCGAGCAACCGAGCAACCGAGCAACCGAGCAACCGAGCAACCGAGCAACCGAGCAACCGAGCAACCGAGCAACCGAGCAACCGAGCAACCGAGCAACCGAGCAACCGAGCAACCGAGCAACCGAGCAACCGAGCAGCTACTTTAGTATGCTTGTAAGAATTGCTGACGCTAAAGGGGGCATCAATAGCCGGTTTCTGCGGCTTTGGCTGAAGCTTTCCGGACCTGTTATACACTGGAAAAATGGTGAGTTTGGACGCTGGTTAGAGCCATTTCAATTAGGCTGGATGCAGCTAAACGACAAAACTGCACTTTATAGCGTTGATATGTTTTGTTGAGGTGCCTCAAGGATATAATCTCTTGTTTTTGCGTATCTTTACCCCCCAACCTGACGATATTTTTCGGCGGTATGCTGTAAACCAAGATGTAACTGCGTGAAATGTCAGGGTCGCTGATTTCTATCTACAGATGCGAGCGGTTTTACTTGGTCTACCTAAAGGAACTAAAGTGTAAATTGGTGAGATGGTTTCCTTGAAAGAACTTTTGCTTTAGGGCTCGAACCTCAAAACTCTCATTCGTCTGGTCTATATGTTAAAAATAATCAAAAAAATTCGGGCAACCCTCATACTCGGAGTTCTTGTTTCCTTCTGTCTTGGGCAGATTCTTTTGCTGGCGCAAACTGCATTGGCCGAAAATGTAGGGCGCACACAGCGTGAACAGGAACATATGCAAATTGCCTTTGAGCGAGTTGAAGGGGCAATCAAAAATAACAGGAGCACTTTAACTTTAAGGGGACTTCGGATTGATCAGCTTCCCTCCAATGCAGCTGAAACAAAGTCTCTAAAGAGAGTTGATCTAACCGGTACAAAGATCAGCGACCTGTCGCCTCTTTCCAATAATAGAATTGAGAATCTGCGTATTAGCGAGGATGCCTTCCAGAATGCTGCGCAGCTCTCTCGTTGGGCTGATAGTCTGGATGTGCTATGGGTCGACTTTCACTACGATTTTTCAGTTGAAGAGTTTCTTTTTGAAACAGATTTTCCCGACTTCTCTAAGCTTCGGATACTGGGGTTCAATTACTCACAAATTACTGATTTCACGTTTCTTTCAAAGTCAGAGACGCTCGAACTATTGGCTATAAACGCAAGTGACCCCCTTCAAGTTGAATTGTATGAAGGAAAATTCCCGGGCGCGACCAAGACCCTTGCTGCTACAATACCTAAGCTTAGCCAATTGCGCCGCCTTCGTGTATCGGCAAGCCTGTTTCCTGATATCTCGCCTATTTCAGGAAACCAAAACCTGGAACACCTGCAACTTACCCGTTATCGCGGATTATTTCCAACTCTAAGCGGCCTAGAGGCCCTGCAGACGACACCGAATGTTGAAATGCTTAGCCTGGAAGGTGGCCTGGTGAAATCTGGGTTTGAATACATTGCAGGTTTAGACAAGTTATGGGCTCTAGATATACGGCCTTGGTATAACCTTAAAAACATGGATGATTACGTAGCACCTAGTCTGGACCCGCTCGCAAAATCCCAGTCAATCAGCGCACTTGGTCTATATGGCTATGCAGTCAAAGACTTAACCGCTGTCTCGAAAATTCACAGCCTTGAGGCCTTGGATATAGAGGGTGTGCCGCTGCGAGATATATCCGTTTTGTCCAACCTGCCTAACCTTAAAGACCTCAATTTCAAGCGGGTTCCTGTTCGCATGACTCCGGCGATGAAGGAGTTTATGGAAGACATGGACGCGCGCAAAGTTAGATTGGAGTACTAGTACTGGTGCGGTCTCTTGGAGTGTTGGAGGGGTGCATGTTATCGTTGCTCTCGGAAGACGCAGGGGAAGCGGTAAGGGCGCATCTTTATGGAGTGTAGGCATTGGTTGTGAAGGTCTCGTTTCAGGATAAGGCGGCATTGGCGGCGCAGATCTATCATCTGGTCCAAACGTACTTTGCGCACTGGCAAGCCTTGGAAGACTGGGACTATGAAACTGCATACTCCGGTTTCCTCGTGGAGCTGGAGGGCTGTCAGACACGGCGAGAAGTTTTCTTCTGCGCTCAAAAGTTCATGGCACAGCTCAATAATGGTCACACGGCATTTGTTGATTTTACTCTCCTGAGCTCCATTAACCCATTGGGCTTTGATGCGCGTATTATTGGTGGAAAATGGTGTGTGACGTCTAGTGCGCTGAGGGAAGTGCCCGCAGGCAGTTGCATTACCAAGGTTAATGGGCGAGAGGCCCGCCTTGAACTTGTTAAGTGGGCCCGCTTTATCAGTGCCTCCAAGCCGCAGAGCAAGGCAGAGTTACTGTTTTGTCAACCGCTTCATTGGCCCCAGACGGGAGTGCTGGAGTTTGCCCATGGTATGAAGCTGGAGTTTAATTTGGGTGCAAAGGGCCCCCAGCCAAACCGATTGGAGGCGTGTGCACTGCGTGAATATCAAGGGGTGCCGGTACTGCACATTCGGCATTTTGAAGGGCCGGAAGTTGAAGCCAAAGCCCTTGAGTTTGTTTGTAAGATAAAGGACGCACCAGCGCTTATAATTGATTTACGGGGAAATGGTGGTGGCAACAGTCCGCTTGATTTGATTGAGGCGCTGATGAATAAGCCCATTCCATCTTGGATTGAGGAAACGAATAGTTTTTCTGGCCCACCCTTTGATATGCGCCCCGCGCGGGTGAGCATGCGGGTAAATACGCCGGACAAGAAACCGTTAGAAGATGCCTTTCAAGGGAAGATGGCCATTTTAACCGATGGACGAACGGGTTCGGCGGCGGAGTGTTTTGTAATGCCATTCAAGGCGAGCAGCCGCGCGGTGATCGTGGGGCAGGTGACACTTGGGAGTAACGGTCAGCCCGTTTTTGCCGAACCATTTGTAGGTGCCAAGCTAATTGTTGGAGCAAAGCGGCAGTACTTTCCAGATGGCACACCGTTTGAGAGGGTGGGCATTGTGCCAGATGTTGAGGTTGCCCCAACTGCTGCGGACATTGCCAACGGGTTTGATAGAGTAATGCATGCGGCGTGGCAGCACTTGGTTAAGGAAGCAGTGTAATCAGATCAGAAAGATGAGGCACAGTTTTTTATTAGACTGCATGCGAACTGGCATCCTCTGGCAATTCACTTTAAGCTCTCCTCACATTTGAAATAATTTATTGGGTAGCATTAGTCATGACCGGATCGTCTCCTCTCATTACCGGAAGTGGTTTGGCGCAGGGCTCTGCTGAGCGCCTGTTGTTTTCTGGCGTTTCCTTTGGGTTGAACGGGGGAGACAAAATTGGGCTTATTGGGCACAACGGCTGCGGTAAATCCACTTTCCTGAATATTCTGGCGGGCAATGAAAGCCCCAGCGAGGGAAGCCTTTCCGTGTCTCGTGCAGCGGTCATCGCCTGTGTGGAGCA
Organism: Pseudovibrio sp. M1P-2-3; assembly: GCF_031501865.1. Lineage (NCBI taxonomy): Bacteria > Pseudomonadati > Pseudomonadota > Alphaproteobacteria > Hyphomicrobiales > Stappiaceae > Flexibacterium > Flexibacterium corallicola. The sequence continues at coordinate 1,441,212 of NZ_JARRCW010000001.1, forward strand.
GCACCTGCCGCCACAGCTTTTTGAAATGACGCTAGCGCAGGCAGTGCGGGCGGCATTGCCCGAGGACAAGCGGGACTGGATGGCATGGAAGGTTGATGTGACGCTGGCCGAGATGGGGTTTGACCCCTCTCAAAACCAGATCCTGTGTAAAGACCTGAGCGGCGGGCAGATGACGCGGCTCATGCTGGCGCGGGCCTTGATGAGCGAGCCCAACCTGCTTTTACTGGATGAGCCCAGCAACCATTTGGACCTTCCCACCATCCTCTGGCTGGAGGCGTTTTTGAAAAGCTGGCGCGGCAGCTTCTTGATGATTTCCCATGATGCCAGATTGCTGGACAGTGTCACCAACCGCACATGGATACTGCAGGACCAAAAGCTGCATACATTTGACCTGTCCTGCACGGCGGCACTGGAAGCCCATGAGGCTTTGACGCAGGCGCGTATTGCCCGCCGTGAATCGGAGGCACGGGAAATCAAACGGGTGGAGGCCAGTGCCAAGCGCATTGCAAACTGGGGGCACACCTTCGACAACGAGGATCTTTCGCGTAAAGCCAAGTCCATGGAAAAAATGGTGGACCGCATGAAGGAGGAGCAAACGGAGGCGGTGGAATCCTATCCGTGGAACCTTTCCATTGCCGGAGAGCGCATTCAGGCAGACCGTCTTTTAAAGCTCACAGGCCTTGAGGTGATGCCGCCGAAAACGTCCTTGCTGCTCTATAAGGTGGAGGACATGAGTGTACGGCCCCAAGACCGCATTGCAATCATGGGGGCGAACGGGACGGGAAAGTCGACTTTGCTTCGCAGCATCTGGGAGCAGCGGGGCAGTATTGAGGGCGCTTTGCGGGTTCACCCCAGATGTCGGATCGCCTTTTACGACCAGACGCTGGAGCAGCTGCCCAATGATGCAAACCTTGTAGATGCCATGATTGCAGTTGGTGAGGCGCTGGGGCTCGATTTTCTGCAGTCCGAGTGTGAGAAAACCATTCTGGGAGCCGGCTTTTTGTATAACCAGCTCAGCCAGAAGGTGAGCAAACTCAGCGGCGGCGAGCGGGCAAGGCTGTTGCTGGTCGCTCTTTCACAGGTGCAGGCCAACTTGATGATGCTTGATGAACCCACCAACCATCTGGACCTTTATGGCCGCACTGAACTTGCAAATCAGCTTGCCTCCTTTAATGGGGCGTTCATGCTTGTCTCCCACGACCGCTCGCTGGTGGAGGCAACCTGCAATCGCTTCTGGGTAGTGCGCAAGGGCTCGCTTTTAGAAATGAACGATTTGGACAGCGCCTATGAGTTGATTGGCGAGCAGTCTTCCAAACAGGCCAAGTGCGAGCGTCCCGCTCTGGAACCAGAGGAACAAGAACACGAGGCCACTGCCCAAGCTGGTGGTGTTGGCGAAGAGGAAATGCTGGAACGGCTTTTGGAGCTGGAGGGGTTGATGGAAGCGGATCTTGCGCGCAAACCCAAGCGGCAGTCCCCGCATTTGCAGGTGAAGTGGAGCGAGGAAATCTCCAGACTTCAAGAGGCATTGGGACTGGAGGCTTGAGCTTGAATCCTCAACGCCTCCATTAGGCATTCCTTAAGCCTAACGCAAAAATTGCAGGCCGGTTTGAAAGAACCTCCGCCACTTTTAGGGATTCTTCCAGCACTGAACGGGTCTACTTAGCTTCGAGTTTTTAACTGGAGCGTAAATCGTGGACCTGCTCAAACTGGAGGACTTGACCGTCGACTTCTTCGCCAATGACGGGTGGACCCGGGCGGTCGATCATGTCTCCTTCAACGTGCCTGCCAACCGCTGTGTGGCATTGGTTGGAGAATCAGGCTCGGGAAAAACGGTTATCTCCCAAGCCGTTCTTGGGCTTTTGCCGCCCAAGGCGAAGATAAAATCGGGTCGGATTTTGCTGTTTGACGGCAAGACGCGGGATAAACCCGTTGATATCTCCAAGCAAAATCCTGAGGGACGGCAAATGCGGGCGCTGCGCGGAGACCGGATTTCCATAATTTTCCAAGAGCCTATGACATCGCTGTCACCGTTGCACACCATTGGCGACCAGATCAGCGAAGCGGCGCGCCTGCACCGGGATGTGGCGCGCAAGGAGGCCTTGTCACTCACCCGTCAAATGCTGGGGAAGGTCCGGTTTCCTGATCCCGAAAGGGCTTTGCGTGCTTATCCGTTCGAGCTGTCCGGTGGGCTGCGCCAGCGCGCTGTGATTGCCATGGCGCTCATATGCCAGCCCTCTCTTGTAATCGCCGATGAGCCGACCACCGCACTGGATGTGACTATTCAGGCGGAAATTTTGAAACTTATGCGGGATATGCGCCACGAACTTCATATGTCCCTGCTTCTCATTACCCATGATTTTGGCGTGGTGGCCAATATGGCCGATGATGTGGTGGTGATCTACCACGGGCAGGTCATGGAAATGGGCAGTGCCAAACAGCTGTTCCGCGACCCCCATCACCCATACCTCAAGGCGCTCTTGAATGCGGTGCCAACGTTCGGGATGGAGGCGGATCAGCGGCTGGTGCCCATACGTCCCATTGAAGCGCCGGTTGAAGAATTGCCGGAACTGCGCCGTGAAAGCTGTCCTGTGAATTTGGGACCCATGGTGCAGGTGGACCATGTGACCAAGACCTTTACCTCCAGAAAAGGGGGGGAGGGCACAAGGCTTTTGGCCATGGACCGTGTGAGCCTGACGATCCAGCGCGGAGAGTGTCTGGGGCTTGTGGGCGAATCCGGTTCCGGAAAAACCACGGTTGCCAAAGCAATTCTGCGGGCCTTCTCACTGGATTCTGGATCGGTTTATTTTGACAGGGGCGAGGGCATGAAGGATATCGCATCCTTCAGCAAAGCCCAGCTGCTGGCCTACCGGCGCTGTGTGCAGATGATTTTTCAAGACCCGTTTTCCTCTCTTAATCCGCGCATGACAATCAATGAAAGCCTGCTTGAACCGCTTATCATCCATCGGATGGGGCACCCGCATGAACGGGCTAAAAAGGTAAGTGCCCTGATGCGGCTGGTGGGGCTCGACCCGCGGTACCTGCGCCGCTATCCCCATTCGTTTTCCGGGGGGCAGCGGCAAAGGATCGGCATCGCACGGGCTCTTGCCCTCGATCCGGAATTAATTTTGTGTGATGAGCCTACCTCGGCCCTTGATGTGTCCGTGCAGGCTCAGGTGCTCAACCTGCTGCTGGATCTGAAACACAAACTGGGCCTGACCTACCTTTTTGTGAGCCACAATCTGGCTGTTGTTGATTACATTGCCGACCGCATTGCAGTGATGTGCCACGGGCGCATTGTGGAGGTTGGCCCCACCAAGGATGTGATCCACAATCCGGTTCACCCCTATACGCAGACACTTTTGAAGGCGGTGCCGGAGCCCAGTCTGGATCACCCGCTGGACTTTGCGGCCATCCATCAGGCGGGCGGCGCATCCAATCCCAGTTCGTGGCCCAAGCCCTACACCTTGCCAAAGGATATGGAACCGAAGCTGGTGGAAATTTCCAAGGGGCACAGCGTATGTGCACCCGGATGGGGAGGGTAATTGTGACTTTTAACGGGATCAGAGGTTGTTTTTGCCTGTTGGCCCTGCTGATACCAGCTGTTTGCTGGGGGGGACCGGCCAAAGCCTTCACTATGAAGGAAACACCTGGCCTTTCCAAGTTGCTTCCCCCAATCAGTCAGCGCGCCCCTGACCCGCCCTTTGTGACCAACATGGAATCCATTGGCCGTACCACAGGCAGCCATGGGGGAACCCTTCACACTTTGATTGGCCGCTCAAAAGATGTCCGCCTGATTAATGTGTGGGGTTATGCCAGACTGGTTGGCTATGATGAAGACCTGAGATTGCGTGCGGATATCCTTGAAAGCTATGAAACGGAAGAGGACAGGGTGATTACTCTGCACCTGCGGGCTAACCATAAGTGGTCCAACGGCTCACTCTTCACAAGTGAGGACTTCCGGTTCTGGTTTGAAGATATTGCGGGCAATGATGACCTGTCCCCCACAGGGTACCCCGCATTTATGCTGGTGGAGGGGAAAGCGCCTATACTGGAAATTCTAAGCCCCACATCCCTGCGCTTTACGTGGAGTGCCCCAAACCCCTTGTTCCTGCCGGAGCTGGCGGCGGCGCGCCCTCCGTTTATTTACCGGCCCTCCCAGTATCTAAAGCAGTTTCATATCAAGTACGGCAATCACCTAAGGATCAACGAGCTTCTGGACGATTACAAAGTGCGAAGCTGGGCCGCGCTGTTTAACCGCTTGGATGACAGCTACAATGCGCGAAACCCGCACCAGCCTACTTTGCAGCCTTGGGTCCGCACGGAACTGGGCAGCGAGCGCCGGTTTGTGCTGCACCGAAATCCGTATTTTCACCGCTTTGACAGCACCGGACAACAACTCCCCTACATTGACCGTGTTGTGATGAGCGTGACAGACAACAAACTGATTGCCGCCAAAACACAGGCGGGAGACAGCAACCTGCAAGCACGGGGCCTGTCGTTTACCGATATTTCCGTTTTAAAGCGCGGGGAGGAATTTGAAGGCTATACAACCAATTTGTGGCTGGGATCCAAAGGTTCGCAGATCTCGATTTTGCCCAATCTGGCGGTCAAAAACCCTGTCTGGAAGAAAGTCCTCAGGGATGACCGGTTCCGGCGGGCCTTATCCCTTGGCATCGACAGGAAGCTCATCAACAAGGTGCTTTATTTCGGCTTGGCAGAGCCGGGCAATGACACTGTTTTAAGCCTTTCTCCCCTTTACCGGCCCATCTATCAGTATCTGGGGGCCGAGTATGACCCTGAAAGTGCCAATGCTCTGCTTGATGACATGGGGCTGACAAAACGGCGCAGCGATGGCACGCGCCTGCTGCCCGACGGAAGACCGCTGGATATTATTGTCGAGGTTTCCGGCGAAAGTCAGGAGGAAGAGGATGCCATGGAGCTGGTGAGGTCCATGTGGCACGAGATTGGTGTCAGCATCTATGTGAAACCAAGCCAGCGCGACACCATGCGCTCGCGGGCACTTGCCGGAACAATGATTATGTCCGTCTGGTCCGGCTTTGAAAATGGTGTGCCCACCGCCAATATGCCCCCAACCGACTATGCGCCGACCCGCAGCGACTTTCTCTCCTGGGCCCCTTGGGGCAACTACTATGAAACGGAGGGACAGGCAGGAGAAAAACCAGATTGGCCTCCGGCAGAGCGGCTCCTTACTCTCTATGAACAGTGGCTCGAAAGCGGGCTGGAAGCAGAGCGGAGGAAGATATGGGTGGAGATGCTTATGATCCATGCCCGTGAGAAGATCCACATTGGTCTTGTCTCACAGGTTTTGCAGCCCGTTGTTGTGAAGGATGTAAAAAATGTTCCCAAGGAAGCACTTTACGGCTGGGACCCGGGAGCACAATTCGGCATTTACCGCATGGATGCCTTTTACTTTGACGGACCAAAGCACCCCAGCGCAGGCCTGCACAAAACACATAGGGGGGCTCGGTAATGCGTACCCTTGCCTATATGATCCGCCGGATCTTGATCATGTTTCCCACCCTTTTAGTGATCAGCCTCCTGACGTTTTTCATCATCGAGCTGCCAGAGGGAGATTACATTACCAATGAAATCAACATGCTCAGGGCTACGGGTGAAGAGGCCTCCATTGCCAAACTGGAGTTTTTGCGCACAGAGTTCGCGTTGGACCGGCCCTTTTTCGAGCGTTTTGGCATTTGGGTGGGCATGTGGCCAGGACCCAACGGTTTCGACGGGCTGTTGCAAGGGAACTGGGGCTGGTCTTTTGAATATGACCAACCGGTGGAGCTTGTTGTGGGCCCGACGGTGATGCTGACCATCGTGCTCAATGCGGCGACCATCGTTTTTGTCTATATTGTTGCCTTTCCCATCGGTATTTATTCGGCAACCCGCCAGTACTCATGGGGGGACTACGGTTTCACCTTTCTAGGGTATATCGGGCTGGCAACGCCCAACTTTCTTCTGGGCCTTGTCCTGATGTATTTTGCAAATGCATGGTTCGATGTATCCATCGGCGGCCTGATGGACCCTTCTTTTGAAAACCAGCCGTGGAACTGGGCCAAGGTTATGTCTGTTCTGTCTCACATGGTGGTGCCGGTGATCGTGATTGGTACGGCGGGAACGGCTGCCATGATCCGCCGACTGCGCGCCAATTTGCTGGACGAGCTGCACAAGCAATATGTCACCACGGCGCGGGCCAAGGGCATGTCGGAGACCCGCTTGCTGGTCAAATATCCGCTGCGCATGGCGATCAACCCGTTTATTGCCGATATCGGCAACTTGATCCCCTCTTTGATTTCTGGATCGGTTATTGTCTCTGTGGTTTTGAACCTGCCGACAGTGGGGCCAATCCTGCTGAACTCCCTCCAGTCCCAAGACCAGTTTCTGGCGGCCTTTATCTTGTTGTTTATCTCGATGCTCACCCTCATTGGCATGTTGATTTCAGACATTCTTCTTGCGGTGCTTGACCCACGCATTCGCCTTGGCGGGAGGGGAAGAACATGAGCGATAAAACAGGGCCGGAGGGGCCTAAGACGCCGCAGCAACTTGGCCATTATGTCAATACCAATAAGTTTGACCCGGCCATAGCCGCGGAGCTTACACCGGAACAGGAACGCTATTTTCAAGCCTCTCAGTGGAAGATCATGTGGTGGAAGTTCCGGCGCCACAAACTGGCGCTTTGGTCGGGCGTTGTCCTGCTTCTGTTTTATATGTGTGTTCCGTTTGCCGAGTTTATTGCCCCATATTCTCCCTCGCAGCGGGACCATGACCACCTGTTTGCGCCGCCCCAAGCCATTCATCTGTTCCATGAAGGCAAGTTTATCGGCCCGTTTGTGTATGGTCTGCAGGCTGAGGTGGATTTGAAGGAAATGCGCTGGGTTTATGAGGAAGATCGTACAGATCCCGATCGCCTGCGCTTTTTTTGTCAAGGAGCCCCCTATGAGTTCTGGGGGATGGTGCCCATGAGCTTCCATTTGGTGTGTCCGGCGGAGGAAGGCACCTTTTTCCTTGCAGGGACCGACCGGCTTGGACGGGACCAGTTTTCCGGTCTGGTTTACGGGGCACGGCTTTCTCTGACTGTTGGCTTGATTGGTATTATCATCTCCATGACTCTGGGTATTTTGCTAGGGGGGCTGGCAGGGTATTTTGGCGGATTTATTGACAGCTGTGTCCAGCGGATTATCGAGGTCATGCGGGCCTTGCCGGAACTGCCGCTCTGGATGGCCCTTTCTGCGGCCTTGCCTGTCACTTGGTCGCCGGTCTGGATCTATTTCGGGATTACCGTCATTTTGGGGTTGCTGGACTGGCCGGGGCTCGCACGTGCTGTGCGTTCCAAGCTTCTGGCGCTGCGAGAGGAAGAATATGCCAAGGCGGCCTTGATGATGGGGGCCAAGCCGCGGCGGATTATCGTCAAGCATCTTCTGCCCGGCTTTACCAGTCATATCATCGCTTCCGCTTCTCTTTCCATTCCCGCCATGATCCTTGGGGAGACGGCACTTTCCTTCCTTGATCTGGGATTGCGGCGCCCCGCTGTATCTTGGGGAGTGCTGCTGAATGAAGCGCAGAATATATCTGTAGTGACCATTTATCCTTGGCTGATGGCACCGGTTATTCCCATCATCATTGTGGTGCTGGCCTTCAACTTTTTGGGGGATGGTCTGCGCGATGCGGCGGACCCCTACAAATAAGAGCGGAGAAGCATATGGGCAATGCAACCAGTGCCGGAGAGTGGGACGAGGAGTATCAACGCGGGCGCTGGGACTTTTTGCGCAGCCTGCCTGAAAGTGGGCGGTACGGGATTATTGCCATGTGGTTGCAGCTGACCGGAACAGGAAGAACTGTTCTGGATGTGGGCTGCGGGGAGGGGCTGCTTTATAAGCGCCTTGCCCCTTTGAACCTGCAAAGCTATGTGGGTATTGACCTTGCCCCCCATGCGCTGACACTGGCGGATGTGAGACGTGAACAGGCGGAACTGCGCGCCGCTGACATGCATGATTTTACGCCGGAAAAAGGTGAGCGCTTTAGCGCCATTGTGTTTAATGAAGTGCTTCATTTTGCAAGTAGCCCTTCAAAGGTTGTCAGCAGATATATCCCTTTTTTGGAGCCGGGCGGAGTGATCGCGGTTTCCATGTATGCCCCAAGTCGGGAGAGCTCTGGTGCCAACAAGCTTATTCGGGAGTTGTGGCGGGCAACGGATGATGGGGCCCTGTGGCAGGTTCTGGATGATTACACACTCCATTCCCACGTGAAGAATGTGAGCTGGCGCATGCGGCTTATGAAACCCGCTAAGCCTTGATGTATGGCTGAGAACTACACGTTTTTTCTTAGTGCCGCTCCCTCATGTGACCGGCCCTACCTTGGGAAACAGTTCTTGAAACGAAGGCCAGCAAGCGCCCTTGTGGCGGTTGGTGAGGGAAAGGAATGCCTGAATAAAATCAAAGCAGATATCATCATGGGAAAGGTGGTGGGTAAGCAGCCCTAATGGTTCTAGGGGGTTGGTGCGCCGCCGGCTCAACTGGAGATCAAAACGCTTTTGGGCGGCGTGCCAGCCGATGAATGCCTGCGATTTCTTCCACTTAATGATGTCCACATGGCACTGGACCTGATCGGCCCCTAAAGTATTTACCCAGTTAAATGTGGAGAGGCCATCCAGCCCCACTTCTGGCAGGGTGCGGGCGATTTGCGGGGAAATCCGGTTCCATGGCGGCACCAGAACCGGCAAGAACTGGGAGCCAAAGGAAAAATGCAGGAGCGCACGGCCATGGGAGAGACAAAGCAGTGCATCATGCAGATCCCGGCGGCTTCCAAACTCCGCAGCCTTGGAACCCTTCAAGGACCGCTGGTAGGATTTATGGTCCCACCCGTGCTGGAATACACGCACATGCTTGTTTCCTTTAAGAGACTGTACAAGGCTCTTATCCAGTCTGGAGGGAATAACCGCCAGAGCCAGAGGCATGCGGTAGCGCTGGGAAAGGCCCAGCAACCGGTCCAGCTTGTCTGTCTTCGTGCACGCATCATCGTCACGCCACCACAAGCGCACCTGCTGGCCGCGGGCGGCAAACCAATCGAGATGGGTTTCTAAAGCACTGAGAAAACGGAGCTGTTGTGAGGCGGGGTTCATGGGGAAATATGTTCTCCCTTGGTGCGAGTGGTCATGGCATCCAGCAGGATCTGGGCACTGCTGGACGCCCCCTGCCGCTCCAGATCAAGAGGAGCTGGTTTGACAGACAGGCTGTGATCCAGAGCATGGGCGAGGGCTTTGGCAGATAAATCTGCCTCCTCCAGAACAACCACGCGCCCACGCTTTGCCAGTATGCGGGCGCGCTGTAACTGTTCGCTCTCACTTCCTTGGGCAAAGGGAACGAGAACTGCGGGGGTTCTGGTTGCAAGCAGATCAAGAACCGTGTTGTAGCCTGCTTGAGAAATAGAGGCTTTGGCCTGTGCTATGAGCTGCGGAAAATCCGGCCGTGCCCGCTCTATGATGAGCCCCTCGTTTGCCTGCGCACATAAGGCGGTGAATGTTTCCGCTCCAATGTCATGTCCCACAAGGATGCGCCAGCGGGTAGTGCCGGCTGCCTTGCTAAGGGCGCGGGCGTTAATGGCGGTTTGGAGTAAGGCAGTACCGACCGCGCCGCCACCGCACGACACCACCACGCCCTCTTGCTTTGGAAGGTCTGGATCTGTCCCGCGCTTTGTGGGGCTTACAAAACCGGTATAGGCGATGAGGTGATTGACCCGTGCTGCAAAGGGGAAGCTGTCCTCCAGCCGGATGAGAGCGGGGTCGGCGTGAACAAGGATGCAATCATAGTAGTTTATAGCTTGCTCTGCCATCCACTCCTCTTTGTGGAGCTGCTGCTTGCGCACCAGAATATCGCGAATGCTGGCGGCTATAAGCGGGCGGGGGCGCTTCGTGCGGGCAAGCTCTAAAAGCGGTAGCATCTCACGGGCGAACATACGCCGCCCAAAGGGAAAGGTTTCGGTGAGAAGGAGGTCGTAGGGTTTGGACAGAAAAGCACTTTTGAGGCGTTCTGATCTGGCCTCCCACCAAGCTTCATCAGGGGGCGAACCGTCCTCCCGCACCAGCCCGTCAAAGTGGACGGATTTCGCCTTCACGGCAGGCAGGGCGATAACGTCCAGAGCGCTGGTATCCAGTGTTGGCGGTATTTTGCCGCCGCTGACCAGCGTCACTTGAACGCCGCGGCGGGCGAGAGCCGTGCCTATGAGAGATGCGCGAACAACATGGCCTGTTCCCAGCAGGTGCTGCACCATGATGAAGGCATGCTTCATGGCTTTTCCTTGCGTTGGAAATTGGTAAGGGCATGATCAATATGTTGCTGAAGCAGGGCAGCACCTGCCACCATCGAGTGCCGGTTCTCCATTCTGGCGCGCGCTTTCTTTCCCATTTTTCGCCGCTTGTCCGGATCTTTCAGCAATGTGGTAAGGTTCTTTTTAAAGCCCTCCATGTCATTTTCTGGTGACAGAAGGCCTGTTTGTCCATGCTCTACGATATCGGGAATGCCCAGAGAATCCGAGCTGACCACAGGCAGGCCGCTGGCCTGTGCTTCCATTATAGTGATGCCAAAAGACTCGCGAATGGCGGGCCACACAAGGACCTCATGGTCGTGATAGATCTGCGGCATATCCCGATGGCGCACGGCCCCGTAAAAGGTTGTGGGAAGCCCGTCAAATGCGTGATGAATATCATGGTCGTTGGCTCCTCCCCCCACAATGGACAGGGTCCAGTTGTGGCTTTCAAGCTGGCGCAAGGCATCTGCCAAAAGCATATAGGAACGGGTTTTGGCTCCTTCGCGCATCATGGCAACACACAGGAGGCGGACACTATGGCCTTTCTCCTGAGGTTCCTTGGAGGGGGGGATGCGGACAAAGCGGTCCGTATCGAGAAAAGGCGGAAGCAGGGCCAAGTGATCTTCTGGCAGGATGTCAGAAAGGCACTGGGCATCTGCGTGGTGCAGGGCAAGGACCATATCTGCCTGTTTCATGGCCGCGTCTGCCGCCTCGAACCCCATGCGCCATGCGCCCTGTTCCTGTTTCGGGGCGCGGCTGGCTTCCACCACCATGTAAGGACAGTTGAAGCGCTTGGCGAGTGCGGGGCCAATCCAGTCCGGCGCTTTGTGGTAAAGATGATAGGTGACCATCAAATCGGGCCTGTAGCCACGCTCTGTCCATTCTGTCGCAATGCGGTGGGCTTCCAAGCCGGAGCTGTGGGCCAGCGCATCAAAATGGGAATCTCCTCCCTCAGCGCTCCAGCTTCTGAATTTGGTGGCGATCTCAACCTCGTGACCGGAGCGTTGCAGGGCATCCATCAGCAGGCGGCCCATGCTTCTGTCTCCGGAGGGAACTGTGCTGTCCAGAGGCTTCATGGGGGAGGTAAAAGCAATCTGCATGAGCGTTATCCCACTTGTCCAAACTTTTTGTGCAGATAATCAATGCCTGAATGGCAGGCAAAATTGCGACGCACTCTTTTTTGGGCATTTTGGCCCAAACGGTGCCGCTCCCGCCCGTTTTCAAGCAAACGTTTAATTGCTGCGGCAAGAGCTGGTGGGTTGTCAGGCGGCACAAGGGTGCCCGTCTCCCCATCTTCAATAAGTTCGGGAATGGCAGAGATATGCGTTGAAATGCAGCAAAGGCCCATGGCCTGCGCTTCCATGAGCACGTTGGGCAGGCCGTCCCTGTCCCCGTTACGGGCAATGCGGCTGGGCAGAACGAAAACCTGCGCGCAGCTTAAAACCTCAACAAGACTTGAGCGCGTCATAGGACCAAGCCACTGGATGTGATCTTCAAGGCCTAGCTCGCAGGAAAGAGCTTTGAGGGCTGCTTCTTGCTCGCCGCCGCCAATATGAGTAAAGCGCCAGTTTAATGAGAGGGGCAGTTGGCTCAGGGCTTTCAGGAGAACATCATATCCCTTTTTCTCCACCATGCGGCCAACGGAGACGATGGTTTGTGTCGCTGCGCTTTGTGCCCTATTCTCCTGATAGGGGAACTCGCTGAAATCCAGCCCATGATAGACAAGGGAGATTTTGTCTGGAGTATCGGTCAGTTTTTGCAGATAGCTTAAGTTGGCCTTGGTGCAGGTGACCCCCCATTCCGCGCCACTAATTTTCTGAGTCAGTTCGTCGGGGCTGGTGGTCCAGATGTCTTTGGCATGGGCGGAGAACGACCAGCGCCTGCCAGACAAGCCTGCGGCATAACGGGTGACTGTGCACGGGGTATGCAGGTAGTGGGTGTGGATCCATGAAACATCCTCGGGCAGCTCATGGGCCAGAACACATGCCTGACCCCAGCGGCGATAAAGCTCCGGAGTGGGGCGGCGTGCCAGATCCAGCTCGAACGCCCTGCGCACCGCCTTGTAGGTGGCCTGTTGTTTTGCCCATCTGGCAGCGGCTTTAACACGCTCTGGATCATCCTTCAGGTATTCGGGAAGATACAGAACCGGTGCGGTTATCTTGCGGTGAACCTCATGAAAATAGGGGTCGTAGGGCTGGCGCAGGGCGATGATGAGCTGCTTGAGGCCACGTTCTTGTAACCCGAAAATCTCTTGTGCGATAAAGGTTTCCGAAAGCCGCGGGTACCCTTTGACGACGACTGCAATGCGGGACATGTTATTTTACGGCCTCCTTGAGCATTGCCTGGGCCTTGAGGGGAAAGAGGGTTGCCTCACGCCTTTCCTGCAACATGGTTTTTACCCGCTCGCTGATAATGTCCAGCCCCCCGAGAACCGAGGCACTGTGGGCTTGCGAGGGCTTGTTTGTGTAGGGAAGCTCAGCAAGGGCTTCAATCATCAGCTCCACTTGAGGGTAGGTATCAATGGGCAGCATGTTGATCAGACCATATTTTTTGGCCTGTTCCGCCCGTATGGCCTGCTCTCTGCGCGGCTGCACCCTTGGCACAAGAAGCGCCGGTTTATCGAAAGATAGAATTTCGCAGAAGGTGTTATAGCCCCCCATGCCCACAACTGCCGTGGCCCGCTGCATAAAGGGTTCGATTTCCGGAGTGAAGCGGATGATTTCCACATCGCGCAGGTGCTCCGTTCTGGTGGAAAATGCCTCCACCTGCGCCAGAGACATAAAAGGACCAAGGATAATCAATGCGGGAAACAGGGGGCGGGTCTGGGCCTCGTAGGCGCGGATGACCCAGTCCACCAGCTCCACACCGTCGCCGCCGCCGCCGGGAGTGACAAGAAGAAACGGACCGCCATCGAAAGGCACCGTATACGGATGCGGGATCTTTGGCATGGTGCGGCGCAGATAGCCGGTAAACATGGTCTTGTCATAGATTTTATCGGGCAGACCTAACCCTTCCAGCGGGTCGTTGATAAAGCGTGGCCCGTATATCCAAATGTCATCATATGTCTCACAAATCGCTGGAAACGCGTTTTTTCGCTCCCATTCTTTTTTGAGAATCTGCGGATCGTCCATCACATCCCGAAGGCCCAGAACCAGTCTGCACTGTGTACCGCGCAGGTACTCAAGCGTGGGCTGGACCTCGCCGCGCAGGCCAAGGGGTTCTTTGTCCACGATGAAAAGGTCGGGTTGGAACACTTTGGCCGTATGTTCGATGATGGAGGAGCGGATGGCGATTGTCTGGTCAATGTTCAGGTGCAAGGAGAGTGGGGTGTAATCGCCGCTTCGAAGCTTGATGACACCGGGAATACGCACAAAATCCACCCGCGCCCGAAAATCGAAATTTCCGATGATGGGCGAGCCGGACAGGATAAGCACGGACATCTCTGGAAATGCGCCGACCAAGGACTGGGCGATTGTTCTACACCGGCGCAAGTGGCCGAGCCCGAATGTATCGTGGCTGTAGATGAGGACTTTCTGCGGGGGATTGGTCATTCTCGCCTTTATTTGAACCACTGGTTAAAAGACCTAGGAGCGGAAGCTCACCCTGTTCTACTGAAAGTCCTAGTTAGTCATAGCAAGTGTTAATCTACCCTTGATAATACTCGGAGTATTGCAATTTGATATTCTCTAAATTTAAGGGAAGTTCCCCTAAGCTTAACTTCTCGGGATATCTTAGGCTTGAGGGCTGAAAGGTATAGCTGAACTTCGGGAAGTGTGTTCGGGAGCGTCATGGAAAAGAATCTTTTCCATTTTATCTGGAAAAACTCAAGAAAGTACCAGATAGCTATTCTTTTGATCACGGTTCTTTCCTATCCAATTAACTATATTCTTCTGGACCTGCCCAAGCAAATCACCAATAACGCCATTCAGGGCAGCGACTTTCCGGTCAGCTTTTTGGGAATGCAGTTCAATCAGATCGGGTATCTGGTGGCCCTGTGCCTGAGCTTTCTTGGGCTGGTGGTTGTGAGCAACGGGATCAAGTTGTTCTTGAATGTTTACAAGGGTCGCCTTGGTGAGCGCATGCTGCGCCGCCTGCGCTTTGATTTGTACCAACGGATCCTGCGGTTCCGTCTTCCCCATTTCAAACGGGTCAGCTCCGGTGAGATCATTCCCATGATTACGGCGGAAGTGGAGGATGTGGGGGGCTATATTGGCGAGGCGCTGGCTTTGCCTGCCTATCAAGGCGGTATGCTGGTGGTACAGCTGGGGTTTATTTTCGTGCAGGACCCGCTTTTGGGCCTTGCGGCTATCTCCTCCTACCCCATTCAGATGTATGTGATCCCCAAACTGCAGAAGAAGGTTGTGCGCCTGTCGCGTGAGCGGGTGCGCAATGTACGGGTGATCTCCGACAAGGTGGGAGAAAGCATCAGCGGTATTGCAGAGGTTCACGCCAATGACACCAGTGCGATGCATTCGGCGGATCTTTCCGACCGGCTTTACCGTAATTTTGAGATCCGTTTCGATATTTACAATCGCAAATACCTGATCAAATTTATAAATAACTTTATGAACCAGTTAACTCCGTTTTTCTTTTACCTGATCGGCGGTTATCTGGCGATTGAGGGGAACCTGAGTCTGGGTGCCTTACTGGCGGTGATTGCTGCCTACAAAGACCTTGCCGGACCTTGGAAAGAACTGCTGGCCTATTACCAGATGACCGCGGATGTACAGGTGAAATACCAAACAGTTGTTGAGAATTTCGATCCGCCCGACATCTATCCGGTTGAGAGAATCACGGATGATGACCACAAGCCGCTTAACGGAGATCTCGAGTTCACCAATGTTTCTTTCTCGGGGGGAGCCGCCGGGCAGGATGTACATAGCGTTTCCGCGAAAATTCCTGAAAATAAAAGCTTTGCGGTGATCGGGCCTGATGGGTCGGGGCGTTCGGAAGTGCTTTTGATGGCGTGCGGGCTCCTGTCTCCCTCAACGGGGAGTGTGAGCATGGGCGGTGTTGATCTGGAAAGCTTAAGCGAGGCGACGCTGGGGCGCCAGTTTGCCTATGTTGGCGGCAATGTACATGTGTGGACGGGAAGCGTGCGCGATAACCTGCTTTATGGTTTGCGCCATCGGCCTCTTGTACCTGTTGAGTATGAGGAGAGTGAAAAAATCACGCGCGAGCGCTGGCTACACGAGGCGGTTCTCACGGCCAATTCTTGCCATGATATCAACGCGGACTGGGACGACCTTTCGGTGTGTGGTGCCAACGACAAGCAGGAAATGGAACAGCGGATGCTGGAGGTTGTGGAGCTGGTTGGCCTTTCCAAAGACCTGTACCGCATGGGCCTGCAATCGTGCCTGCCAGTGGATGCTGACGCCGGTTTTATTCAACGGATTATTGAAGCGCGGGCTATTCTTGCCAAGAAGATTGGGTCTGATCCTACGCTGGGCAATCTGGTGGAACTGTGGGATTTTGACAAGTTCAATTGCTCGGCCACTCTTGCTGAAAACCTCTTTTTCGCAGTGCCTGCGGACAAGTCGCTGACCACCGACAAAATTCCGGAAAACAGCAAGGTGAAAGCCTTCCTTAAAAAAGAGGGAATGGATGAAGGGCTTGCAAATATTGGTTTGAAAATTGCTAGGACCATGATCGAGTTGCTCTCCGCTTTAGGGGAGGAAAGTGAGCTGCTGAGCAACCACTCCATCATTTCGCTGGACGATGTTCCCGAGTTTGAGCAAATCGTGCGCACCTATGAGAACCCTCAGCTCCCCCAGAAAACGAGGGATCACTATAAAGACCAGCTGATTGGTCTGGCGTTCAAACTGGTGCCCACCAAGCACCGTTTGGGTGTGTTGCATAAGGATATCGAGGCGAAGGTTGTCAAGGCGCGGCGGGCCTTTCGCAGTTTTGCGGAAAGCGGGGAAAAGGAATTCCTGTTCTTTGACCGTGACAAGTATTTGAGTTCGTTGACCATTGAAGACAACCTTCTGTTTGGCCGAACGCGCCTTGACAGACAAAATGCCCGCCAGAGAGTGGACGAAGTTATTCGTGATCTGCTTTACGAGCTGGAGTTGCGCAGGCCCATCCGCCGGGCCGGACTGGGGTACCATGTCGGGGTTGCAGGAACCCGCCTGTCTGCCAACCAGCGCCGGTTGATCTGTCTGGCACGCGTGCTGATCAAGAACGCGAAAGTCACTGTGATTGACGATATCGGCGCGGGATTGAGCGAGAGCGACCAGCAGCTTCGAGATGCGATCCGCGGGGAACTGAGGGGCAGAACTTTGATATTTGGAAGTGCGAATGCACAGGTGGCGCGTGACTTTGACGGGTCCCTCACCATGTCCCACGGCACGAAGGAGTAAGGCGTAAAAATGCCAAGAGTTGCAAACTTTACAGGGAAAGCCCATACTTTTCCTGTTGAACCAAGGGAGGTCTAGGAAGAAGACAGTGACAATCGACAAAGAGGTTGCCGCTTTAAAGAAAGTACCGCTTTTTCAAGGTATAGATAGCTCCAAGCTCAGGCTGCTGGCATTCATCAGCGAACGGGTGGAGTTTCAAGATGGAGAAAGTCTGTGTCTGCAAGGAGACGAGGGGGATAGCGCCTTTGTCATCATGGAGGGAGAGGCGCAGGTGTTTGTGGATGGCGAAGAGGTGGCCCGCGTTGGTCAGTATGCCGTTGTAGGGGAAATTGCCATTTTGTGCGATGTGCCCCGAATTGCCACATTAACAGCCCACGGCCGCATGAGCGTCCTGAGCATCTCCAAGGACAAGTTCCTTCAAATGCTGAAGGAGTTTCCAGAAATCTCCCTTGAAGTTATGCGCTTTCTGGCCCGACGGCTGGAAAGCACGACGCGCAGCCTTGCGGAAGCGAAAGCACAGCAGAGGAATGGAGGATAACCGAACTTCGTGCAGGACTTTTCCATCAAAGTCTGGGGCGCAAGGGGCTCCACTCCCACACCGGGAAAAGGAACGCTGCGGTATGGCGGCGAAACCACCTGCTTTGAACTGCGCGCGGGAAACAGGCTTGTTGTGGTAGACTGCGGCTCGGGAGCGCGCCATCTGGGCGATTCTTTGGCCCTGAAAGACCCCGTCGATTTCGATCTCTTCTTTACGCATACCCATCTGGACCATATCTGCGGCCTGCCGTTTTTCAAACCGGCGTATAGCCCTGATTTCAAGGTCAACTTCTGGGCGGGGCACCTTAAAGAACCCTTGCTCCTTCGCGATGTGATCTGCCGTATCATGTCACCGCCCGTGTTCCCTGTGACAGCGCGGGGTTTGAAAGGGGTCAAGTTCCGATCCTTCAAGTGCGAGATGACGCGAAGCTGGGAGGAGGGCTTGAGTATGCAGGCCGTCTGCCTTCACCACCCAGACGGGGCGTGCGGGTACCGATTTGATTACAAGGGACAATCCATCTGCATTATGACCGACCATGAAGCAGGGGAGACGGCCATTGACGAGCGGATCTGCGAGGTTATTGCGGGCAGTGATATCGTGATTATTGATGGTATGTATACCGACGGGGAGTATCCACCCTTGAAAGGGTATGGCCATTCTTCATGGCAGGCGGCTCTGGATATATGTATGAGGGCAAATGTGAAAGTGCCGGTTCTGTTCCACCACCACCCCAACCGTCTTGATGAGCAACTGGATGAAATCAAGCTACAGGCGCAAAAAATCCACCCAAAATGCCTGATAGCTTTTGATGGAATGGAGCTGAGCCCTTGAGTGCCAGCGCGGACCTCACACCTCCCACCCGTATGTGAGCTGGAAGGGATGAACAGGATGCAACCCCGCAACACTCCTCGGCCCCTTGTCTATTTTTCCTACCTTGCCCGTTCGGCCAAAAGTCTTTGGCAGTTTGTTCTGGGGGATAACAATTTGGAAAGACAGTTACCTGAACGGGTTTGGAAAGACCTGAGGCGGCGTGAGGATTCTGCCGAGCGGCTTGTGGGGGTGGTGCAGCTTTCGTTTATACTGCTACTTTCTGTGCTCTACTTCATTTCCCCAAGTGCAGAAGGCAGTGTTGGGAGCAGCTTTGTTCCCGGTGTTCTGGCCTTTTATCTGGTATTTACGCTGGTTCGCCTTTACATCTCATTCCGGTGCAGCCTGCCCGGTTGGTATCTGGCTCTTTCCGTTCTGGTGGATATGGGGCTCCTGTTCGGGCTGATCTTTTCCTTCCATATCCAGTATAGTCAGCACCCCGCCTTTTATCTTAAAACCCCCACCTTGATGTATGTGTTTGTGTTCATTGCCTTGAGAGCCCTGCGCTTTGATGTGAAATTCTTGCTGCTATCTGGCGCGGCAGCCGTAATCGGATGGATCGCACTGGTTCTTTATGCTGTTTTTACGGATATGGGGCAGGACCGTATCACGCGAAACTACATTGAATACCTGACCAGCAACTCGGTTCTTATTGGCGCAGAACTGGACAAAATTATCATCATCCTGACGGTTACCCTGCTGCTTGCTCTGGCGCAGCTTCGCGGGCGGCGACTGCTGTTGTCTGCGGTGAAGGAACAGGCGGCGGCCCGCGAGCTGAGCCGGTTCTTTTCGCCCAGTGTGGCAAGCTCCATCATCAAGGCCGAAGAAAAGCTGAGCGCGGGAATGGGAGAGGTGCGAGAGGTTGCCATTCTCTTTGTTGATATCCGAAGGTTTACCAGAACATCCCAGCGCATGAGCCCCGAGCAGACCATGCAGGTGCTTGGTGTCTACCAGAAGCTGGTGGTGGAGGCGATCGTTCAAAACGGGGGGCGGATAGACAAGTTTTTGGGCGACGGGGTTCTGGCTGTCTTCAAGAAATCCCGGGAAACACCTGATTATGCAGCCCGTGCCCTTTATGCGGCCCTCAGCCTTGTACGCGAGCTGGAGTCCAATGTGGAGCGCTTGAAAGAATGCGGGTGGCCGGAGGATTTCACTGTGGGATGCGGGATTGCGACAGGACAGGTGACGCTGGGCGTTGTGGGCAACGAGAACCGGCTGGAGTACACTGTGATTGGTGATGCGGTGAACCGCGCCGCCAAAATGGAGACAGCAAACAAAGCCCATACGACTAAAGTCTTGAGTGACAAGACAACGCTGAAACTGGCCACTGCACAGGGGTTTCAAGAGCCGGTTTTGTTTTGCAAAAAAGAAACAGTTGCAGGAATCGCCGGAAAGGTGGAGCTTGTTTGCCTAGCATAAGTCCTTAGAGAAAAAGCAGAGGGTAAGCTCTTGGAGAGGAAGTGCTCTACCGCTTTGCGGACTGACGGTTCTCTTGGACACGCTTGCAGCCTCAATGACCACCGGTCGAGGCCCAAAAAAAACTGGAGGAAAGCATGCAACTAGGTTCTGATATCAGTGCGGTTGTCACAGGCGGGGCATCGGGCTTGGGGGCAGCGACAGCGCGGCGCCTTGCTTCAAGCGGTGTCAAGGTAACCCTGTTCGATGTGAATGAGGAAAAGGGAGCGGAAGTTGCCAAAGAAGTGGGTGGACGCTTTGCCAAAGTGGATGTGACAGGGGATGAATCGGTTCTGGAAGGGTTCGAGCTTGCACAAAAGGCTTTCGGGGCACCACGTATTCTGGTGAACTGCGCCGGAATTGCACCGGCTGCCAAAACCACCTCGCGCGGTGCGCCGCACCCCATGGAGATTTTTCAAAAAACCATTGATATCAATCTGGTTGGAAGTTTTCGCTGTATCGGACAAGCGGCGACTCGCATGGCACAGCTGGAGCCTTTATCCGATGAGGGCGAGCGGGGCGTTATTGTTTGTACCGCTTCTATTGCAGCATTTGAGGGGCAGATTGGACAGGCGGCCTATGCGGCTTCCAAGGGGGGCATTGTTGGCATGACCTTGCCTATTGCACGTGATCTGGCAAAGTCCGGTATCCGTATGATGACAATCGCGCCGGGGATCTTTGAAACCCCCATGCTGACAGGGATGACGCCGGAGATACAAGAGTCTCTTGCCGCACAAATCCCGTTCCCCTCCCGCCTCGGGCATGGGGATGACTATGCGCGGCTCGTCCAGTCCATTGCGGAAAACTCAATGCTGAACGGCGAGGTTATTCGCCTTGACGGGGCAATACGCCTGAGCCCGCGCTAGAACCTGCGTCGTTTGACTGGATTCAATCAAGCGAAAAGAAATTCGTTGAAACAAAAAATTAGAGCGTGAGGCGTGAGTGCAAATGAAAGCAATGCGCTCTAATTTCTGCGAGAGCACCAAGCAAAAGTGCTTCGGCATGGCTCCGCATGAAGTTACCATGTGTTTTGGGGGAGGCTTATTCTGATTTTATAGAATATACAAAAATAAACATAGTTTGAATTTAAGCATTTTAAGTAACCTATGAAGAATTTACCGTAATATTTACTAGTATATTTTATGTATATAATAAAGTGAATCTTGAATAGATAAAATTTTACATATAGCTGTAAAGTTTATTTTAACAATTTATTTGCTTTTTCCCCAAAAAAATGCTATATGCGCTATTACTACCACTTATGTAAGCAGCAGCACCAAGCCAATTGGTGCAACTGGGGAGGATGGGCAACCTCGGCAGTAGCAGTGCCCACTTATTGGGAGGTAGGAGTTATATGTTGCTTCGGGTAAAACTGAACACAAGAAAGGCCCAGTTGAGATTGGTGATCCGCATCCGAGCCTTTTTGAGCCTATAACAAGACTAAGGTGGAGGCTTTCGTCTCCACCTTTTCACGCTAAAGATTCTCATCTAAAAAATCAACATAATTATGCAGTTTAATTGCCATTGATTGTGTTATAACTGTGTAAGTCAAGAACCTATATTATGAATTATAGAGTTCACTTCTTAGTATGAGGATTACTATTTATAGGTATTCATGGATTGTCTTTCCATTTGCAAGTACCTGTTATTTTTGCTTGTGGGAATCACTTAGATCTACCTATGGCATTAATCCCGTAGGAAGCCCGTTGAAATATTTGAGTGTTTTCACATTCAAGCGCGATCTCCGAAGGATTGATTGGAAGCTCGAAAGGTGTTGGATTCCATGAAATATCTAGGATTACTGTGTGCCCTCGCTCTTCTTTCCGGCTGTGCAACCTATAAGGGCGATGAGGACCTAATTTTTGTCGAGGCCGATACCAATGACCCTGTGGAGTCATTTGATTTTGCGAATGATGTTTGCAAAAAACTGGACCGCACGCCCATAAAAGCCAATGCAGTCATCGCTCACCGTGACCGCTATCAATGTATCAAGAAAACTCTGGACTTTTAGTGAGAGCTTAAAGCTCCCTGAATTTGGATAGAAATGCCCTGCCGTTTTTACTTATCCTCTACGGGCATCTTGCTTTTGAAACCAGCGGTGTTGGCCCCTTTACCCCGAACAAACTCCCTGCTTGTTGTAAATGTGTAATGGGGACTTGAAGGGAATAGCGGAACTCCATGCAGACAAAGTGCGCATGGGGCAGGTGAACAGAATAGTTTAAGCTTACTGGGGTAGGGGCTTACTCTGTTCCGGTTTGAATTGACCGGATTTTCAGCTTGTGAGCTCTCTTGTGTCCTAGCTGTTTTATGTGGGCTGGTCAGGTATCACCTTTGACTGGAAATTTGTGGCGGACGGGGCGATCAAGTCGCTTGTGGTGGTCGGGTTCCGCAGTATTACGCATTAGCTGTGGGAAGTGCAGATTGGCTCATGAGGAAATTATTCATTACTGATAGAAGATTTGATGAAAGATAATATCAATTAGGAATAATTTTATGAAAAAACTTTCCATTGCGCTCGGGGTTCTCTTGGTGGCAGCTTCCAGCGCGGTTGCCAAGGATCAGGTGAATGTTGAGGAGATGAAATCCCTTCTCGTCACTGAATTGCGTGCCAGTAACTGCGAAATCAAGTTTCCGGATCTGATGAAGCTTTTGCAAAAAAAGGGTTTCACGCCCGAGAAAGATGAAACAACAGGCAAAAGCGATTTTGACATTGTTCAAGATGCCATCAAGCAGCTGGATGATGAAAATAAGGCTGACACAAAAGCCCGTACATTGATACTGACCGATGGCTCTTGCTGATCAGGCAAGGTTATTTTTACAGTACATGATTTAGACCCCAAGGCCCTTTGACTTTATGTTGGACACACTTGGTAGCTTTAGATCGCAAGACAAAACCCTGCTCGAACTGGGCGGGGTCTGCCAGTTTTGTTAAAAGGGACGAATATCCCTCTCAATGCTAATTCTCACTAAAAAATTCGGCTGGAACATTGAAGCGCATGGGGATTCTCAATCAGATTGCTTTGTGGTTCACTTCTTTTGAAGAGGGTGTCACATGAGGCCAGCACTGTTGCTGGATTTACGTCTTCGTTTTCAAAAACTCACCGAAACTGGTCTGAGTTGGCGAGATACTACGCGGCGGCCGAGGGGAGACGTGCACTGGAGCTTTATACCAGTCAGCAATAAGAGGAACCAATAGAGTTTCTTCCAGATCCCGGCTCGTTGGCCGGAATGACCTCGTAAACAGGCAAGGATGTCTCCCCGGACTTGATCCATCGGTCCAGTTCCATCTGAGTTAGAAAGCTATTTTCGATAGGTTCCAAATAATGTAGCTTGGTATTACCTCTCTTTTTTGCGGTGCTCGTTAAATAAGACGCGGCGTTTATAAGGGGGCTTCCACTGAACGTCTGGGCAGGCCTCGGGCTGTGTCTCTTGAAGAGTTTACACGTGTCATTAGCCAATCATCATTTAATGAGCAGATATCGCAGGGGCGCGCGAAGATTGTGAACCCGTTTACTCCGTTCGGTATGCCGCCCGATGGGTGAGGGTACGGATTTTGATTGTTCCCCCAATACATCGTAGACATGCCATTAATACGCAGCCCTGATCGGGCAGCTTCAAGTAGTGCACGAGGTTCAGAGCAGCGCCGGTTATGTGCTACTTGATAATGCCCCAGCTGGATAGGTACAGGTCCTCCCAGTGGGGCGACAAGTTGCCCTTCGCCACTAAAAGGCAATATCGTCGTCCGAGTTGCGGTGAACAATGGTACTGTGTTCATGGTAGTCACGACTGCCCTTACTGTGCCACCCGCGACGCCGCCAGAAAAACCAATAAATACTCTGGAGGGTAAGCTAGCCGTACCACCTGCAGTAACTGCTGAAATCATCATGCGGTTGGTTCCCCCTGAAGGAGCGCCGGTGGTGGTCAAATGATTATGGATAGCCCGAATAAATGCGTCTGTTGCGGCAGTTCTAGGTGGGAACGGCATCGAACAATCTCCCCTCAGTGAAATATCCATATTTAAAAATAATTAACCATAATCGACAAGCCCCATAAAACCCTAGGGGGAGAAGAAGCTTTCAGAGAATGAAAATGCACGGGCCAAAGCTACATTGAGTGGGAGGGGAGGTGCTCAAGGGCACCAGCAAAACGGGTACCCAAAATGACGCGCTACAAGAGTAACTCTCAATTATGCCACAAAGAGTGAAAAGGGAGATGCTACGCGCAAGATAGAACAGGAAAGGCGGAAGAGCTCAATAGGGATAAATGTCCCGAGAAGTGACTTTACTTTTTCAGCTAAAGCAATGAGGCGCAACGCTGAATCGATTGGGGATTCCCAATCAGGTTGATTTGTGATTCACTCCTTTTAGGGAGGAGATCACATGGGCCGGCCACTTTCACTTGATTTACGCCTTCGCTTTAAAAGGCTCATTTTATCCGGGATGAGCGGGCGTGAAGCAGCACGCCGCCTGCTGATCTCTCCAGCATCAGGATCTCGCTTGGCCCGTAAAGTTCGGGAGGGGCAGAGTTTAATCCCGGTCAGGACAGGGCGCCCAAAGGGAGGCGGAAAATTGGAGCCCTACCTCTCCTTCTTGCGCGAGCTGGTCAATCAAGACGGAGATATCACGTTGATGGAGTTATGTGATGCACTTTTCATGGCTGAGGGAGTGAGGGTTCACCATACTTCCGTCTCCAAGGCTTTGCGCCGTCTTGGCTACACCTATAAAAAAAATCGTTGGTGGCAACCGAGCGTGGCAAACTCCATGTACAAAATGCCAGAGATGAATGGCGCCACACCCGTCAGCCTATAATGCGTGATCTGCCTGAGAGACTGGTGTTTCTCGATGAAACCAGTGTTAAAACGAATTTAACCCGGCTGCGAGGCCGAGCCTTTAAAGGGGAACGAGCCCTTGACACAGCGCCGTTTGGACGCTGGCAGAACCAGACCTTTATCGCCGGTTTGACCCACGAGGGACTCATTGCGCCCTGGGTTCTGGACGGGGCCATGAATGGCAAGGCATTCACCACTTATATCACGACACAACTGGCTCCATGCTTGCACCCTAAAACGGTGGTCATTCTGGATAACCTGTCCACACACAAAGTTCCAGAAGCCGCAAGGGCCCTCAGACAAAGCGGGTGTTGGTTCCTTTTTCTGCCGCCCTATTCTCCTGATCTCAATCCTATCGAAATGGCGTTTTCCAAGCTCAAAGCACACCTACGCAGAATGAAAGCCAGAACCTTTGAGACCTTGATAAAGGCTCTGGGTGACATATGCGATCTGTTCACACCCCAAGAGTGTTGGAATTACTTCAAGGCAGCTGGATATGTTTCAGTATAAAGGCTCAAGACTATAAGTCTTTGAAGTTATTGGTCGGGCAGGCCGGATTTGAACCGACGACCCCTTCACCCCCAGTGAAGTGCGCTACCAGGCTGCGCTACTGCCCGACTGTTGAATATGTGAGGTGTGGTAGTGGCCTCCATATTCGGGGTGTTTATGCAGTTGCCTGAAGACTGCTGCCCCGTCAAGTGGGTTCTTCCTACCTGTTTCTTTTGGCTGGATCAAGACCGAAGAACGGGTGGGGCAATGGTCCTAGTGGATAATTCCTCAGATATTACAGTTTTTTGTTCCATTGCGATCACAGCCCACAGGCCGGCAAGGATCAGGAAAAAGTGCCGCCAATGGTCTGTATCGATGATAAACCCGAGCAGGCTATGCAAAACAAAGGCGCAGAAGAAGCACACGGTGTATTTTTGCCAAGGTCTGGGTTTGAAGATCAAGGGTGTGGCTTTCAGCAGGGTCAGCAGAACGAGAGAGGTGTAGGATAAACCGCCCAGCCAGCCGTAGGTTGTGAAACCTTTCAGGTAGACGTTATGCTCGTCCTCCGTGAAAAGCTTGCCGAAGGTGCCCGGGCCTATGCCCAAAGGGTACTCGGTGATGTGGAAAAAACCCAAAAGGTGACGGGCGAAGCGGCCAAGACGGGCGCTGTCATAGTCTTGCACCAAGCGCGCGCGCTCGAAAAACATGGCAGATACGGGCTCCAGCGACAGCGCGCTGACAAGGGCCAGTACGAGAAGAATAAAACCAAGAGCCAGCATGCACAGCAGGCGGATCCGGTAAATCTGGCGCATCTCGTTGATATAGACGATCAAGAACAGGAGGGCACTGGCACCCAGAAAAGCGCCCCATGCAGCGCGTGAAAAGCTCAGAAAAACACCAAGAACCAGCAGGAGAAGCAAGAGGGCTCGAAACATTGAGCGTCCCAAGGGCTTTGTGAGCACATCATATGTGAGCAGAAGGCAGGGAACGATAAGAAACGGGCCGTAGACATTGGGGTCTTTAAACAAGGCTTTGGCGCGCCCGTAAAGGGTGAGGCTGTCAAATGCGCCGGAGAACAGATCGAAATAGCCAACCGCCCCAAGAGTTGAAGATAAAACAGCTGCAAAGACATAGCCCCTCTCAAGCGAGGAAAAGCGCTGCGGGTTTTCGGCAAGGAGTGCTGCAATGAGTATGGCGGAAAGAGCCATAAACAGACTGCTGGCAGCAAATTGCAGGCTCTGTGTGTTTATGGGGGAGCTGGCAAACACCAAAATTCCGCCAAGGTTATAAAGGGCGAGCAAGGCGAGAAGGGGTGCAAGCCCCCTGTGGAGCGACAGGCCAAAGAGACAGGCAAAACCCAGAAGTACAAGCACCATGTACTCATAGGGAGAGGGTTCAAACATGGCAGCGCCGCTTACTGCCATTGTCAACGTTAAGGCTCCGGCTGCAAGAGCGGCGCGTGAAACCTTGACAGGCAGACGGGTGACAAGCGGGATGCGAAGCGGCGCTCGGGTATTGGAAACAGGCGTACCCATCAAGCTAGTAGGCGTTGTTGGTGTTGAACAGGTGGAATGGGGTTTTGAAAAGAATTACAAGATCAAAAAACAAAGACCAGTTCTCGATATAGAAAATGTCACATTCGACCCTGTTCTGGATTTTCTCCTTCGTGTCGGTTTCCCCGCGCCATCCGTTGATCTGAGCCCAGCCGGTGATGCCCGGTTTCACCTTGTGGCGGGCAAAGTAACCATCCACCACATGCTCATAGAGCCGGTTGTCGGCCTGCGCGGCAAGGGCGTGGGGGCGCGGCCCCACCAGCGATAAATCGCCACTGATGACATTGAGAAGTTGAGGGAGCTCATCCAACGATGTTTTGCGCAAAAAGGCTCCGATTTTTGTAACCCGCTTGTCGCCCCGCACCACCAGTCGTGAGGCCGAGGGATCACTGGTATGGTGGTACATGCTGCGAAACTTCAGGATATTGATCAGCTCGTTATTAAAGCCATACCGCTTTTGCCGAAAGAAAACGGGGCCAGGAGTTTCCAGCTTTATGGCAAGGGCAATGAGGAGAAAAATGGGCCACAACACGAGTAGCGACAGGGAAGCCAGCACAACATCGAACAGTCTTTTGCTGATCGCGTTCCAATCCGTAATGGGGCGTTCCAACACATCAATAAACGGGACAGTACCCTCAAAGGACGAGGCTTTTCCGCGCAAGCCCAGTTTGTCGTAGTGGGCCGACAGGCGGATATCCACGGGCAGAACCCAAAGGTGCTCCAGAAGTTCGACAATGCGTTTTTCCGCGCGAATTGGAATGGTTACAAGCAGCATGTCAATGCGGGCAATACGGGCGAACTTGATGAGGCCGGAGATTGTTCCCAGCTTTGGGTAGCCTTGCACCACATCTGGCGAGCGGTGCGCGCCCCGATCATCAAAAATTCCGCAGATGGAGATATCCAAAGTCTCGCGTTTTTCAAGTTCATTGATGAGGTTGGCAGCAGATGTCCCCCCCCCAACGATGACAGCGCGGCGGATGAGACGCCCTTGCCTGACCCATTGGTTTATGGGGAAACTCCAGAAATAGCGGGAAAGGGTGAGAATGATTGCCGCGCTTATATACCAGTGCAGCAGGGCTTCTCTTGGAATGGCGTCGACCCCGTGAACAAGGGTGATGAAAACGGTCAAGATGGTGATGATCATGCCCCACGCCACCTGTAGGTTAAAAAACTGATGGGCTCGGGTTTGCAGCAGATGGATTTGGTAGAGCTCGATGAATTGAAACATGACTACGGTGAGCGTTGCTGCGGCCAGAGGCAGTAAAAACTGCCAGCTTCCAGCTGGAGTGGGGAAGGGGCCAAGCAGAAAAACGCAATATCCCGCCAGAAAGACCAGAAGCGCATCTATAGCGCGCAAGGCCCCAAACAGGACCTTCCGTGATATGGTCTTGGTTGCAAGGTTGGCGGCCAGATCCAGAGCGTCCTGTGAAAGTGCGCCGGATACTTTTACTCCATCTGTTTGTTCATTTGCTTTGGTGCTGCCGCTGGTTTCGTGTGGAGTTAAGGAACTTGGAGAATATGGTGCTGCTCTGGTCATCAATTGTCCGGCTAAGGCTTTTGTTGTCGATGGGGGTTGCACTTGGTTCGAGGCACTGTGGGTTTTTTATGTTTTGGGGAGACGTGTTTCTGACTTTTATATTTTCAAAACACACCCCGTAAAACTCGGTGATCTGCTGGGCCATGTGCCGGGCGCTAAACCGGTTTTTGACTAGGGACGTAAGCTTTGCGATTTGGTGGGGAGAAAAATATCCGGGCTGTAAAGCCTTTTCCATGCTCACTGCAAGAGATGGCAGGGAGTAAGGCTCCATCAAGGTGTAGGGCGTACTGCTGAAAATTTCACGTATGCCGCCGCTGTCCGTTGCCAGAAGGGGCTTACCCGCTGCCAGCATTTCCAGAACGATATAGGGAAAGGCTTCCTGTCGTGATGGGACCACGGCAATGCGGCCATGTGTGAGCGCCCGTTTTATGGGGAGGTGACCCGTAAAATTCACCTGTCCATTTAGCTCCAACCGATGGCAAAGCGTTAAATACTTTTCTTTGTCCGGCCCATCGCCGACAATCGTCAGGGTTAGGGGGGATCCGGTTTTCTCACTTGTGATTTTAAGTGCGTGAAGCAACAGGTCTACGCCCTTCAAATCCCGAAGTTCGCCTATATACAAGAAGTCTGTTGCGGCCTGTTGGCAGGGCACGGATATGAAATCCTCATCGCGAAGGCCGTTGTGGACAACACGGTTTTTGCAGGCTGGCGGGCCTATTTTTTCTAGGTAGCTGCGCCGTTCCTGCTCGCACACAAACAACAGCCCGTCGCTATGCCGCTCCTGCCACCGTTCCAGTTGCAGATATAGTTTTCCTTGGGAGGTGTTTTGTGAAAAGTGAAGGCTGCCCCCATGAGTGCTGTAAATCCGCAGGGGGGCAGGGCGTGCGCGTGGCCACATGGCAGCGCCGAAACGGGCCAGCATGCCTCCCTTGGCCCCGTGCCCATGCACCACCTGTGCTTGTGAGCGACTTAAGATGACGCGGGTGCGCAGAACACACATGATATCAGCAGGCGAAGGTTCGCGGCCAATGGGGAGGCGGTGCAGACCCAATGCCAGATGTTTTTGAAGGTGGGACAGGCGCTCTTCATCATAGGAGCCACCGGCAGGGTGATCGCAGATGATCCCCACCTCATGGCCTGCGGCTGCTTGCTGGTCCGCCAAGTCTTCTAGGTGGCGCAAAATGCCACCCGAAGGCGAGCGCACACAGTGGAATATCTTTAAAGGCGGATACTGCATTGTCGATGATCCCCAACGTATCGCCGCTTCCCAAAAAAATACATGGAAAAGCTGCATAGTATGGAAACTACACCCACTTGCGGGGAAGGTTAAGGATAAATAAAATTCTATTAAATATATAGTTAACGGCTAATATATTTAGTATTTCAATTAGTTAAGTGGCAAATGTGCATGAATGAACTCCCATTGTAAATGGTTTTCACTTGTGCTGGTATCAGCAAAAATAAGAGGAGTTGAGAGCTTAATTTCCTGTTTTTAAATAGTATTAAGCTGCAGTTGGAAGTGCACTAGAAAAACCGCTCTCGTACGTAGATGGTGTCTCCCGGACGCAGCGGGTCGGTGATGAGGGTTCGAGCGCTGAATATTTTGCCGTCGATCTGGCGGGTGATGTCAATATCACGCTGGTTGGCACGACTTGTGAAACCGCCTGCGGTGGCTATGGCGTTTTGTGCCGTCATGCCCGCAATGAAAGGATATTGCCCGCTGCTGGAAACTTCTCCCATAACGAAGATAGGCCTGTATTGGGCAACTTCAACGGAAACGTCGGGCTCGCGGATATAGCCGGCTTTGAGCTTGCGTGTAATGAGCGCGGCGAGCTGGGCTTGCGTGTGACCTTTGGCGGGAACCTGCCCGATGAGGGGGAAGAAGATATTGCCGTCTTGATCCACCATATAGGTGTTGGTGAGATCGCTTTGACCATAAACCGTGATCCGAATTTGGTCACTGGCCTCCAGCTTATAAGGCTGCACCAAGACACCATGAAAAGCTGCCGGTGGCTTTTCATAGGTGTTGCACCCGCAGATCCACAAGGAAATGCAAAGGATCGCAAGGAATCGCAGCTTCATTTTTTCCCCTCAATTAAAACTAGGAGATCTTTGGCTGAACTTTGTTAATATTAATTAAATAAAAATAACTACTAGATTGAAGGGCTGGAAAGTCTACTCTTAGAAAATAATAGTAAAATTATCATAGTATTTTATCGTTTATGTTTAACTGATTGGTTACTATAATAGTAGATTATAACCAGTTAGTTTTAATATGCGCTGCGTTAAGGGTTCGTCTGTGCCGCAGGAAGATGTCTTTCTTGACCTTGGTGTTTTATTTCGCCAACTTTTAAAATCGTGCCTTTGGCTCTTGCCGCTCTGTGTGATTGTGGGCGCCGGAGTGTTTACGCTCGCCTATCGCAGCCCGCCTGTGTTCACCAGTGAATCAAGAGTGCTGATTGATACCTCCAGTTTCTCGTATATGGGGCAGGACAGGGGGAGCGAGAGCGAGCGGGCATTGCTGGATGGACAGGGGGTTGCCAGTCAGGTCCAGTTGCTGCGCTCCCGCGATTTGGCGCGCCGTGTGGTGCAGGACCTTTCGCTGGATACTTCCGAAGAGTTTTTGGAGGCCAGTCGCCCCGGTCTTTTTGAAAAAGCACTGGCGTCACTTGGAATTGCACAGCGCAGCAATGCGGTTTCCGATGAGCAAAAGGCGCTTAAGAAACTCATAGAAGACCTTGAGGTTTACCGCGTGGATGACTCGCGGGTAATCTCGGTGAATTTTACCTCCCAATCACCCTCCCTGTCAGCGCGGGTTGCGAACAAAGTGGTAGGGGAATATCGCTCCCTCCAAAATATAGCCAAGGAAACTGCAAGTAATACCGCTGCTGAAGCTTTGTCGCCCCAAGTAGCGCGGCTGCAAAGGGAAGTGGAGCTTGCTGAACGCAAGATCGAGGAATTTCGGGCCAGTGCCAACCTGTTGCTGGGCAGCCCTACCCAGACATTGAGCCAGCAGCAACTGAGTGAGCTGAATTCCCGTCTTTCCAGCGCGCAGGTACAGCAGCTGGACACTGAAGCGCGTGCCCAGATGATTGCCGGTCTTTTAAAAAACGGTGGCTCGCTGGAAACGGCCAGTGAGGTTTTGAGCTCTCCTCTGATTCAGCGACTGCGTGAGCGGCAGATTGAGCTGAAGACACGGATTGCGGAACTGTCTACCACGTTGCTGGCCAGCCACCCGCAAATAAAGGCTTTGCGCTCGCAGCTGAACGGTTATGAACAGCAGATCAGAAGTGAAGCTCGAAAGATTATGCTGGGGCTGGAAAATGATGCCACGATGGCGCAGCAGCGGGTTGAAGATTTGGGCGCACGTCTTGAACGGCTGAAACAAGATGCTGCCCAAGCGGGAACTGATACGGTCCGCCTTCAGGAGCTGGAGCGCGATGCCGCAGCCAAAACACGGCAACTTGAAACGCTGATGACCAATCTGCGTGAAGCGGAGATACTGCGAAGTGCAGGGATCTTGAATGCTGAGTCGCGAGTGATTTCAAGGGCATCTGTGCCCATTGAACCCTCTGGCCCTCATCCGCTTGCGCTTGGGGCCCTGTCAGCCTTTGCCTGCTTCTTTCTGGGTCTTGTGGGGGTAACAACACGCAGCTTGACAAGTGGGCTCGCCCTTCAAAAGGAAAGCTACACTGTTCCTCACCCGCAAGTGGTGGACGCGCTTTCTGTGGCGGGATTGCAAAATGCAGCGGATATGCTGGTCGCTGATCGTTTGCGCTCGCAGGCGCAGGAAGAGGGCACGGCGTATGAGCACCAAAGCGCACCGGCTCCCCAGCAGTCCCCGGAAGCAGATGGGTTACAAACGCCGACCGATACAGCTCCTGAGACTTCGCTTTCGGAGCCCGGTTTGGCAAAAGATCCTCCCCATTTTGCCGAGGAGCCTGCCACTGGATATATTCATGATCCGGTTTCTGTTGGCGCTGGGTATGACGAAGTTTTGACAGAACAGGTGCAGCGGGTTGTTGTTTTAAGTGTCGATAGTGAAAATCTGTCCCAACAGGTTGCCTTGTCGTGTGCCCGTAAACTTGCCGAAAAAGGCACTGTACCACTATTTTTGGAAGTGAGAGCTTCGGGCACCGGTGTCCGCGCTGATACTTCTCCCGTGCATCCCCTCGACAGTTACCCCGGCTTTTCCGAGTTGCTGGAAGGAAGCGCTGCATTTTCCAATGTGATCCAGCGTGACTATGCTTCGCGGGCACACATTATTGAAACGGGTAACTTGCCCATTTACGAGCATGCCATTGAAGAGGGGCGGTACGGCCTTATTATGGATGCGCTGGATGAAACCTACGATATTATTATTGCAGATTTAGGGTTAATTGAACCAAGCCTGATTTGCGCTCAGATGGTGAGCGAAGCGGATCGGGTTATTGTGGCCACCGACGGCTCGCCCACGGGGCCGGAGCTGGATCGGGCTCTAGATATTTTGGAAAAACACAGTGGTGCACCGGTGGAAGTGGAATGCATTCCAGGCGGGGATGTGGCTGCCTACTATGGTATCGAACGGGCAGCGTGACGTGATTAAAGCACATCGCGTTCATTCGCATTCACGCTGTGCACTCTAACTTATTTATTTTGAGCGAATTCTTGTCGTTTGATTGAACCCAATCAAACGGAACGCGCTCTAAAACGTATCCCCGAAAAGTAGATGCCGGTTTTCGGTTAAGGATACGCGCCCAAACAATAGGTTAAAGCAGTGAGCTGTTTCAATCAAACGGAACGCGTTCTAAACGGGCTGACAAGGCCTTGCTGTATTTTCTAAGGGCGCGGTAGGCCTGCCAAAACCGCTTGTTGGCCCTTAGGGCGGTTTTCAGCTTGAGATGCTGTTTCATAACAAGGCAGTGAAGTGCGCCGCGCTTGGAGAGAGGCTCTATCCAGTCTCTCAAAAATTCAGGCTCCGCCCATGCCAGCTTATAGGCCTCCTCTCCCAAGCCGTAATCGAAGGCTGTCATGCCCCTCTGGCACAGATCCTCAATAACAGCAGTTGCCAGATGTTCGCCCGGAGATAAGCGCAGGTAAGGACCGGAGGTGACAGACAGGGAGTAGCAATAAAAGCACCCATTGGCCTCCATTCCAATATACGTGGCTAAAACCTGATTTCCATGTAATAGGGCAAAGAGTGCAGGCTGGACGCCGCAGCTTTGAGTATGAAGGTTTCGAACGAGGGCATGAAGAAATTCAGCATGACTTTTTTTTGTGAACCCTGCGGGAATTCCTGTCAGTTTTTCACGCTCAAACCGCTGCTTAATAAACTGGTTTACGAGGTCTTGTTGCTCCGGCAGTGTGGTGAGGCGCTTGGCAATAAGCGGAGCAATCGCCTCCAGTTTACGCCGTTTGCCGCGCAGCTTCTGCCGTGATGAACTGGACCTTTTGGAGACGATAAACTTTTCAGGCTCCGCGCCTAATTTAAAAGGGTAAACGGCATTGGGGCTTTGCTGATCTTGCGAGTTAAAGAGCGGGTTTGGGACTGTGCCAATTGAGGCTGGTGTATTGACCAGTTGAAGCGTGTCAATGCCTTCGTCGTGAAGGTGGTCTTGCAAGGGGGCACGCAGGCTCTCAGTCAAGCTCCCTAAATAGTCAAGGTCCCATAACCCGGTATTCTGGTTGCCTAGAGTGTCACCTGCCCATCTGGCGGCTTTACCAAAGGCGGAGTGGTAGATGCACAGGCAAAGAATAAAAACCGGCTGCCCTTGAACAGAGCCAGTCACGAGGAAAGGGCGGGCCTTGGTGTGTTTGGCTAGAGCATGAAACCACGCCGTACACCATGCCCTGCGGCTATAGGGTGAACCTGCCCCATGTGGCTCCAATGCTTGCCAGATTTCTTCCAGTTGGGGCGTATCCAGACAGTGGTGGGTGGTGAGGTGCAATGGGGGCTTGAGCTGGCTTTGAGATGCGGTGTTGTTTTTGTATGCAACGGACATAAAGCCCCCTCAAGTAAACAATGACAGCCAGACCTTAGAAAATATGTGGTGCAAACCCTGATGTTTTTCCCCTAGGCTTACTTTAGGTAGTTCTATGAGATTCGCGAGTGCCAATGAACATAAGAGAGTCGCTTATCAAGGTGGGGGCTTCCAAACTATCGAAAAAGTGGCTCGGAAAACTGATGCGGCCCATCACCGGCGGCAGAGGCGTCATCTTCACCTTACACCACGTGCGGCCAGAAATGCGGCATACTTTTCAACCTAATAGAGGGCTGGAAGTGACACCGGCGTTTTTGGAGGGAACCATTGTTCAACTGCGAGCAATGGGAATGGACCTTATTTCGCTGGAAGAAGCGCTTTTTAGGCTTGGACGAAAGCGAAGGGCTGGAGAGCGTCCGTTTGCTGTGTTTACCTTTGATGATGGCTACCGCGACAATAAAATTTTTGCGTACCCTATTTTGAAGGCTCACCGCGTTCCTGCAACGATTTTCATTTGCAGCGGTCTTGTTGATGGAACCGCAGACATGTGGTGGACAGTGCTGGAGCGGATTATTCGTGAAAACGAACAGGTGGAACTCTCCTTTGACGGGGGGAGGCTGGTGTTTCCAACACAGAGCTTAGAGGAAAAGCACAGGGCCTTTAAAATGGCCCACTATCATTTGATGAATGAGGTCAGTGAACGCCAACAGCGGCTGGCCATTCGGAAAGCCTGTGAAACCTATGGAGTTAACTCTACCAGCCTTTGCAAAACACTTGTTATGGGGTGGGAAGAGCTGCAAGAGCTGTCCCGAAGCCCGCTTATCACTCTGGGCGCTCATAGCGCCAATCACTTTGCCGTTGGCCGTTTGCAGGCCTCTCAAGCCCGTTTGGAGGTCGCTGCCGGGATGGAGCGGATGCAGGAAAAGCTTGGCCTGACACCCAGACACTTTGCATTCCCCTATGGGGGGCGTCTGGCTGCATCTAAAGTAATTGGGGGAGAACTCGAGGAACTGGGTCTGAGTGCGGCGGTGACCACTCAGCCTTCTACGCTTGGCAGGAAAAACTTAAAACAGCCCATGTACCTGCCCAGAGTCTCCTTGAATGGAGATTACCAAAGCGCGGAGATGGTGGAATTATATGTGAGCGGCCATGCATTTCCCATCTATAAGGCCGCCTCTTGGGCGCAAAGACTAATTGCACCGCGCCCGCCTTTTGTGCCGCCTGTTGAGGACTATTCCGAATTTTACAAAGAGCAGGCCCCAATGGAGATGGTTTATTGAATGCAAGCGCCGCCTTTAGTCGCTCGTCTTATACATCCACTTGATGATTCCGGCCGCGGGCAGAACCCAGATCAGACCGGCAATGGCAAAGTAGGAAAATTGAACGGCCCAATGCTGCTGTCCCATTGTCATATCGCCGATCACCATGGCAATGAAGCAGTAGATAATAACGAATGCGACGAGAGCGACCATTCCGATAAAGCGGCGCAAGCTGGATGACATGGGTATTCCTTATTCGCAAAAACGCCCCTGTTCGAGAGGCTCTAAATTCCTGCCTGAAACCTGCTTTGCGAGCCGGGCTCCAGCTATATCCTTCCTGTGGTAACCCCAGAAGGAGTGGACGCGTGAGCGACTTGTGACAGGTCTTTCCAGACAAACTGCCTATTCCATTCGTTTTGATCGCATATATAGTTCGTTAAAGTTTGTCGACAGAAAATGAGTTATGATTCGAGCAATCCACAGTGGGAACGGGCAGGGTACAGGGCTTGAAAACGGCAGATCTGTACGTATCTGGCTCTATTTTATATGCCTTTTGATTTTTGGCATGGTTGTCGTGGGTGGGGCTACGCGCCTTACCGATTCCGGCCTTTCAATTACCGAATGGAAGCCTGTTCACGGGGTGATTCCACCACTCACCCATATGCAATGGCTGGAGGACTTTGAAAAATATAAGCAGATTCCCCAGTACAAACAGATGAATCTGGGCATGAGCCTTGAGGAGTTTAAGACCATTTTCTGGTGGGAGTGGGCGCACCGCTTGTTGGGGCGCACCATTGGGTTGTTTTTCTTTATTCCGCTTGTGTGGTTTTGGGTGCGCGGGCGCTTGCAGCCATGGATCAAACCGCGCCTTGTGTTTGCACTGGCTCTTGGCGGGCTGCAGGGCCTCATCGGCTGGTGGATGGTGTCTTCCGGCCTGGCGGAACGTGTGGATGTGAGCCAGTACCGTCTGGCTGTGCACTTGAGTATCGCTCTGATTTTGTTTGCCTATCTGTTTTATCTGGCGCGCCTGTTAAAATGGACTGCGAGAGGGGAGAAGATCACAGGAGATGTGAATAGCGACGCCTTTACCCGCATGAGCTGGGCCATTTTACTGCTGTTGTTCCTCCAGCTGTTTATGGGGGCACTGGTGGCAGGCCTGAATGCGGGACTTACTTTCAACACATGGCCGTTGATGGACGGACAGGTGGTTCCTTCAGGACTACTGGCGATGTCTCCGTGGTGGTTGAACTTTACTGAAAATGTCATGACAGTTCAGTTCCAGCATCGGGTTACAGCTTATGTTTTGACCGGACTGATTGCCTTTCAAAGTTATCGGGTAATGCGCGGAACGGGAAACTTAGACCTGCGCAAAAATGCCCATTGGATTGCAATAGCTGGGATTGTTCAGGTGGCTTTGGGCGTGGTGACGCTTCTGGGGCATGTGCCTCTTGATCGGGCTTTGCTCCATCAGGGCTTTGCTGTCGTGCTGCTGGCCCTGTGCGTTGATCAACTTGTATTGCTGCGCGGTGCAAAAGCACCGAGCTTTGCAGCACTATCCCCGCAAAAAAAAGAGGCGTGAGAGGCCTCTGCTTCCACTGTCAACGGGGTTTTAGAGCACATCGCGTTCATTCACATTCACGCTGTGCACTCTAACTTATTTATTTTGAGCGAATTCTCGTCGTTTGATTGAACCCAGTCAAACGGAATGCTCTCTAAAGCAGTGAGGCGTTTTATTGAAACAGCTCACTGCTTGAAGCTATTGTTTAGGCGTGGATCGCCGAAAACCGGTATCCACTTTTTGGCGGTCCGCTCTAAACGCCTTTGGCCAGCGCTTGTTCCATATCGGCGATGATGTCGTCGATACCCTCAATGCCAACTGATACCCGAACCACATCAGGGCCAGCGCCAGCCGCCGTCTTTTGCTCGTCGGAAAGCTGGCGGTGGGTGGTAGAGGCTGGATGAATTACAAGGCTTCTTGTATCGCCAATATTTGCCAGATGGGAGAAGAGCTGCAGATTCTTCACCAAGGAAATGCCTGCGTCATATCCCCCCTTCAAACCAAATGTGAACACGCCGCCAGCCCCTTTAGGGCAATAGACCTTCTGGAGAGCGTGATAGGGATCGCTTTCAAGGCCTGCATACGACACCCAGTCAACGGCCTTATGGTCTTCCAGATATTGCGCCAGCTTCAAGGCGTTATCGCAGTGGCGCTGCATGCGCAGGGCCAAAGTTTCAATGCCCGTGAGAATATTAAAGGAATTTTGCGGCGAGATGGCGGGGCCAAGGTCCCGTAGCCCCAGTACGCGGCAGCAGATGGCAAAAGCCATGGGTCCAAAAGTCTGGTGCAGCACCATACCGTTGTATTCTGGGCGAGGCTGGGAAAGAAGCGGATAGTTTCCGCTTGCCGACCAGTCAAAACTTCCACCATCTACAATGGCTCCGCCCATGGAGTTGCCATGTCCGGCCATAAACTTGGTCAGGGAGTAAAGCACAATATCCGCACCATGCTTGAGCGGCTGGCACAGATACGGGGTTGCCATGGTGTTGTCTACCAGCAGGGGAAGGCCTGCGTCATGGGCCACCTCCGCAATGGCCTCGATATCCATCATCACTCCGCCGGGGTTGGCGATGGACTCAATGAAGACCGCCCGTGTATTTTCGTCAATGGCTTTTGCGAAGCTGTCCGCGCCAATGTCTTCTGCCCACTTCACTTCCCACCCGAAGCTTTTGAACGAATGATTGAGCTGGTTAATGGAGCCGCCGTAGAGCTTCTTGGAGGCTACAATATTGCAGCCGGACTGCATGAGAGCATGAAAGGCCACAAGCTGGGCCGCATGACCCGAGGCCACAGCAACTGCACCGCTGCCACCATCCAGCGCGTTGACCCGCTCTTCCAAAACCGCCGTGGTTGGATTGGTGATGCGGGTATAGATATTGCCAAAGGCCTCTAACCCGAACAGGGAGGCTGCATGATCCACGTCATTAAAGACAAAAGAGGTTGTCTGATAAATAGGAGTGGCCCGCGCCCCCGTCGTCGGGTCCGGCTGCGCCCCTGCATGAATTGCCAGAGTATCAAAACCTTTGGTCTGCTCGCTCATGATTTCTCTCTCAAATGCATTTAATTGATCAACATCCAATCCATAGAAAGTTTTATTGGAGATCAACCCTGTCTGTTTAAACTTGCGTGGCAACTATGGGGCGAGAGAACTGGAGTCGCAACATAAATCCAGAAGCTATTGCTGATTTAGCCTCAATGGTTGGGCATCAACTATGAACTATCGTGTTAGTTTCTATAAAATGAAGAACAAAGGGCCTGCAGTGCAATAGCCTTTTGCTCTTAATCATATGGTAACACTCAGATATGGGTGGGGCTACAGTCCCAACCTCTCATATTCAATCTTCGGGCAGCGGTTCATGATGGGGGTGAGGCCTTTTTCGGTTGCGCGGTTTGCAGCCTCTTCGTTGATCACGTCCAGTTGCATCCAGATGGTGAGGGGGAGAGGGGAGAGGGTTAAGGCCTCATCGGTGACAGCCCCCGCAGCCTCTGAATTTCGGAAGATGTCTACCATATGCACCCTCTCTTTTATCTGGGAGAGGGAGGCGTAGACGGTTTGGCCCAAGATCTGCTTTCCCTCCAAACCGGGGTTTACGGGGATGACCCTGTGGCCCTTGTCCAGCAGGAACTGCATGACCCGATAGCTAGGGCGTTCCGGTTTTGGACTAGCGCCCACCAAGGCGATTGTTTTTGCTGTTTTCAAAGCCTCGGTAATCAGGGTATCGCTGTAGTGATCTTGGGCAGCATTCATTAGTCAAGCCTTTTGGTTTATGCGTCTTTCCACTCTGGTGTGCGCTTTTGCAAGAAAGCATTGATGCCTTCTTCGGCGTCGTTTGCAAGCATATTCTCGCACATAACCTTGGAAGCGTAGTTGTATGCCTCATTCAATGGCATATCCAGCTGCTTATAGAAGGCTTCCTTGCCGATCTTGATCGTGTGAGCGGACTTTGCCGCGATTGTTTCGGCGTATTTTTGAACGACAGTTTCCAGATAATCGGATGGAATGATGCGGTTGATAAGGCCGAACTCCTTGGCGGTGGAAGCATCTATGCTCTCGCCGGTCAGTAGCATTTCCATGGCTTGTTTGCGCGAAACGTTGCGGGACAGGGCAACCATGGGAGTGGAGCAGAACAGGCCGATGTTGACGCCCGGTGTGCAGAAGGTTGCAGTGTCCGTGGAAAGGGCCAGATCGCACGAGGCGACCAGCTGGCAGCCGGCGGCTGTTGCAACACCTGTCACCACTGCAATAACGGGTTTGGGCAGGGTGACAATCTTTTGCATGAGCTGTGCACATGCTTTGAATGTTTCCTCATAGAACTGCTTGCCGCCATCCTCATTCGCACGGGCTGCTGTCAGCTCTTTCAGGTCATGGCCTGCGCAAAACACTTTGCCTTCGCCGCCAAGAAGAACAACCTTCACTTCGGAGTCTCTGGCAGCCTCATCCAGCGCATTATCAAGAGCCAACATCATGGCTCGGGAAAGGGCATTCATGGTTTCTGGCTGGCGCATAACAATGCGCATGACGCCATTATGGATCAACGTGGAAAGGGGCGTTTTTTGCTGCTGGCTGTCGCTCATGGCAGGGTATCCTTTAAAGAAATATTTTGGTGCATATTTGCGCTGGAGGCAGGCAAAGTGCAACCGCCTTTGTGGGTGAAGCCACAGCTAGAAGTCTGAGTATCCCCGATAGACTTTACTACCTCTTTTGCGTTAGTGTTGTTTTGCTATATACTTATGCGTGTCAATAATTATCTATTGATTACTAAAGGGAGTCTCTAGCTTGGAGTCGTGGGACACTAAGAGCAAGTTTAAGTCACGCCTGACCCTGATCGATTGCAAGTACGAAAGTTGCTACGATACCTACTCAAAGTTCATAATATATACGAAATCTAGGGCATCTCAAATTACAGAGTTCCTTAAAATAGAACCCAGTGAATGCGTTCAGAAAGGTGACACTTTTGTAAACTCTCTGGGCAGGAGACGGACAGCTCCTAATTCCTATTGGCTCTTGTCGTCTGAAAATCACATTCAATCTAAGGATGTGAGAGACCACATGTCTTGGTTAATTGCTGAATTGTCCCCTCATGAAGAGGAGATTCGAAGATTGCAACAGCAGCAAGGAATAGAAATGTCGATTAATAGTATTTGGTGGTCTAAGGGCACTGGAGGACCAACAATTTGGCCAGAACAAATGGAAGCTTTTGCGAGATTGAATTTGGAGTTGTCCTTTGATGTATATTTTATTGATTAAGCTAGTAAAATTGAGGGATTTATGAATTTGAAAGTAAGGCTTGGTGCGCAGGAGTTGACGGCGTTTTTGGATCAGGTTTTCCCGCAGATGCACTCGGGTGGACGGGTGTTTTTTATTGAGGACGTGGGGCCGGGAGAGGCTAAGGTTCGGCTGGAGGCAGGAGAGAATGAACTGCGCCCGGGGGGGACTGTTTCTGGGCCTTCGCTGATGACGCTGGCCGACTTTGCAGCTTATACGGTGATTCTTTCCAACATCGGCCCGCAGGCGCTGGCGGTGACAACCAACCTCAATATCAACTTTCTGCGTAAGGCGGAAAAGGGGGCGGTGTTTGCGGCGGCCAGAATATTGAAACTGGGCAAACGGCTTGTGGTGATTGACTGCGAGATCTGGCAGGGTGCTCGCGAGAATCTAGTGGGCCACGCGACGGCAACCTATTCCATCCCGCCGCAATCCCAGTGAATTAGTCATATAGGGCTCAGCATGGGCTGGGTCACTCTATGTCGTGTATATACTCAAAGCAATGGATACTATTGATTTTAGCTTTTTAACCGGCCAATGTGTGCTTGGCAAATCGCGCAACGCAGCGAGGTCGGTTTCGGCCTTGGCTGAGTCATTTGGCAATGAAAGGTCAGGCCTTACTCGAAATCCTGCCCTTTTAGAAAAAATGAAGTTGGTTGAACGCGATGTAGGCGGACGAGGCGGAGCAAAGGCCTATCGTCTTACAAGGCTGGGTCAGGAGAAGCTCACTTACTTACTTCCGGTTTGGGAGCAAGCTCAAGTACAAGTGCGCGGAATACTGGGAGACCGGATTTGGAACAACATGCCGGAGGCCCTGCAGGAGCTTAGCAAACTATAAGATTTTTGATTTTTTGTGTATGCACACAAGGAGACGATGATGCACAGTGATCCAATAGTCGTTACAGGCATGGGCTTGATAACCCCGCTTGGGTGCGGGGTTTGGCCGGTTTGGCAAAATCTGATGCAAGGCCAGTCGGGGATACGGCCTATAACCCGCGCTGACTTTGCTTCTATTCCTGTAAAGATTGCGGGTAATGTTCCAGATCACCGTGAGCATGCAAATGGCCTCGATCTTGATGCGGTGGTCTCGGTAAAAGATCAAAAGAAAATGGACCAGTTTACCGCGTTCGCCCTTGCTGCAGCAAAAGAGGCTTTGGAACACGCAAACTGGCTGCCGCAATCGCAAGAGCAAAAAGACAGGACAGCTACCGTCATTGGGACAGGGGTTGGTGGACTGCCCGTTATCACGGAAGGTGTCAAAGTCTTGAGCGAGAAAGGCCCGCGGCGCATTTCTCCATTTATTGTGCCTCAATTTCTAGGAAATCTTGCGGCTGGGAATGTTTCAATCCGTTATGGATTTAGAGGTCCAATTGGCTCTCCTGTGACCGCCTGTGCTGCGGGTTTGCAGGCAATTGGAGATGGAATGCGGCTGATTCATAGCGGCGAAGCTGATGTTGCTTTGGTCGGCGGCACCGAATCTTGCATTGATCCGCTCGCTTTGGCAGGGTTTAGCGCCGCTCGCGCACTGTCTAAGGAAAATGAACGGCCACAGGCCGCCTCGCGTCCCTATGACCGCTCACGAAATGGATTTGTCCTTTCTGAAGGGGCAGGGATGTTGGTAATTGAAAGACTGTCCCATGCGGAGCGCCGCGGGGCCAAACCTCTGGTGATTTTGCAAGGATACGGCACCAGCGCCGACGCCTATCATCTCACGGCAGGGCCTGAAAACGGAGAAGGGGCGGCTCTTGCTATGGAACGGGCCTTGAGGAATGCCCAATGCCAGCCAGCGCAAATTGACTATGTCAATGGCCATGCCACATCCACGCCGATTGGAGACAAAGGGGAAGTGGCTGCGCTGCGCAGCATATTCCATAATTTGCTGCCTGAAATTCCCATTTCTTCTACTAAATCAGCAACCGGCCATATGCTTGGAGCTGCCGGAAGTGTGGAGGCGATATTCACCTCTCTTGCGGTTATGACAGGCAAAGTCCCCGCGACTTTGAATTTCTCTGAACCAGACCCTGAGAATGAGGATTTGGATTTTGTGCCCGAGCTTGGCCGCGAGAAAAAACTGGGCCACGCCCTGTGCAACGCCTTTGGCTTTGGAGGGGTGAATTCCGCTCTGGTGGTTCGCGCGGTAGACTAAGACCAGTCAGTAATAAGAGGAACTTATAGGGTTCCTTCTGGATCCCGGCTCGTTGGCCGGGATGACCTTGTAAAAAGACAAGGATGTCACTCCGGATTTGATCCGGGGTCCAGTTCCATCTGAGTTAGAAAGTGGCTTCCTATAGGTTCCAAATAATGCAGCTTGGTATAAGGTTTCACTGCGCCAAGACCCTTGATCGTTTGAAGTGGCTATAGGTAGATCAAGGTACCTTGATCCCTCAGGGTCTGGAACCATGGGGGCTCTTTTCCAATTCGTGTCCAGCGCAAGTCCAGTTTGCGCAGCTTCTTGAGGTTTTGAAGGCTTTCGGGAAGCTCTGTCAACGGGTTCGCACGCAAGTCCAGATAAGCAAGGGCACCCAGTTCTCCAATCGACGCGGGCAGGCTTGTTAAACAAGTGCCGCGCAGGTCCACAAACTCAAGTTGTTTCAGCTGCCCAAAGGTTTTTGGGAGTGCTTCAAGCGGATTTCCGCGAAGGTAGAGTTCTCTCAAAGCTGAGAGGTTGCCAAGACTTGCCGGAAGGTGGGTCAGCTTGTTGTTGTAAAGGCGTAACTCCTGAAGCTGGACAAGCTCCCCCAGTGCCTCTGGCAGCTCGGAAATTTTGTTGTCAGTTAGACCGAGATACCTGAGTGATCTGAGGCCCGAAAGTGCTTTCGGGAACTGGGTGATATTGGTGTCGCTCAAGTATAGAGTTTCCAGATTAGACAGATTGCCAAGCTCCTCAGGGACGTTCTCCAATGGCTGATGGCTTAAATCCAGAATTTTGAGCTGCGACAGAGCACCTAAAGCGGGGGGAAGAGTTTTGAGGTGGTTGGAATAGATGTAAAGCTCTTTAAGTCCGGAAAGCTGGCAGATCTCCTCGGGGATATTCTGGAAGGCGTTTTCTCCCAGAAAAAGCCGTCTTAGGCGGGGTAAGTGCGATAGGGGGGCTGGAAAGTGGTCCAGCGCCATGGCGGTTGCAGAGACATCCAGCTGGTTTGTCTGGCTGTCCACTGCGTAGGAAAGGGCACCGTTTCGGCGTTCGCAGATGAACGGAACCTGATGAATGTCCTGCGTGATTTCCCTCAGGATTTGCACTGTATGGGCTAAGGAATCTGTCATCTTTTACCTTTGCTAAAACCGCTCTCAGTGAATTCGGTCGTTCATGTCTACTAGTTTGTTTCTAAATATAAAAATAGTTGGGTGCACTTCTTACTAGCACATAGTTTTAGCTTGTTGAGTGGTCCGTTAACTTTTAGCTTTTGGCAACTGAAGAAGGATTCTTCATTGGTGGAATTTGCAATAGTGCATCTGGGAGGTTCTATTGTTTTTTAGGCGCTTGGCCGATTTTGTTTTAGGCTGTCTTATCTTTCCGTTTCGTTTTGTGCCGGTGGTTGTCAGCCTTGTTTATGTTGTATTTCTGGCGGTGAATGCCCTGCTGGTTTTATTTATTCCGGTGCTCTGGGATTTATATGTGGTGGAAACGCCGCGCTTTATGGGTATGTTTCGAGAGTTTCTTTTCTATGAAAAAACAGCATTTCTTGGCATCCCGCTTGTGTTTTGCGCGGTTGCCTTTTTAAATCTGCTTTTTGCGAACAATCTT
The DNA here is from genome assembly GCF_031501865.1 of Pseudovibrio sp. M1P-2-3. Lineage (NCBI taxonomy): Bacteria > Pseudomonadati > Pseudomonadota > Alphaproteobacteria > Hyphomicrobiales > Stappiaceae > Flexibacterium > Flexibacterium corallicola. Next base: position 1,485,449 of record NZ_JARRCW010000001.1, read on the forward strand.
CTGAATATTGTTTTTTGCCGCAGCCATCGGGGATTTTATTATCTCACCCATGATACGCCCTTGACCATGAGACACTACAGATTGGCGGGGTGGGCCATGAGTTACTATGGCCTGTGCTACGCGATTGACTTCATGATATTCGAGTTCGACATGAGTGAGGCCATGCAACAGGTGGAGTTGGTTCGAACCTACTTCTCTTAGGGGCCGTTTCGAACTTCAACAAAACACCCGCTAGTGCTGCATGGCATAGCGGGTGTTTTGTTTGTGGTCTGCGGATAATTTACAGGTCCATCACAATACGGCCGTCGATTTTTCCCTTAATCATCCGGTCAAAAATATCGTTGATATTGTCCAGTGGCTCTGTTGTGTAGTGGGCAGTTGCCTTGCCCTCTGCTGCGAGTTGCAGGGATTCGGCAAGATCATTGCGTGTTCCAACGATAGAGCCGCGTACCGTTTTGCGGTTCAAGACAAGGTCAAAGATAGAGAGAGGGAAGTTCTCGGGGGGAAGGCCCACAAGGCTCATGGTGCCACCACGGGCGAGCATGCCCACGCCTTGCTCAAATGCTTTCCCAGCCACTGCGGTAATAAGAACGCCTTCAGCGCCGCCCCCTGCCTGCACTGCTTGAATTGGGTCTTCATTCAAGGCGTTGACGGTCATGTCAGCCCCAAGAGATTTGGCAAGGGACAGCTTGTCATCGGCAATGTCCACCGCAATCACGTGCATGCCCATAGCTTTCGCATATTGCACTGCCAAGTGGCCAAGGCCGCCAATGCCTGAGATAACCACAGTCTGTCCGGGTTTGGCTTCCGTTTCTTTCAAGGCTTTGTAAACGGTGACGCCCGCGCACAAAATTGGGGCCGCAGGGGCAAATTCAAGTTTGTTTGGAATATGGGCGACAAAATTGGGATCAGCCAGAGAATATTCGGCAAAGCTTCCATTCACGCTGTAACCCGTGTTTGATTGGTGGGTGCACAGGGTTTCCCAGCCCCCTACACAATGATGGCAGCATCGGCAGGCCGTATGGAGCCACGGAACACCAACCCTGTCACCTTCTTTCACGTTGGAGACACTGCTTCCCGCTTTCACGACGATCCCAACACCTTCATGGCCAGGAATAAAGGGCGGGCTTGGTTTGACCGGCCAGTCGCCGTGAGCTGCGTGCAAATCTGTATGACAAACGCCTGTCGCCTCAATTTTTACGAGGATTGAATCCTCACTAACCTCTGGAACGGGAACTTCGCATATGTCTAAGGGTTCTCCGAATTTACGGACGACTGCTGCCTTCATCATGGCCATGTGATTTCTCCTTGGGCTTTGAAATCTGTCGCATTTTCAAATTTGCACAAGTTTTGGTTGAGCTGCAACCGAAAGGATATGCGGGAGTACTGGTTATAGTGTCGCAGGTTAATGCGGCTCTATGATGAAAGTGAAAATTTGAACCTTCAGGTGCGGGAGGTGTTTTTCTGGGTAATCTGGTAAATGAAAGGGTCGGGGCGACTTTGAAAAGCAAATGAGCAGTTTTGCGGGCTGGAAGTGTCCACCAAACAGCTCTCATACACAAATATTATGTGGTAATATGATACCTATTTTGTAAGTATTTGAAATATAATGATTTTTTGTAGACTTGTGATTTTTTTTGCTCTTGACGTGAGGCTCTAGAACACGTATCACCCCTTGCGAAGAGACGAGAGGCAATTGGCAGGTTTCTGCTTTGCGTTTGTTTCTAACCTAATTCCAACTGTCCAATTAACGGTACAGAATAATGAAAACGCACTCTACCAAAGTGGCAGAGGTCGAGAAAAAGTGGATCTTGATCGACGCTGAAGGTGTTGTGGTTGGCCGTCTTGCGGCTTTCATCGCAAACCGTCTGCGCGGCAAGCACAAGCCGACCTACACACCACACATCGACGATGGCGACAATGTTATCGTGATCAATGCTGACAAGGTTGTCCTGACAGGCAAGAAGTACGAAAACAAAAAGTACTACTGGCACACAGGCTACCCGGGCGGTATTAAAGAGCGTACTGCTCGTGCAATCATCGAAGGTCGTTTTCCAGAACGCGTTCTGGAAAAAGCGGTTCAGCGTATGATGCCAGGTGGTCCTCTCAGCCGTACGCAGCTGAAGAACCTGCGTGTATACGCAGCCGGTGAACATCAGCATGAAGCTCAGTCTCCTGAATTGGTAGACGTTAAGAGCATGAATGCTAAGAACGCTAAACGCTAAGAGGGGTTAGTAATGTCCGACCTTCAGTCCCTAGAGGATCTGGGCGACGCAATCGCCCCAGCACAGCCGGAAGCTCCTGTACACGTTCAGAAGCTGGACGCACAGGGCCGCGCCTACGCAACAGGTAAGCGTAAAGACGCTATCGCTCGCGTATGGGTTAAGCCAGGCACCGGTAAAATCGTTGTAAACGGCAAAGAATTCAACGAGTACTTCGCTCGTCCAGTTCTTCAGCTGGTTCTTCGTCAGCCAATCATGCTCACAGAGCGTGATGGTCAGTACGACATCACTGTAACTGTTGCAGGTGGTGGTCTGTCCGGTCAGGCTGGTGCAGTACGTCACGGCATCTCCAAGGCTCTTACACGTTATGAGCCAGAGCTGCGCGGCGTTCTGAAGAAAGAAGGCTTCCTCACACGCGATAGCCGTGTTGTTGAACGTAAGAAGTACGGCCGCCGTAAAGCTCGTCGTTCCTTCCAGTTCTCCAAGCGCTAATACCGCAGGGAAGCTTCTTTGGAAGTTTTGGGAAAAGGTGTCCTTCGGGGCACCTTTTTTCGTTTGGTATCCCTTATTTGACAGCCGATTCTTTTACCTGCTTTTTATGAGTTCGGGCCTAAATTCGAAGAGGTTTGGGTTGAGGAGCGCGATGATGAGGAATCTTGGGTTTGTGGTGACCACCACCATTTTTGTTCTTTCTGGTCTGGTAGGGGTTGCAAGCGCACAGACTGTTAGAGTTGAAAGGTGCGGGTTCAAGGCAGGGCCGGAGGGGAATAGCACCGGTGCGGAGGTGCTGGTGGATAGTGAGGAGAGTGCCTTAAGTCCTGATGGTCTGGTTGGAATGGTGCTTGGGGCGAAAAAAGGCGATCAATCTCCCATGAATGGAGATTGTGTGACCTATCAAAATCTGAAGCCGGTTTATCAATGCCAGTCAACGCACCCAAGCTTTACCTTCAAACCTGTGAAGTATAGATACCGCATTTTGAGCAGGAACCAGACAGTCCTCATCGACTGGCGTGAAATTTCCTGCAAGGACACAAGTTAAAGCGGCTTTTGCGCAGCGCTATCCACGCCGATTGAGCGGGGGGTATACCTTGTAGGTATTATTGTCATTATCGGGGGAGAGCTGCCAGGACTTGTAAACGGGGTGCGTATTTTTAACCTCTGCGTACAATCTGGACATGGAGTCCAGATAGGTGAGCTTGCTGAGGAGGGCAATGCTGCCCCCTGTGATGGCGATCAAGGGGAGGGTGTTTATAGCTCCGACAATCCCGCTCACCATGCCAACCAAGGTCACTAGGGTAAGAGTGAATGCTTGTTTGCTTCGAAGACTTTCGATGGGAACAAAATGTCGATTGTGCCAGATCCGCTCTCCAAAGGCGGCCCGTGCTGGCCAGCTTTTTACGTTGACGGGTAGTGAGAGTAAACGGGGGGCAAAAATGACAATTGCTGCAATAAATAGAAGAATGGATCCCGTGATGGGCCACCCCAGATCCGGTTGGAAGTAGAGAGTGGCAATGGTGAGGGGACCGCTTATCAGGCGCAGGTTCAGGCTGAGCCAGGTTGCTTGTGCGGTGAGTAAACGGCTATCCAGCCCGATGGTCCGAAGTTGACCAACTGGCAGGGCGCGTGCGCGAAAGGTGCCGGCTTTATATTTATTTTGTACGGCGCTCGTATCCTTCACGGGGAGGCTCCTAATAAAGAAAGGGGCTGTTGCCCCTTTCTTTTACTCTAAGTTAAAGAACTGAGGTCAGGACCGCACTTTAACATAACTTCCAGGAGCGTCTTCCAGTATTTTTACCTTATCTCCATTCAGGAGGCGGGCCGGCACCTGTTCATCATCATGGTCTTTGATCCATTTGTCCCAGTGTGTCCACCATGAACCAGGGTGCTCAGTGGCGCTCTTCTCCCACTCTTCCAGTGTTTCGCAGGATTTACTGTTGGTCCAGTACTGATACTTTTTCTTGGAGGGTGGGTTTACAACCCCGGCAATATGGCCAGAGCCACTCAAAACATAATCAACAGGTCCACCGAATAGTTTGGAGCCTTTGAATACAGACAGGGCCGGAGCAATGTGATCTTTCTTCGTGGCCAGATTATAAATGGGAATCTTAATGTCCGAGGGCTTCAATACCCGCTTGGCCATACGCAACTTACCCTCCGCGAAGGCGTTGTTTAAATAACAGTTGCGCAAGTAATAGGAGTGGTTGGCCGCAGCCATGCGGGGGCTGTCGGAGCTCCAGTAGAGAAGATCGAAGGCATCAGGGGCTTCACCCTTGATATAGTTACCCACCACGTAGCGCCAGATCAGATCGTTGGGACGCAGCATGTTAAAGGCGGCTGCCATTTTACTTCCGTCCAGATAGCCCTTGCGTTTCATCTGATCTTCAAGACATTCAAGCTGCTCTTCATCCACGAAAACTTTCAGATCGCCTGCGTTGGTAAAGTCAATCTGGGTGGTGAAAAATGTAGTCGTGGCTATCTTGTCGTCTTCACCAATTCTGGCAAGGTAGGCCAGTGTGAATGCCAGTAAAGTACCACCCACGCAGTAGCCGATAGCATTGACTGTTTTTTCGCCTGTTGCTTTTTCCACGGCCTCAAGGGATTCAAGGATTCCCTCTTTCATGTAGTGCTCAAAGCTCTTCTTGGCCTGTCTCTCATCCGGGTTCACCCAAGAGACCACAAAGGTTGTGTGCCCTTGTTCGACTGCCCAACGGATAAAAGATTTTTCCGCATCCAAATCCAGGATGTAATACTTGTTAATCCAGGGTGGAATGATCAGAAGTGGCCGTTTGAGGACGTTTTCCGTGGTTGGACTGTACTGAATCAGCTGGCATAGATCATTTTGCATGATCACCTTGCCAGGGGTAGTGGCAAGGTTCTTGCCAACCTCAAACTCGGCACTGTCTGTCTGCCTGATTTTCAGGTCTCCATTGCCGGCCTCAATGTCTTCCGCAAGATTGCCAAGGCCGGTGGCAAGGTTCTTGCCGTTTGTGGCAAAAGTTTCGCGCAAAAGCTCTGGATTGGTCAAAACAAAGTTGGAAGGGGAGAATGCGTCTGCGAGCTGGCGGATGTAAAATTCTGCCTTGTGTTTAGTGTGCTCGTCCAGATCATCTGCTTCTTCCACCAGGTCTTCGGCCCAGTTGCTCGTTTGCAGGTACATCTGCTTGAGGAAGTCGAAAATGCTGTTGTCGTTCCATTCAGGGTCTTTGAAGCGCCTGTCCGTGGGAGTTGGTTTGACGGCAGGCTCGTCACTGTCGCCGCTCATGCGTTTAAGGGAGCTTTCCCAAACATTCATGTAACCAGTCCAAAGGCGAGACTGGGCTTCAATGGCTCTGCCGGGGTCTTTGGCCCAATAGCCCCCCACCTCAACAAGGGCCTTCAGGATACCCGCCACCTGATCGGGAGAGTCCGGCTCGATTTCACCTTTTTCCCGAGGCTCAAGATAGGCTGCAAGGGCACGACCGCCGTTTTCAAATATTTTGGCAATATTTCTTGATAGTTCTTCCGGGTCTTTTACTGTGTACTGTGAAATTAGGTTCCTATGATCAGTGGTCATTGACTTTACAAATCCCTATTTTCGGAGGAGACCCATGAAAAGGGTCCCTAATCTACTTTAAATTCCAAAAAATAGTTCCAGTAACTTTAGGTAAAGTTTTTTTATTCATTGATTATTACAGTTCCAAGAAACTTCACCTCTATTATAGAGGGGTTTTTTTATTTTCCTATGAAAACTATTGGGTTATGTGTCGCTATGCCTAATTAAATAGGCCCATAAATAAAATATTTACCTAAAGTTGAGGTTTTTGCCGCTGGCTGATGGGGAGAACCGGCGCTATGCGGGGGTCATGCAAGCCGAAACCGGTGAGAATCGTGTATAGACTGTCTATAAATATAGTCGGGCGCTAGCTATCGAGTGATGGTCTGCAGTAACTGGTTCTGCAAAGCTATCGCAATAACCGCTCACCCTGACACCGAAATGAAAGCATCATAAATCCATGACAAACAACCGTTCTCGATCACTCTTTGGCCTTTGTTTTGTAACTGCCTTGGCGATCCTTTCCGGCTGCACGTTTAACGAGAACCTGACCCTTTCGGAAGCCATGCAGCAGGATGACAAAATTCCTGGTGAGCCGGAGTATGAGCCTATTCTTTATAATGATGATGGCCTGCTTTCAGATGAACAGCGTCAGCAGACGGAAGCTGAACTTATGGCTTTGAATGAGAATGCACAGCGCGCGGGAGCCGCCAGCCAGCAAGCGGGCGGGCAGAGCTCGGAGCTTGAGCAGATTGCTGACGAGGCGCAGCAAAGTGCACAAAATCCGTAGAAATAGAGTCAATCTCCTCTGAATTTTATACAAATTGATGGACCTGCCGAAGAAGTTTACCTGTTTATACAAGTGGGTAACTTTTGAGGGGGCTCACAAAGAAAATTGGGGAGGAATTCTCATCTGGCGTATTAATTGAGAAAAAATATCGTCAAATCCGCCCTCAACCCCATGCAAAAGCCTGTGGTTCCTGCTAAAACAGCCGCCCAAGGGGCAGACGCTGTAGTTGCCCCTAGAAAACATGAGTATTAATAAATAAGCGAGGCTTTTGGTATGGACGACTTTCACAAGACACGCAGGCTCCCGCCCTATGTCTTTGAACAGGTAAACCGTCTTAAGGCCAAAGCACGAGCGGCGGGCGCGGATATTATTGATTTGGGTATGGGCAACCCCGATCATCCTACACCGCAGCACATCGTTGATAAGCTGGTTGAGACTGTTCAAAATCCCCGCACCCACCGGTATTCCAGCTCCAAAGGTATTCCCGGTTTGCGCCGTGCGCAGGCAGCCTACTATGAGCGCCGCTTTGGCGTGAAACTGGACCCTGATACGCAGGTTGTGGCCACCCTTGGCTCCAAGGAAGGCTTTGCCAACATGGCGCAGGCCATTACGGCCCCCGGTGATGTGGTCTTGGTGCCAAATCCAAGTTACCCGATCCATGCCTTTGGCTTCCTTATGGCTGGTGGTTCTTTGCGCTCCATTCCGGCTCAGCCGGGGCCGGAGGTGTTTGAAGCGCTGGAGCGGGCTGTTGTACACTCCATTCCAAAGCCGATTGCCATTGTGCTTTGCTATCCGTCCAATCCGACGGGAGCTTGTGCGGATATTGAGTTCTACCGCGATATTGTGGCCTTTGCCCGTAAGCATGATATCTTCGTACTCTCCGATCTTGCTTATTCAGAAATCTATTTCGGTGAAACACCGCCACCATCCATTCTTCAGGTTCCTGGCGCAATGGATGTGGCCGTAGAGTTTACATCCTTGTCGAAAACCTTCTCCATGCCCGGCTGGCGCATGGGCTTTGCTGTTGGCAACGAGCGGTTGATTGCAGCGCTTGCCCGTGTAAAATCCTATCTGGACTACGGTGCTTTCACGCCTATTCAGGTAGCCGCCACCGCTGCGCTTAATGGACCGGAAGATTGCATTGAAGAAATGCGCACCATGTACCGCAAGCGCCGTGATGTTCTGGTTGAAGCCTTCACCCGCGCGGGTTGGCCAATTCCAGCTCCTGAGGCAAGCATGTTTGTGTGGGCACCAATTCCGGCGCGTTTTGAGCACCTTGGTTCCCTCGAATTCTCTAAGCTTCTCATTGAGCGGGCGGACGTTGCCGTGGCGCCAGGGGTTGGCTTTGGCGAGCACGGAGAAGGGTTTGTTCGCATTGGCTTGGTGGAAAACGAGCAACGTATCCGTCAGGCAGCAAGAGGCATTCGCAGGTTTTTTGATGAAACCGGTAGCAATTCAGAAGAGTTGAGCAACTCGGACGTTTAACGTGTAACCTCAGTGGTAAAAGAGTTTCATGAGTGAACTATTGAAAGTTGGTGTTGCAGGTCTGGGTACGGTTGGGACCTCGCTGCTGCGCATACTGGAACGTAAATCGAATATCCTTGCCCATCGTAGCGGCAAGGAGATCAAGGTTGTGGCGGTCTCCGCAAGAAGCCGGGACAAGGATCGTGGAGTAGACCTTTCTGGTGCTTTGTGGTTCGATGATCCGGTCGAAATGGCGCGCTCCCCCGAGATTGATGTGTTTATTGAGTTGATTGGCGGCGAGAACGGTTCGGCGGAAGCCAGCGTTCGCGCAGCTCTGGAAGCAGGCAAGCATGTGGTCACGGCCAATAAGGCACTGCTTGCAAAACACGCGGTTTCTTTGTCCGCACTGGCCGAGAGCCAAGGCGTGAGCCTGAACTACGAGGCAGCCGTTGCCGGTGGAATCCCGATTGTTAAAACCATGCGCGAGAGTTTGGCAGGTAACAGTGTGGACCGTGTTTACGGGATCATGAACGGAACCTGTAACTACATCCTTACCCGCATGGAAGGGGAAGGCCTTGCATTTGCCGAGTGTCTGGCTGATGCACAGCGTCTTGGTTATGCAGAAGCGGACCCGACGTTTGATATTGAAGGTTTCGATACTGCCCATAAACTCTCACTGCTGACCAGTTTGGCCTTTGGTTGCGAAGTGGACAGTGATGCCATCTATGTGGAAGGTATCACCTCCATTACGCCCGAAGACATTCAAGCGGCTGATGAGCTGGGGTACCGAATCAAACTGCTTGGTGTTGCACAGCGCACAGACAGCGGTATCGAGCAGCGGGTTCACCCGACAATGGTGCCCAAGTCTTCGGCGATTGCCCGTATTGACGGCGTCTTGAACGCAGTTGCCGTAGACGGGGATGCTGTGGGGGAAGTTATTCTTGTGGGTCCAGGTGCTGGCGGCGATGCGACTGCCTCTTCTGTTGTCTCGGATATTGCAGATATTGCACGTGGTGATGATCTGGCTGTCTTTGGTCAGAAAGCGGAAACACTTACCCCCTATAAAAAAGCCAGAATGCGCTCTCATGAAGGGGGCTACTACATTCGTCTACGTGTTGTGGATGAACCTGGCTCGTTTGCAACTATTGCGCGGTGTATGGCTGACAAAGGGATTTCTTTAGAATCTATCGTCCAAAAAAGCCGGGATGCCCACAGCAATGTGTCGGGAATGCACGATCCGGATGACCCGCAAACAGTCATTTTGATCACCTATGAAACATCGGAGATGATGGTCAGGGAAGCTCTGGAAGCGATTGCTTCCGAAAATGTTACTACCTGTATGGCGCAGGTTTTACGTATTGAGAAATTGAAATAAAATTTCTTTTCCTATATGGACAGGCCATCGAACACCTAGAGGTTTAAAAAGCTATGGCTGAGAGTCAAGGGAACGACGAAAACGTTCTGGACCGAATTCTTACACTTGAATTGGCACGCGTGACGGAACGTGCTGCTGTAGCCGCAGCACGTTTGCGTGGCCGTGGAGATGAAAAGGCAGCGGATCAGGTTGCCGTGGATGCCATGCGCCGCGAACTCAACCAGCTGCCTATTGATGGCACTGTGGTGATTGGAGAAGGGGAGCGCGATGAGGCTCCTATGCTCTATATCGGTGAGCAGGTGGGCACAAAGGCCGGCGCGAAGGTTGATATTGCTCTGGACCCGCTTGAGGGAACAACAATCTGTGCCAAGAATATGCCGAACTCCTTGGCGGTTATTGCCATGGCGACTGCTGGCGGGTTGCTGAACGCGCCTGACAGCTACATGGAAAAGATTGCGGTTGGACCGGGTTACCCTGAGGGTGTGATTGATCTGGACCGGCCTATCCTTGAGAATCTGAAGTCTGTTGCGCGAGCAAAAGGCGTTGAGGTTGAAGAGCTGACAGTGTGTGTGCTGGACCGGCCACGCCATGCCAAGCTGATTGACGATATTCGTGCATGTGGTGCGTCTATCTACCTGATCGGTGATGGCGATGTGGCTGGTATTATCCATACAACCGATACGGAGCAGACCGGTATTGACCTTTATGTGGGTATCGGCGGCGCGCCGGAAGGTGTTCTGGCTGCTGCGGCTCTGCGCTGTATTGGCGGGCAGATGCAAGGGCGTCTTGTGATAACCCGTGAAGAACAGGTGGAGCGTGCCAAGCGTATGGGCATCACTGACACAAACCGCAAGTTCTCTCTTGAGGAATTGGCGGGCGGGGATGTTTTATTTGCCGCAACCGGTGTGACTGATGGCAACTTCCTCAAAGGTGTAAAGTTCGCGTCTAGCGGTGTGAAAACACACACAGTGGTGATGCGCTCCACATCAGGCACAGTTCGTTATATCGAAGCCCGCCATGCTCATGCAGATAAATTCTAGGGTGACGTGAGACTTATTCCTCTTTGATGACAGCTGAAACGGGCGGGTGTAGTACACACTCGCCCCTTTGCTTTTTGAGACAGCCTTTCTAGCAGTGACAGTGATGATGACAAGTTTGGATAAAACCAGCCGACGAACAGTTCTGGGCGTGAGAAAATCCGCCAACGGCAAGGAATGGCGCGAACGGCTTAATGAAGTTGGAGCCGCACAGGCCCTCGCGGTTTCTCAGCGTACAGAAATCTCCGAGGTTGTTGGGCGGGTCCTTATTGGCCGGGATGTGAGCTTGGAAGACGCGGATCAGTTTCTTGATCCCACGTTGAAATCACTGATGCCGGACCCTTCCTCTTTGGTGGATATGGACCGGGCGGCCATTAAACTTGCCGAGGCGATCGAGCAGGGCACTTCCCTTGCCATTTTTGGCGACTATGATGTGGACGGGGCAACCTCCTCCGCCCTTCTTTGCCGCTATCTGCGTGCACTAGGGCTTTCTCCTGATGTCTATATCCCTGATCGAATCATTGACGGGTATGGGCCAAACCCCACGGCACTGGAACAGCTTTATCAAGGAGGCGCACGCCTTCTGGTGACCGTTGATTGTGGCTCGACATCTTTCGAGGCATTTGAGGCGGCGCACAAGTTGGGGCTAGAGGTAGTTGTTCTTGATCACCATCAGGTGGGAGAGGAACTGCCAAATGTTCATGCTCTGGTGAACCCAAACCGACAGGATGATTTGTCGGGGCAGGGGCATCTGGCGGCTGTCGGCGTGACTTTCCTGTTTCTGGTGGCCTTGAATCGGGAGCTGCGAAAGCGCGGAGTAGTTGGCGCGGACAAATTGCCGAACCTCATGGACCTTCTGGATCTGGTGGCATTGGGCACTGTGTGTGATGTGGTGCCGCTTAAAGGGTTAAACCGCGCCTATGTGGTCAAGGGGCTGCAGGTGATGGCAAAGCGGCAAAACGTGGGACTGTGCGCTTTGGTGGATGTGGCCCGTGTCTCCGGCCCGCCAACTCCATATCATCTGGGCTTTATGCTGGGCCCGCGCATTAACGCAGGTGGACGTATTGGGGATTCAGCTTTGGGAGCAAAGCTATTGACCTGTGATAATCGCGGGGAAGCGGAACAAATTGCTGCAACGCTTGAGCGTCTCAATCAAGAACGGCAGGCGCTGGAAGCGGTTATGCTGGAAGAGGGGGAAGGGCAGGCCTTCCAAAAAACCGAAGGCGGCGATGTATCGGTTCTGTTTACCGGCTCGGACGGCTGGCACTCGGGTATTGTGGGGCTCATTGCCTCGCGGCTCAAGGAACGCTACCGCCGCCCTGCCTTTGCCATTGCCTTTAATGAGCAAGGCATGGGAACGGGCTCTGGACGCTCCGTGAACGGCGTTGACTTGGGGGCGGCGGTTCGAGCTGCCGTTGAGGCTGGCCTTGCGGAAAAAGGCGGTGGGCATGCCATGGCCGCAGGGCTAACAGTGGCCAAGGACAAACTTGCCGAACTGGAAGTGTTTATGAATGAGCGCTTGGGGGGCGATGTTGCCGTGGCTATGCGGGATCAGGAATTGACCATTGATGGAGTGGTGAGTGTGGGCGGCGCGAGCCTTGAGCTGTTGGAGGAGTTGACGCAAGCTGGCCCCTATGGCTCGGCCCATCCCGAACCGGTGTTTGCCATTCCCGCCGCGCGGATCAAGTTTGCCGATGTGGTGGGTAAGGGGCATGTGCGGGTGACACTGGGGGGGAATGATGGTTCCCAGCTCAAAGCCATTGCCTTCAAAGCAGAAGACCAACCCCTTGGAAAGGCACTGCTGGAGGGGCGCGGCAGGCTGCTACACGTTGCCGGAAACCTCTCCATTGATACCTGGCAGGGGCGTCCAAAAGTGCAAATGCGCATTATGGATGTTGCTGATCCGGCGACCTCCCAATATCCATAGGTTTGTTTTATCTAGGAAACCATAGAGAGTTTAACGATAGGTGCGGGGTGAGCCGCAAGTATGATGAGAGGGTCCTGTGACAAATGAGGTGAGCTATTCCACTGCTGGTTTGAGAGCAGGTTTGATTTTGGGCGGCTTTTGCGGCGTTACAGCCATCATCACCGCAGCTGCTGCGTCCCATATGACAACTAATCCCTTTCTTGGCATTATCAGCAGCCTGACCATGATGCATGCGGCCGCCTTTGTGGCGCTCGGCCTTGCCTATGACAAAACGGGGTCGAAACTGGTGGCATTCGGAATGATTCTGATTTTTGCCGGTTTGAGTTTGTTTTGTGGTGACTTGGGCTTGCGCATGTTTGTTGGAACCAAACTTTTTGACAAAGCCGCACCCACAGGTGGTTTCCTTATGATTTTGGGATGGCTGAACGTACTGCTTGCTGGCCTGTTCGGTTTTTATAAAAGGGCTTGAACTGAAAGAAAGTAAGGCGGCCTTGGGCAGGTGGTTGTACCAGTCAGCAATAATAGGAACCTATAGGGCTCCTTCTGGATCCCGGCTTGTTGGCCGGGATGATGTCGTAAAAAGACAAGGATGTCACCCCGGACTTGATCCGGGGCTGGAGACTCACGAGCGAAGTGCAACGGTTGGATTCGTTAGCCCGTGTTTACTCTAAGCTAGACGTTGATCAAAACAGCAAGAGTGACCGGTATTTAGGGTGGATTGACTTAAACAAAAAAAGAGCAGGACAAGTCCTGCTCATTAAAGTTTGGTGCATCAGTGGGGTACAAGTAATATTTGTACCCCGCATCCTCATTTAAATATAATGTTCTTGTGCGGGGCTGACGCAGTAAGTCCGGCGCTATATGAGCCCTCGGCCTTTCAAAAGCGGTTCGATGCTTGGCATCTTACCCCTAAAATCAGTATAGGCTTTTGCGGGGTCCTGTGTGCCACCGGCTGAGTAGATGAACTCCTTCAGTCTGTGTGCGGTTTCTCGATCAAAGGGATCGCCCGTCTCCTTGAAAGCCTCAAACGCATCAGCGTCCATCACCTCCGACCACATGTAGCTGTAGTATCCGGCTGAGTAGCCATCTCCAGCAAATGCGTGGGCAAGGTGCGGCGTACGGTGGCGCATGATGATTTGCGCGGGCATGCCGATTTCATCAAGAGTTTTCTTCTCAAACGCCAGCGGATCCAGATCATCCACCTGATCGGCACTGTGCAGCGCCATATCAACAATGGCGGTGGACAGGTATTCAACCGTTGCAAAGCCTTGATTGAAGTTGGAAGCAGCCAGCAGGCGGTTCAGAAGGTCCTGCGGAATTACCTCTCCCGTTTCATAGTGGCGGGCATACTCTTTTAGAATTTGCGGCTCGGAAAGCCAGTGCTCATAGAGCTGTGAGGGAAGCTCTACAAAATCGCGGGCAACACTCGTGCCGGATATGACGGGATAGGTGACATTGGACAAAAGACCGTGCAGGCCATGACCAAACTCGTGGAACAAGGTGCGGGCATCATCAAATGTGAGCAGTGTTGGCTGACCTTCCGGCGCTTTGGAGAAGTTCATCACATTGATGATAACGGGAGAAACATTCCCGTTCAGCTTATGTTGCTCCCTGAAAGCGCTCATCCATGCGCCGGAGCGTTTGGATGTGCGGGCAAAATAATCGGCGATGAAGATACCAACATGTTTGCCATCGGGTCCCAGAACTTCAAATGCACGGGCATCTGGATGGTAAAGCTCCAGAGTGTTCAATGGCTTGAAGGAGAGGCCGAACAGTTTGCTAGCCGTGTGGAATGAGGCTTCAATCATCCGTTCCAGCTGGAAGTAGGGCTTTACTTCCGCTTCATCCAGATCATGCTGGCTTTTGCGCACTTTCTCACTGTAATAACGCCAGTCCCACGGGGCGATTTGTATATTATCACCAAGGGACTGGGCCATTTCCTGAAGGTCGGCGGCTTCTGCTGCTGCCTTTGTCTTGGCTGGGGCCCATACTTTCATAAGCAGGTCGTTGACCGCCCGTGGGGTTTTGGCCATGGTGTCGTCGGTCTTGAACGCGGCAAAGCTGTCAAAGCCCAGAAGGGCGGCACGTTCTTTGCGAAGGGCAACAGTTTCCTTGACGATGCCTGTGTTATCAGTCTCGCCTTTGTTTTCACCGCGCTTAGCCCAAGCGGTGAACGCTTCCTCGCGCAGGTCCCTGCGTGTGGAGAATTGCAAGAACGGCTCGATTGAAGAGCGGGACAAGGTAATTACGTACTTGTCTTCCAGCCCGCGCTCTGCAGCTGCTTCGCGAGCAGCGCTGACGAGAAACTCCGGCAGGCCAGCCAGATCGTCCCCCTCACTGAGTACCAGCTTGTAAGAGGCTTCATCGGCCAAAACGTTTTGTGAAAACTGGGTACCAAGAGTGGCAAGCCGTTTGGTAATCTCGGCCATGCGCACTTTCGCGTTTTTATCAAGGCCAGCACCGGCGCGCATAAAGCGGGTGTGGTAGCGCTCCAGAACACGGGCCTGTTCTGGTGTCAGGCCAAGCTCGGCCTCACGGGCTTTCAAGGCGTCAACGCGCTCAAACAGCTTTGGGTCCAGCATCAGGCCGGAATAATGCTCCGCAAGCTTGGGAGCAATGATCCGTTCAGCTTCTTGCAGTGTGTCATTCGTGTGGGCGCTGGACAGGTTGTAGAACACGCTTGAGACTTGTTTGAGCATTTTGCCGCTCTGCTCAAGGGCTTCGATTGTATTTTCAAATGTCGGAGAAAGCGGGTTGCCTGCAATTTTTTGGGCATCCGCCTTTGCCTCAGCTATGGCATGCTCGAATGCAGGCACAAACTCTTCCGCTTTGATTGCTGAAAACGGCGGAATTCCAAATGGAGTTTCCCACTCTTGCAACAATGCCGATTGAATCGCATCCATAACTCTCGTCTCTCCTGATAGGTGCAGTCCTACCAACAATATGGTGGGAAGTTGGAGAGCGTAAAGAGGTGAGGTGGGGGATTGTGATAGATTCCCCTGAGATTACAGAGGTTACTGCATAATCTTAGGGGCAGGGACCGGAAAAGGCCGGTTAAAGCACTGAGGCGTTTAATTGAAACAACTCACTGCTTTAACATATTGTTTAGGCGCGTATCTTTAACCAAAAACCGGTATTCATTTTTCGGCGATGTGCTTTAAGGCGTGATGGAGACGGTAGTTTGGCCTGTGCGCATTGGCAGCATGGGGCCGCGGGTTGTATTTGTGGCTGTCTTTGGGGCCGCCAGCGTCATTACCCAGAAATTCCGGTAGGTTCCATCTGTCCGGTTGGTGCGGGCAACACCCATGTGGGTGACATTGGAGTTGAGCAGGTTCTTGTTGTGGTCCTTGGACGTTTTCCAGCCCACCATGACCGCGTTGATATCCGCGTAACCCGCCCCCAGATTTTCCGCACCTGCATAGGACCTGTATCCACCCTTTGCCGTGCGGCGTTGCAGGCTACCCGCTGAATGTCTGGATGTGCCAAGAGAATCTTTTGCCGCGATATGGTTTGCCATATCTTGAGAAACCTCGTTCAAATGCGGGTCCAGCTTGAGTGCAGGCAGGCCATGCTTGGCGCGCCATTCATTGGTCTGGCGCAGAACCTCCTGCCGGTTGATGCTGATTTCGCTCAGGTCCGCCTTTGTCCTTGCTCCGCTCAGACCGGCGCAGCCCGCCAGCAGCAATAGGCAGGTGATGAAAGATGCAACAGGCATGAGCTTGCCGAGCAAATGGACAGACCGTGATTCAGGTCTGTGCAATGAGAGTGTCATTCTGTTCCCCAAAGAAAGCTGAAGAGCTTTGCAGCAAATTTATGTTTCAAGAGCTGGAGCCTCTTCTTTATCAGGAAAATGGAGAAAACATGGAGCAAAACGATTTGGTGTAATGAAAAGACACTTATCCCTGTTTTTCAGCGGAAAGAATGAAGTAGCCAAAACTACAGGTTTTACAGCCTAGGTCTTTTCCAGCGACTATCGCGTGAGATCAAACGTGAAAGTCCACTTGCTATGGGTGGGTGAATTCTAAGGATTTGTGTGGGTGAAGGACGGGGCAACGGTGGAGAAGAGCCATGTGGACGCGCCGCAAGAGGGGGAAGTGCGCCTTCCGCTCTGGTTGCGACTGACGGGCCTTCCTATTGTGGCACCGGCTCTGCTCATAATTCTATGTGCTCTGTTATATGTACCCGGCCTTGCCAGTGTTCCGCCGCTAGACCGGGACGAGCCGCGGTTTGCACAGGCAACAAAGCAAATGCTGCAAAGCGGTGATTACGTAAATATCCGTTTTCAGGAACAGGGCCGCTACAAGAAGCCCATTGGCATCTACTGGCTGCAGGCGGCAGCTGCAAAACTGACTGGATATGGAGAAAATGCTCCGATCTGGGTGTATCGCTTGCCCTCAGTTCTGGGGGCGTCCCTTGCTGTTTTGCTCGTTTATTGGGCAGCCCTTGCTTTTGCAGATCGGCGAGGGGCTTTTCTCTCCGGCCTATTGGTGGCAACAAGCTTTATTGTGATTGCAGAAGCCCATCTGGCAAAAGCGGATGCGGCGCTTCTGGCATGTATCGTTCTAGCTCAAGGAGCGCTGGCACGTGTGTGGAAACGCGCAGTTCCTAAAGTCAACTGGTGGCTTGCCTTTTTGTTCTGGACGGCGATGGGGGCGGGCGTGCTGCTGAAGGGGCCGATCATTTTAATGGTGTGCGGCCTGACCATCGCGGCCTTGTGCCTGTGGCAAAGAAAGGGGGCGTGGGTGCGGGGGCTGGCTCCCGTTATCGGTTTGATTTACCTGTGCTTGCTGGTGCTGCCCTGGGTCGTTGCAATCGAGATCGCTTCTGAAGGGGCTTTCTTGCGCAAAGCGCTCGGCGGTGATTTTCTTGCAAAAATCGGAGAAGGGAAAGAAGCCCATGGCGCCCCACCGCTGACCCACCTTCTCGCGGGCTTTGCAACATTCTGGCCGCTGAGTGTGTTCATTGTTTATGCGGTGCCCCGCCTATGGAGCTCAAGGGGACAGGAGGTTGTCTCCTTTATGCTTTGCTGGCTGGTGCCTTCGTGGATTGTGTTTGAGCTGGTGTCCACCAAGCTGCCCCATTACACAATGCCCATGCTTCCTGCATTGGCAATTGCCGTTGCCTATTGTCTGGTTGGCAGCCCCCAAGGAAAAACGAACAGTTTTTTTCGCGGGACCTCCGTAATCCTTTGTGCCATGATCCCTTTGCTTCTGGCTCTGTTTGTTGTCATTGGGCCGGTATACCTTGAGATCTGGCCCTCTCCCCCAGGTGTAGTTCTTGTGGTCTGCGGTGCTTTTCTGGCCTTTCTGGCAACCCAGCATCTGCGCCAGTCCCAGCCGTTAAAAGCTATACCAGCTCTTGTTGTGGCAATGGCGGCGATCAATTTTGGTTTCTGGTTTTATAGCGCCCCTGCTTTAACACCTCTGTGGGTTTCTCCGGCCATAGCCAAGGTTGTAAAAGACTTGCCACACTGCGAGGAAACACAGGTGTTTACTGTTGGTTATAACGAGCCGAGTTTGGTTTTCCTCAATACACTCTCTACCCAGAACGGCAACGCCCAGCAGGCTGCCGCATTCCTGCGCCCTGTATCCGGGGCGACAGATGTCAATGCTGAGCGTTTATGCCGGGTGGCCATTGTCGAAAAGCGGTATCAGCAGGCATTTATGGAAGCTGCAAAGGCTCAAAATATCACGGTAAAGCAGTTGGGGGAAGTGTCAGGATTGAAACTGAACGGCGGAAACAAAGTGACCTTGGGGGCTTTTGAGGGTGGATAGAACTGGCACCAACACTTATACCTCCGGTAAAGGCACAAGAGGTGACCCAAAACGAATTTTTCGGGTTTTTCTGGCGAATTTTTCCGCAAGGGAGTTCCGGCAAAACTTGAGGGGGCTTCCAGCGCTTATCAAGCGTCGCATGACCCGCTTGCGCACGTTCCATATGGTGGGAGTGCCTATGCTTATCTTCTGCGTTCTTATGGTGTCTATCACTGTTTTGGTGCTGGCAGCGCTGGATGACTGGGCACGGCGAACGCTTTTGCAGATGCCCCATGAGTTCAAAGAGAGTTTCAGGCTTGTGACGGACTTGGGAAAATCAGACTGGATGCTGGTTGGCTCCGGCGGGCTGTTTCTTCTCATGCTCTCAATTAAGGTGCAGGGGCTGGGCGTACATGCGCGCATATTGCAATATAAGCTGGCTGTATATGGCGCCTTAATTTTCTTGTCCGTTGCCTCCAGTGGGTTGATCGCACTTATTATAAAATGGAGCCTTGGCCGAGCTAGACCAGCTCTTTATGAAGTCGTTGGTCCCTACAAGCTTGAGTTGTTTGCATGGAAGATTATGTATACAAGCTTCCCCAGCGGTCATGCCACATCTTTGGGTGCTCTTTCCGTTGCTCTTGGGCTTTTGTTTCCCCGTTATCGGGTGCCGCTGTTTCTTGTCGGAGGCAGTCTGGCTATGACCCGTGTTATTATCAGCGCACATTATCCTAGTGATGTTTTTGCCGGATTTATGCTGGGCGCTCTCTCATCGTTCGTGTTCTGGTACTGGATGGTTCGCCTGCGCTTTCTCAAGCCGTAGTCGTCGCCATATAAGCGTAAGATTCCGAGAAAATGAAATAAATACAAATTGTTAAAGATATTTTTTACGTAGTGAATTAATGACTTAGTGGATATTGTAAATGATTACAGCCCCAGATTCCGGTCGACCATCAATCAGTGTTGTAGTTCCTGCAAGGAATGAAAGTGAAAACCTCCCCCGTCTCCTCGGGGAAATTGGGGAGGCTCTGGAGAGCAGGAGCTTCGAGATTATTGTGGTTGATGATGGCTCGGATGATGATACGGAAAATACACTCAGATCCTACGCGTACTCACATGGGTATCTTAGAGTTATTCACCATCATAATTCATGCGGGCAGAGTTGTTCGGTTCGCAGCGGGCTTCTCCACGCAAGGGGTGAGTTTATTGTAACTATTGACGGGGATGGGCAAAATGACCCAGCTTATATTCCGGCCCTCATTGGTGCATTGGAAGGGGCTGCACCTGCTGTTGCATTGGCTGCGGGGCAACGGGTGGGGCGGCAGGCCAGCCTTTATAAAAGATATGCTTCAAAAGCCGCTAACGCTATTCGGGGGGCTCTCTTAAAGGACCGTACGCGCGATAGCGGCTGTGGGTTGAAGGTAATTCGTCGTGATGTTTTTTTGAAGTTGCCATACTTTGACAGCTGGCACCGCTTTATTCCTGCACTGGTGCTGCGTGAGGGCTATGAAATCACCCATGTTGATGTGGTGGATCGACAACGACAATTCGGGCGCTCGAACTACGGTATTTTTGACCGGGCTCTCATTGGCGCCCTTGATTTGTTCGGGGTTTGGTGGCTGCGCCGGCGGCGGGAAAAAATCCCCAAACTGGACGAGCTTGAATTAAGGCCGCAAAAGGAGCTCGAGCTGTCATGATCCATCAGCTTTTGAGCTGGCTTCACACCGTTTTTGTGCAGCAGCTGGACCTCTGGGTTATTCTGGGCATGATTGCGCAGGCCTTGTTTATGATGAGGTTTGTGATCCAGTGGATTGCGTCTGAGCGGGTCGGAAAGTCAATTGTGCCGGTTGCATTCTGGTTTTTTTCCATCGGCGGAAGCAGTCTATTGCTCACATATTCCATTGTCCGACAGGATCCGGTTTTCATTGCAGGACAATCTCTGGGTATAGTTATTTATTTCCGCAACCTATGGCTCATATACAAAGAGAAGCGTTCTGACCCCAGTTTTTAAGAAAAAGTTGGTCGTGAGGAGTTATTTTTCAAAAAAAAAATCCGCCGAGGATGCGGACTCTTGAAACACCTAATCGAGCCTTTATGACGGAAAATTTAAGGTTTGTTGCGTAAAAATTTAAGGAAAAGACAAAAAACTCCGTCTATTTACCTAATTAAAGAACTTCATTACGCAAAAACTATTAAAATTTAAAATATGGTGGTCTAGGCTTGTTCTTCTTCTCTATTTAAGAAGTATGATGTATATTTTTAATTTAGTTTATGAATGCGCTGCACAATACATGGTCAAACTTCAGTTTGTTTTGATGCAACCTACCTAATAATTCATCAGTTCACAAAATATTCCTCACCTAACGGCAGAAATACAAAATTCTATTTCAAATACCCCTTGACCAAAGCCAAGGAATAGTTTGGAATGCTTCCATGAGAGGCAGTAGGGCCGTGGGGGGTCCGGGAGAGTAATCACAAAGTTTAAGACGTGTGCTTAACAGTGTGTCTTCGGCTGCATTCATGAAAAATAAATAATTGGACAACAGGAGAGGCTCCAATTCAATGAAACGCAATTTCCTTCCAGTCGCTTTGGGCGCAGCTCTTGGCTTGGCTGCAGCAAGTGCCGCATCCGCCACAACTCTTGAAGACATTCAGGCCCGCGGTAAGCTGAACTGCGGTGTGAATACCGGTCTTGCTGGCTTCTTGTATGTGGACGATAGCGGTGAGCGTCAGGGCTTTGATGCAGCTTATTGCCGTGCATTGGCCGCTGCAGTGCTGGGCGATGCCAACGCTGTTGAGTTCACTCCACTGACCAGTAAGAACCGCTTTTCCGCGCTTGCTTCTGGTGAAATCGACGTTCTGTCCCGCAACACTACTTGGACATTCCAGCGTGATGCGGACCTGAAGAACACTTTCATCGGCGTTAGCTACTACGACGGTCAGGGCTTCCTTGTCCCTAAATCCCTTGGTGTTGAATCCGCTCTTGAGCTGGACGGTGCAACCATCTGTATCCAGACAGGTACAACAACCGAGCTGAACGTTGCCGAGTTCTTTGAGAGCAACGACATCAACTTCGAGCCACTGCCGATTGAAACATTCACAGAAGCCCAGCAGAACTACCTTGCCGGCGCATGTGATGTGTACACAACAGATGCTTCTGGTCTGGCCGCAACACGCGCCACATTTGAAAACCCGGAAGAGCACCTTGTTCTGCCTGAAATCATTTCCAAAGAGCCTCTTGGTCCCCTCGTACGTCAAGGTGACGAACAGTGGGCGGACATTGCACGCTGGACTTTGAATGCACTGATCATTGCTGAAGAAAAAGGCATCACCAAAGAAAACGCTGCAGAAGTTGCTCAGTCCTCCAAGGATCCTGAAGTGAAGCGTCTGCTGGGCACTGACGGTGACTACGGTGCAATGGTTGGCCTTAACAACGACTTTGCCCTGAAAGCTATTCAGGCAGGTGGTAACTATGGCGAAATCTTCGAGCAGTATCTGGGTGAAAACACAGCTCTGGGTCTGGCTCGCGGCCTGAACGCCCAGTGGAAAGATGGCGGCCTGATCTTCGCGCCTCCTTTCCGTTAATTTTTACAAGCCTTAGGCGCTGGCGTCAAAAGCCAGCGCCTTTTTAATAAAATATAAAAAAATATAGAGCGGGCAGTAAATGAGCGTAGCAACGATCCGAAACGAGGAGAGGTTTCGGCTGGGGATGCTTTGGACAGATTCCCGGTATCGATCCTACACAATACAAACAATCGCAGTTATCGTCGTAATGTTGTTTGGGACGTTCCTCATCAACAACGTTATTGAAAACCTTGCCGCAATGGGGAAGACTTTTGACTTCAGCTTCCTCTTCAATAAAGCTGGTTATAGGATCAATCAGAGCCTAATTGACTACAGTACTCAGTCACCACACTGGAAGGCGGCTCTCGTTGGTATTTTAAATACCCTTCTTGTGGCGTTTCTTGGGTGTATCGCAGCAACCATCATCGGAGTTGTTGCAGGTGTACTGCGCCTTTCAAAAAACTGGGTCATTTCCAAATTGATGACCGTTTACATTGAAGGCGTGCGCAACGTTCCTGTCTTGCTGCAGATCTACCTTTGGTATGCAGTGTTTATCGAACTCCTACCGTCTCCAAAACAGGCGGAACCGATGTTTGGAGGGTACTTTGTTGCCACCAACCGCGCATTCTATTTCCCTTCCTTAACGATGGAAAATGGTGCCGGTGTTGTTCTTGCAGTTCTCGCCGCGTCTATTGTCGGCATCTTCTTCTTCCGTCGCTGGGAAAAAGCCAGACAGGAAGCAACAGGTCAGGCCTTACCCGTATTGTGGATCTGTCTGGGAATCCTTGTTGTACCAGCAACACTTGCGTTCTTTGCTATGGGATCACCGTTTGGCGTTGATGTACCAGAACTGAAGGGCTTTAACTACAAAGGCGGAATACAAGCGTATAACTCTCTTATTGCTTTGTGGTTGGCTCTCTCCATGTACACAGGTGCCTTCATCGCTGAGATCGTTCGCGCTGGTATTCAGGCTATCAGTAAAGGACAGTCAGAAGCCGCACACGCACTTGGTTTGCGCCCTGGCCGTACTATGCGGCTGGTTATTCTTCCACAGGCATTGCGTATCATCATTCCCCCGATGATCAGTAATTATCTGAACCTTACTAAAAACTCCTCACTTGCCATTGCTGTTGGGTACATGGATGTCACTGGAACTCTGGGAGGCATTACGCTGAACCAGACAGGGCGCGAAATGGAAGCCATGCTTCTACTCATGGCGTTCTATCTTGTTGTGTCATTGCTGATTTCATTTGTGATGAACATGTACAACGAAACAGTAAAGTTAAGGGAGCGATAGGATGCCAATAAATACTTCTACTATCGCCCAAGTTGCGAGTGACTTTAAAAAACCAAAGCCTGCTCCTGTCAGCACAACAGGGGCACTGGGGTGGTCACGAGAAAACCTGTTTTCTTCACCCCTCAATACGGTTCTTACGCTGCTGACAATAATCTTTGTTGCGTGGACTTTGCCCGGAATTATTGATTGGGCAGTGCTTAAGTCTGTTGTCAATGCCAACTCCTTGAAAGAGTGCCGTGCTATTTCTGCTGAGGGTGCGTGCTGGGCTGTGATTGACAAGCGCTTAAGTCAGTTTGTCTATGGATACTATCCTGAGGCTCTGCGCTGGCGTCCTAACCTTGCATTTGTGCTGCTGTTCGTGGCAATGGCACCGGTGCTGTTCGAGAAACTGCCGCTGCGCCGTTATCTCCTTATCTTTACTGCCTTTTACCCGATTGTTGCCTACTTCCTTTTGTGGGGTGGCCTTGGGCTGGAGCACGTGGAATCTTCCAAGTTCGGCGGTTTCCTGCTCTCCATCATCATCGGTGTAACGGGTATTTCCTTTAGTTTGCCGCTTGGCATTCTTCTGGCGCTTGGCCGCGTTTCCAACCTGCCTCTGCTTAAGGGGATCTGCGTGGGCTTCATCGAGTTCATTCGCGGTGTACCCTTGATTACGTTGTTGTTTGTGGCATCCATGCTGCTCAACTACTTCCTGCCAAAGGGAACCACATTCGACATTATCTTGCGTGTTGTGATCATGGTGACCCTGTTTGCCTCTGCGTATATGGCAGAAGTGATCCGCGGTGGTCTTGCGGCTCTGCCAAAAGGGCAATATGAAGCTGCTGATGCACTTGGCTTGACATACTGGCAGAGCATGCGGTTGATCATTCTGCCTCAGGCATTGAAAATTTCGATTCCCGGCATCGTGAATACATTCATCGGTCTGTTCAAGGACACGACCTTGGTTGCTATTATCGGGCTGGAAGATCCATTGGGAATTATCAATCCTATTCGGGCGGATTCTAACTGGAACGGTATTGTGGTGGAACTCTACGCGTTTGTCGCTGTGTTCTTCTTTATCGCTTGCTTCTCCATGTCCCGTTACTCCATGTATCTGGAACGGAAGCTGAATACCGGACACCGCAACTAAACGCCGGCCCTTGATCAAAAGATAAGAATTTGGAGAATACTATGAGTGATCTTGATTTAGCAGTAGAGGCAGACCGCTCTAAAATGCAGATTTCCGACACGGATGTTGCAATTGAACTGAAGGACATGAACAAGTGGTACGGTGACTTCCACGTGCTGCGCGATGTGAATTTGAAGGTTATGCGCGGTGAGCGGATTGTTATCTGTGGCCCGTCCGGTTCGGGTAAGTCTACTATGATCCGCTGTATCAACCGCCTTGAAGAACACCAGGCCGGTAAGATCATCGTTGATGGAACGGAACTGACATCTGATCTGAAAAAGATTGATGAAATCCGCCGGGAAGTGGGCATGTGCTTTCAGCACTTCAACCTGTTCCCGCACCTGACCATTTTGGAAAACTGTACACTGGCCCCAATCTGGGTCCGCAAAATGCCGAAAAAGCAAGCGGAAGAGATTGCCATGCACTATCTTGAGCGGGTGAAAATTCCGGATCAGGCCAACAAGTATCCAGGTCAGCTTTCCGGTGGTCAGCAGCAGCGTGTGGCTATTGCTCGCTCCTTGTGCATGAACCCGAAGATCATGTTGTTTGATGAGCCAACATCTGCCCTTGATCCTGAAATGATCAAGGAAGTTCTGGATGTGATGGTTGGTCTTGCTGAAGAAGGCATGACCATGCTTTGCGTAACCCACGAAATGGGCTTTGCTCGTAAAGTTGCAAACCGAGTGATCTTTATGGATCAGGGCCAGATTGTTGAACAGAACGAGCCGGAAGCATTCTTTAACAATCCGCAGCACGAGAGAACGCAACTGTTCCTCTCTCAAATCCTGCACCACTAAGACACCGCGGGTGTCAACCAGTTGTTTCAGGCCCGCTTTCGAGCGGGCCTTTTTATATGTTTTACAAAGCCGTGTCTTTCTTCAAAAGGTATGTGCGTAAGTACGAGCTGGCCTTTTCGACTTCACGGTTTTTGCGTTCAGGTATTTACAATACTGAGTGAGGTAACGTGGTCTTTCGGCTCTACTCAAAAGGCTTATATACAGAGCTACTTAGAAAGGGGTGTTTCAGGTACTAAACCCTTTCCAGTGCGACTGCGATCCCTTGTCCAACTCAAATGCACATGGTGGCGAGAGCTAAGTTTTGGTCTTTCAAAACTAACTCCAGTGCGGCTGTTCCTAGTATTCGCGCACCAGACATACCTATAGTCTTGAGCCTTTATACTGAAACATATCCAGCTGCCTTGAAGTAATTCCAACACTCTTGGGGTGTGAACAGATCGCATATGTCACCCAGAGCCTTTATCAAGGTCTCAAAGGTTCTGGCTTTCATTCTGCGTAGGTGTGCTTTGAGCTTGGAAAACGCCATTTCGATAGGATTGAGATCAGGAGAATAGGGCGGCAGAAAAAGGAACCAACACCCGCTTTGTCTGAGGGCCCTTGCGGCTTCTGGAACTTTGTGTGTGGACAGGTTATCCAGAATGACCACCGTTTTAGGGTGCAAGCATGGAGCCAGTTGTGTCGTGATATAAGTGGTGAATGCCTTGCCATTCATGGCCCCGTCCAGAACCCAGGGCGCAATGAGTCCCTCGTGGGTCAAACCGGCGATAAAGGTCTGGTTCTGCCAGCGTCCAAACGGCGCTGTGTCAAGGGCTCGTTCCCCTTTAAAGGCTCGGCCTCGCAGCCGGGTTAAATTCGTTTTAACACTGGTTTCATCGAGAAACACCAGTCTCTCAGGCAGATCACGCATTATAGGCTGACGGGTGTGGCGCCATTCATCTCTGGCATTTTGTACATGGAGTTTGCCACGCTCGGTTGCCACCAACGATTTTTTTTATAGGTGTAGCCAAGACGGCGCAAAGCCTTGGAGACGGAAGTATGGTGAACCCTCACTCCCTCAGCCATGAAAAGTGCATCACATAACTCCATCAACGTGATATCTCCGTCTTGATTGACCAGCTCGCGCAAGAAGGAGAGGTAGGGCTCCAATTTTCCGCCTCCCTTTGGGCGCCCTGTCCTGACCGGGATTAAACTCTGCCCCTCCCGAACTTTACGGGCCAAGCGAGATCCTGATGCTGGAGAGATCAGCAGGCGGCGTGCTGCTTCACGCCCGCTCATCCCGGATAAAATGAGCCTTTTAAAGCGAAGGCGTAAATCAAGTGAAAGTGGCCGGCCCATGTGATCTCCTCCCTAAAAGGAGTGAATCACAAATCAACCTGATTGGGAATCCCCAATCGATTCAGCGTTGCGCCTCATTGCTTTAGGGGATGACCAAGAGCCATTGCGCCGCCATTTGGATTAACATGAGCGGCATCTTCCTCTACTTTCAGAGCTCGGAGAACTGCTAGGCTTTGTGAGGCAAATGCTTCATTGAGCTCGATCACATCAAACTCATTTACGGATAGTCCAAGGCGGCGCATCAGTTTTTTTGTTGCCGGAACCGGCGTGTAACCCATTATGCGCGGAGCAACACCTGCGACAGACCCTCCGAGAACTCTAACCATTGGTGTGAGTGCGTGGCGTTCGACGGCGTCTTTTGACGCGAGGAGGAGGGCCGCTGCGCCATCATGAACACCCGATGCATTACCAGCTGTAACGCAGCCATTTTTTTTGAATGG
Organism: Pseudovibrio sp. M1P-2-3; assembly: GCF_031501865.1. Lineage (NCBI taxonomy): Bacteria > Pseudomonadati > Pseudomonadota > Alphaproteobacteria > Hyphomicrobiales > Stappiaceae > Flexibacterium > Flexibacterium corallicola. The sequence continues at coordinate 1,512,150 of NZ_JARRCW010000001.1, forward strand.
AATTCTCAAAGCGGCAAGCGCATCTAGTGCTGTTCCCGGCCTTGGGTGTTCATCCTGTGTTACCCAAAGAGGGTCCCCTTTTCGTTGAGATACGGAGACAGGGATAATTTTTTTCAAGGCGCCCGCAGGCTTGTGCAGTTGCCGTCTTTTTCTGGGAACGCAGCGCAAAAGCATCTTGATCACTTCTGGAAATACAAAACTCCGCGGCCACATTTTCAGCTGTTTCCGGCAACCCGGCCAGCAGTGCCGACATTCGCGCCACATTGCGGTTGTCCTCTCCTGCTTGCTTGGCACAACCGAAGATCACCTCATCCACACAAGACCAGTCAGTCAAGCAGTTTCGCTCCATAAGAGCATTAATTGGCCAAGCCCCCATATCATCAGGCCGCACCATGGAAAGAGACCCGGCGAAACGTCCTATTGGCGTGCGGATATAATCACAGATGAAAACATCATGCATAACAAGTGAACCTCCCTTCACTTGGCTCTATCTGTTACCTTAATGGGTAGAGTATCATTGCAGGAAAACGATCTGTGAATAGCTGACCCTGATTTGGTTTAGTTTGCATCTGCCAATTGCGGTATGTTTGTTGGCCTCAGAAAAATAAATATATTTTGTCGGTTTTTTGGCCAAGGTTATATGCCTCTATGCTTGAGGGCCATTTTGACCTTGGCCTTCTCCAGAAAATCAAAGGCAATAGTCACTGCCTATTTGTCCGGCCGTTTCGTGAGGACTTTCTGTTCCTAGCCGAACAGAGGTGGCATCTGTTTTATGGAGCAGTCTAATGGTTTCATAACTAGATTGCGGTATCCAACTTACTTGTAACTCTATGGGTCGCTTACAATAATGCCCGCCTTAAACGTCGCTTTCTCTTATTTGCGTGTGCAATGTAAACCTAAAGGGAGATCGTAATGAATAAAGTTTTCCCGTCAGCAACTGCGGCGCTTGAAGGCCTTCCTTTTAATGGAATGACTGTAATGTTTGGTGGCTTTGGTCTTTGTGGAATACCCGAGAATTTTTCCATAGCACTGCGTAATTCAGGAGTGTCAGGACTGACTGTTATATCAAATAACTGTGGTGTTGATGATTTGGGGCCTGAAATCATGCTGCTTACGCGGCAGATTAAAAAAATGATTGCGTCTTATGTGGGAGAAAACAAAACGTTTGCCAAGCAGTACCTAGGTGGAGAACTGGAGCTTGAGTTTAGCCCGCAAGGAACTTTTTCGGAGAGTATTCGTGCTGGAGGTGCTGGAATTCCAGGCTTTTACACCAAAACAGGTGTGGGAACAGTGATCGCCGAGGGAAAAGAGCACAAGGATTTCAATGGGGAAACCTATATTTTGGAAACTGGCCTGACAGCTGACCTTTCCTTTATTAAGGCTTGGAAAGGGGATCATGAGGGAAACCTAGTCTACCGTAAAACAGCTCGCAATTTTAACCCGATGATGGCGACAGCGGGCAAGGTAACACTGGTGGAAGTTGAGGAACTGGTGGAGACAGGGGAGGTTGATCCCGACCAGATTCACACCCCCGGCATCTTTGTTGACCGTATTTGTCAGGGCACATTTGAAAAACGTATAGAGCACCGAACACTTCGCAAAGGATAAGGAGAGTGCACAGACCATTCTGTCGCCCCGCGATGAAATGGCTGCGGCTCGGCACGGGGATAGCAAGATGGTTTCTACGTGACCTTGGAATTGGAATTTAAAACTTCTCTGCTAAGCGCTTCCAAAGGTATAAATGTAACCCTTCAATAAGAAAAGTCAGTTGGGAATGAGGCCGTTTCCAACTGATAACTAAGTAGACGCAGCGCCATAGAGTTTACGAATTCTTCATTTAATCAATTAGAGATAGCTCTATAAATATAAGTACAATTTAAATTTTTATTTATATTTTAAGTTGAAAGAGTGGCAGGTTTGGCTCGGCGTTACCAGCACGGCCAGTTAACCACTTGCTTGCTATAAAGAATAGAGTAACCTAGCGTTACTTTTCTTATTCTCACTCACATTCACGTGTGTCTCCGGCACTTCTAGTTGATTTGAACGTGATGTCTCCGGTCAATAAATCAGTAACTGTGTTTTTCGAAGACGACGTAGAAAGTAAAAAATCTGGTTCAGGTCTCCTGCAATAGTAGTGGCTACCTCACAGCAGAATCTTTCTAAACTCTAAGAATGAAACGAGAAGAACCATGGCTGGTAAAACTAAAACCTACAACGGCAATAATAACGATAACAGTGAAGTCTGGTCAGGTAATAATGTTACATACAGTTGGAATATAAACTACTATATCTACGGAAAAGGCGGAGACGACGACTTTTATATTAAGTGGAACAAGGCAGATAGTGATGGCCGGCTTAAATCCGTTCACTCTTTCCTTGGTGATGGCGATGATTCCATGCGGGTGGACTTAAAGCACTCCCAAAATTATCACAACGCAATCGAGATTGAAATTGATGGAGAAGCTGGAGACGACACCATTGACGTCTCAAATGTTCCAGATAAAGGAGATAACTCCTACGTTACTCTACGCGGTGGCTCGGGGGACGATACGATCTTGGGAAGTGAAGGCGATGATACCATTTATGGTGATTTTGAGACTTCCGATAGTCCGCCGCTCGATGTCGTTTCCTGGAATAGCGATAAGGATTATACTAGTTACATCGACACAGCTTTTAACCCTAACCTGTCCTATAATGATACTATCAATGCAGGCAGCGGTGATGACCTGATTTATGGCGGCTTTGGCGATGATTCCATATCTGCTGGCAATGGCGATGACACCATTTATGGCGGCGATGGCGATGACTGGATCTCAGCTGGTAGAGGCAGCGATACTATCTACGGCGGCGATGGTAACGATTACATCCACGTAGGCGAAAGGACCGGCTCGGATATTGATACGGTCTATGGCGGTGCTGGTGCCGATACCATCATTACTGGCGGCATGCAGGCCGATTATCTTTACGGAGAAAATGGTCAACCCTTTGACTGGGGAGGATTTAGCGCGGAAAAGGGTGCGGAAACCGGTCTGGAAATCGCTCAAATGGGATTGGAAATGGTTGGCATGGCCAACCCCATGTTAGGAGTTATGTTCGGCGTAGCTGGAAGCTTTGCTACCCAAGCGCTGTCAAACGCCATTTCCGGTGACGGTGACAACACCTATACGGTGACCGATTCCAGTGACTATGTCTCCATGAAGGACTTCAATCCGCTTGAAGACCAGTTCATCTACACCGCTACTTTGACTGACGGCGATACCCTTGGCTACTTCAAAGGCATGATTAACGAAAGCCGCGGCACCTATGAGCTGTGGAGTGATGTGACCCAGCAGGGCAATGGCGGCTTGATTGCCCAGATGCACTTTGACCATGACTTGATTGATTATCTGCAGGAAACATCGGCTACCGGTGCCTCTGAAACAACCATTGCCAAAGACATCGCAGCGGGGATCATGAACACCGCGTTCTCGGTGACCTATCATGAGGGCCACTACCACGATGACGAAGGCGATAGGATCAGTGACGACGCCCTGTCTCAGGTTGTGAATACCGACCCCGACACCGGCGCGGATATTACCTTGCAAGACAGCCTTGACGGCATGGGACTGGAAGATGGTCAGACTATGTTGATGACCGGAGCCTACTCCGGCCAGTTCATGATTGGTCAGGAAGTAGAAGAAGCTGGCGACCTGTATATGGTCGGCACCAACTACGGCGATGCCATGTATGCCAAAAATCCGGTTACTCATGATACTCAAGCCAAAGGTTACATGTATGGTTTTGGCGGCGATGACGTGATTGAAGGCGGCGACGCCAAAGATCATATCTTCGGCGGCGAAGGCGATGATACCATGACCGGATACGGTGATGCTGACACCTTCGTATTCGAGGCCAATGCCGGCAACGACACCGTAACCGACTTCACCGTTGGTGAGGATACGATCCGCTTTTATGCGGCAGATTTCCCCGACCTCTCCTATGATGATCTGACAATCGAGCAAGTGGCTGATGATACCGCAGACAACGGTTACAGCACTGTCATCACCTATGAGGGAGGCAACCAGATTACGTTGACGGATGTTTCAGCAGACGATTTGTCCCAATCGGACTTCCTGTTTACATAGGACAAGGCCTCTAATCTGGAAGGGGAGCCTTTACCCGCCACGCCGCCTCTATTCTCAAGAGGCGGCGTTGATGCGTTTTATTCACTTCAAAAATTGCAGCAATAGTCTTAGAATTTCCTGTCCCCGCATCCTCAGTAACTTTACCAAGGCGAGGGGGAGCTTCTTATCTGGCTTTAATGATAATCTGAGAGACCCCTTAATTTATAGTGGGTTAAGGATTAGAATAAGGAAAGTGGCAGTTTGAAAAAGGTATCCGAATTGCTTTTGAAATTAACCAAATTAGAAAATTCCGCATACTAGAAAAACATCCTGCATCTTGAAATGACTGCGTGTTCTGATAGTTTACGGGCATTCAGTAAGTTTCTTTTTCGCAGGTAGGGCGGAAAGGGTAAACATCTGTCGTTCTCGTGAGTTTGGGAGCTCACTTGGGAGGAGCGCAGTCATAAATGTCTCCCCAAAATGGGTAGGCGGACAGTAAAGGAGAAAGACATGTCGAGTGATCTGGTAGAAGTTAGGCGCGAAGAGAGCCGTTTGGTGATCGTGAATAAAAACGTGTCGCGGCGCAATGCCTTGTCTGTTCCCTACTATGAGGCACTGATGCATTCCGTTACTGAGGCGGAAGAGGATGACAGCATTCGCTCAATCGTTCTGTGCAGTGAGGGGGGCTACTTTTGTTCGGGAGGCGATCTGAACGGGCTGATAAAACGCCGGAACATGCCCATAGAAGACCGCTCCAAAAGCATTGACATCTTTCACAATATCATTCGTGGCATACGCAAGCTTAAGAAGCCGGTGATTGCCGCAGTGGAGGGCGGGGCTGCCGGAGCCGGAGTTTCCCTTGCTGTCGCCTGTGATTTTGTCGTTATGGACCGGGCTGCAAAAGTTTCCATTGCCTATGTGAAAATGGGCTTGGTACCGGATGGAGGTGCAACGGCCAACTTGCATAGTGCTTTGCCGAAACAGCTTTTGGGAGAGCTGTGCATGCTGGGCCAGCCCATTACTGCTGACAGGCTTTATGGACTTGGCGTGGTCAATGCCGTGACAGATGCCGATAAAGTATATTCCACGGCATGTGAATTGGCCGATAAAATTGCTGCCTCTCCTGCAAGAACCATTGGGAACATCAAGGAGATGATCAATGCGCCAACAGAGCAGGCATTCCTTGATCAGTTGGACCGGGAAAGAGATGCCATGGCTTTCGCATTGGGGAGCGAGGAATCAACAGAGCGCATTATGGCCTTCTTGAGCAAAAGCAAGAAATAGAGAGTTTTTGAAAATCGTCGCCGCAGTAAAATGCGGCGGCTGTGTTTTTGAGTAATAGGCCTCCGGCTAAATGTTCTGAGCTTTGTTTTGAAAGAGCAAATCTATCAAGCTATGAGCTGTTTCTTCCAGTTGCCTTGCAGGTTGGCCGGACCTTGCACGTACGCTGAGCCCATTTAAAAACGTACCCAGAATGTGCGAGGCCATTTGCGGCTCTTTGGACAGGGTCGGACCGTCATCCTTCAAGGAGACCTCGAGAAAAGTTCTCAGCTGTGTGTCCAGTTTTTGCATGATATAGCCAAGAGTGCTGCGTATCTGATCATCATATGCCGAGGGGGCTGGAGCTGTTCCTGCGACCATGCAGCCCAATGGTCCTGCTGTATCAGTTGCTGCGCAATAAATTTCTATTGCGCGGGAGAAGACTGCTTTCAAGGCATCATCAGGTTGCATACGGGCTGTGACACCGGAAACGAGAGTAACTTCCATAAAAGTGGCAAAGTCCTCCAGACTTTCAAGATACATGTCTTTCTTGCTGCCGAACGCCGCATAAAGACTTGGCCGCTTGAGGTCTGTTGCCAGTGCGATCTGGTCCAGACTTGTGGCCTCATACCCCTGCTTCCAGAAGGTGTTGCGGATAATTTCCAGTTTCTCGGTGCGGTCGAATGCGCGCGGACGCCCTCTGGGTTTTGGTGTTTTCATTATTGTGCCAGTTCGCAAATAAATATTTGACTGCTTCATTCTATGCGATACAGTACAAAATATCAAAGGAAAGGGAGTACAATGCTGAAAGTGAGTGGGGAGAATGAGCCGAGCTCAACGATGATGGGAACGCTGGCTTGGAGCGAGCGCCAAGCTCCCTATGACAAAGGGCGTTTGACGAATTGGGAGAAGGTGCGTTTGTTTGGTAATGTCGCCCGAATGGGACTGTTGGAGGCAAAGGATCAAGCTCTCTACAAGTTTGGCCGGATATCCCGCACTGAAGCCTCGCTGGAAGACTTGCTGCCTCCTCAAACCGCCCTCGTTGAAGACAGCTTGTCTTTTGCTCGCGAAACTCACAGCAAGAGCCTTTTGGACCATAGCTGGCGTACCTATTATTTCGGGGCGCTTTTGGGCAGGTATGCCAAGCTGGATGTGGATAGGGAATTACTGTTCGCCGCTGCCATATTGCATGATACGGGCCTTGTGAAAGAGAGACCCGTTGATGTGAGTGCATGCTGCTTTGCTGTTGCGGGAGGCAAACGCTCGCGTGATCATTTGATCTCCTGTGGCCACTGTGAACGAAAAGCAAGAGGTATAGGAGATGCCATCTCTCTTCATATGAACCTTTACGTCTCCGCCCGCACCCACGGCGCGGTCGCTCATTTGTTATCCCGTGGTGCCATGTGTGATGTTTTTAGTTTGGGGGCGCGCAGGATTGGCAGATCAAGTCTTCAAAGCCTGATGAGTAAGCACCCGCGTTCGGGGCTGATACAGGCTCTGGAAATTGAAACTGCGGAGCACCTTTCTGGAACGCGTCCAGCCGTCATGGGCCGGTTATCGGGAGGCAAAATGCCCAAGACTGCTTTTGACAGGTTTGGGAAATAGGGCAGTTAATTTCAGTACTTGTGTGCGCTCCTGGAGTGTAAAGCGGAAACTGCTGTTTCAACTTTGGGAGGCCCAGATTAGGACCCTGAATCTGGCCTTGAAAAGGGGGGCTTTTTGTTTGGCGCCTGTGAGTTTTTCTTCATGCTCCAATCGCAGCCCTTTTGTTTGCCTAGGGAATTAAGCTCATCAATTTGGGCCTGAATATCGCTTAACGGCACCACGGGTTCAACGCCTTTTTCTTTCCGCCTGAGCACAAACTTATAGGTTCTCTCGGTCGCTTCCCGGTTCCCTAAAAGCCTTTCGCAACTGTCATGCAAAGAGTAGGGCCTGTTCAGCTTATGATCATCAGCCTTTGCTCGGTTTATTGCGGTAGATCCGATTGCGGTGAACATAATGAGGGCTAGAGCAACAACACTTCTTTTCATCTTGCTTCTCACAGAAGAAATACTCGGAGTATCTTGAAGTAAATAGCTTTAGGACCTGTAAACCGTCAGGGTCCAGGCATAATTGAGTGATGAAACAGATATGAGTTTGACAGGAAAGAAGCCAATAGTGGCCTCTTTCCAGAGTGTATTGAAGTTAAAATCGTCAGAGTTCAGCTTTATGCTGGTCCTGTGGCAACATCCGTTTCAGGGTGGCCACCCCATTCAGTCCAAGAGCCATCGTATACTGACACTTGTTTATGGCCAATTTGGGCTAGGGCGAGAGATATAACGGAGGCTGTTACACCAGACCCGCAAGTCGTGATGACATTTGTATTGATGTCAATGTCGAACTCGGCAAATATAGCTTGAAGTGTTGCGGGGTCTTCCAGCTCGCCAGTCGGCTTTAGAAGCTGGCCAAAGGGGAGGTTTTTAGCGCCGGGCATATGGCCTGCCCGCAAACCCTCCCGTGCTTCAGGGACCTGTCCTTCAAACCGGTCTTGTGAGCGTGCATCCAGAACGGTGCAGCACCCTTCGCTCAATGCCCGTTGAACATGAGCCATGTCGCTTACAAGAAGGTTGTTTTTACGTGCAGTGAAATGGCGGGTATTGCGCTGTCTGATCTGACTGGTCAGGGGGCGGTTTTCCTGTGTCCACTTTGGCAGACCACCATCCAGAACGAAGACCTGCTCCACGCCAAAGATACGAAACATCCACCAAACTCTGGCTGCAGAAAACAGGCCCATACCATCATAGACAACGATAGTCATCCCATCGCCAATGCCCATTTTTCGCATGGCAGAGGAAAAAACATGGGCCTCTGGCAACATGTGGGGAAGGGGGGAGTTTTTATCGCTGTGCTGGTCTATATCGAAGTACAAAGCTCCGGGAATATGGGCTTCATCATACTCCTGCTTTGCATCGCGGTTCATGGCTGGAAGGTAGTAAGAAGCATCAAGCACCACCAGATCCGGCGCCCCCAAGTGATCTTCCAGCCACTGTGTCGTAACCATACAGCTTGTCGTCATTTCTGGCCCCCTAGGGTTTTAGTTAATCTGCAAGGGAGATACGAACCCGTTTGTTCTGTTTCCCTTTGGATTCTATTTTATCAACGGATACCGTTCCGATTTCCGAAGTCGTGGATACATGGGTTCCACCACACGGTTGCAAGTCTGTATCCTCGCCAACTTTTACAAGGCGGACAGCCCCAGCACCCATTGGAGGTTTCACGCTCATGGTCTTTACCAGATTGGGGTTAGCCGTTAGCTGCTCTTCGATAATCCAGCTCACAGTAATAGGCTCATCCCGACCGATTAAAGTTGCCAACTGATTTGTTATCTCTTCTTTCCCCACAGTAACATCCGGTAGGCAGAAGTCCAGACGCCCCTTGCCTTCACCGATCTGACCACCGGTTACGGGATAGGGGAGAGCAACTGACAAAAGGTGCAAGGCACTGTGGATTCTCATATGCTTATAGCGTTTGGCCCAGTCGATATGCAGCGTCACTTTGTCGCCTGCCTGCAGGTGGGTGCTGGCCAGTGAAACACTATGGACTATCTGGGAACGGTCTTTGCTGCGGGATGTGGCTGTAACTTCCAGTCGTTCCCCGTCACTGCGCTCAATAACCCCCGTATCTCCCGGCTGCCCCCCGCCTGTGGCGTAAAAAATGGTGCGGTCAAGAATAACGCCGTCGTCTTCTGTCAGGGAAAGGACAGTGGCTTCACAGGTGCGCAGGTAAGGCTCGTCCAGAAAAATTTCTTGGGTCATGCAAACTCCAGTAAACTAAGAATATTACGGTTTAAAGAACAGGTGAGAAGAGCCTTGCTGCTTGAGCCAGAACGCGAAAGAGATATGGACGGTTATAAAGCTCTAGAGAATCGGTCCGTCTGGCGTCATTGAAATCTCTTTCCAGCATGGATGCCGTTTCCTGAATTGTTTCTTTTCCCGTGAACCACAGGGTAATTTCAAAGTTGATGTTGAACGAACGATTATCAAAATTAACTGTACCAATGCTTGCAAGTACATTGTCAACCAGAACAACCTTCTGATGTAAAAATCCCTCTAGGTAGCGGTAAACTTTAATTCCGTGGCTTGCCAGATCATCTGCGTGGGCATAGCTGGCGAGCCAGACCAGCCGGTGGTCGGCTTTGCGCGGCAGCAAAATCCGCACATCAACACCGCGCAGCGCAGCAGCATAAAGGGAGGTGAGAACCTCACGTCCCGGTACGAAGTAGGGGCTCACAATCCAGAGCCGTTCACGGGCACGGGAAATTGTTTCAACGAAGGCAATCGCACAATCTTCTAGTGGATCAGCCGGGCCGGTAGGCATCACAAGGATGGGTTCGCCCTCATGCGTATTGATGTCTTTGGGCGGGTCCAGTTCCAATGGGTAGCCTGTTGCCCACTGCCAGTCTTCGGCAAAGGACAGGCTGGCGGCAAGTGCTGCGGGGCCGGTAACTTTGACATGCGTGTCCCGCCAGTGGCCAAAATGCTTGTCTTGTCCAAGGTACTCCACACCCACATTATGCCCGCCAACCCAGCAAGTGTCGTGGTCGATAACCACAATTTTGCGGTGGTTACGGTAGTTGAGGCGCATGGGCCCCAGCATACGTAACAGGCGGTGACGCTTGTTAAAGCCGCTGATGAAAATTCCGGCGCTCTTTAATCGGGAGATATAAGCATTGGAAAGGGTACGTGAACCGATATCGTCATAAAGGAAAAAGATCTGCACATTGGCTTGTGCACGTTCAATAAGAGCATCGGCAATTTTCTCGCCAAGAGCGTCATCACGGACAATGAAAAACTGGAACAGGATCGTATCTTTAGCGCCGCGAATACCCTCAAGGATGGAGGCAAACGTCGCCTCTCCATCAATAAGTAGATGACTTTTATTACCTTTTAAAAAAGGAAGAGGGGCAATGCGAGTGTGAACAGGCCATTGCTCATTGGCCGCGTGGTCCACCATTGCGCCGTGGCGGCTTTGAATATCATCTTCAAAATTTCCTCTTTCCCTTTGAATGGTTGCGTAACCACCAAAGTGCTTCCAGGCAAAGACGAAGTACAAAGGAACCGTGGGAAAAGGGAGAAAGAAAAGCGAAATAAGCCATGCAATGCTACCCTGTGAAGTTCTGCTCCACATGACCTCACGGGCAGCGCACACGGCTGCCAACGTATAGAAGGCAATCGCAATATAGGGAAGAAGTGGAAGAAATTCTGACCAATAATCCATGTAGCTCAACTCCTAAGCTACATGGATACCACAGTTCACGTATCTTGCCTTTAAGACTGTGGGCTTAATCCCACTGTTTACACATCCACGTTTTCAAAAGGTATGGAAACTGTTGGTTTCTTTTCCATCCAAGCGGGTACGGGAAGATCCTTGCTGCGCAAGAAGTCCGGGTTAAACATCTTTGACTGATAACGGGTGCCGTAATCACATAGAACGGTGACAATGGTTTTGCCCGGTCCCATTTCTTTTGCCATGCGGATGGCTCCGGCTATGTTGATGCCTGAAGATCCGCCAAGGCACAGGCCTTCGTTTTCTAAAAGATCAAAGACAACTTCAAGGGCTTCACGGTCAGAGATCTGGAAAGGCATGTCAACGGGTGCATCCTTCAGGTTTTCCGTGATGCGGCCTTGGCCGATGCCTTCGGTAATGGAGGAGCCTTCTGCCTTTAGGGCACCGTTGACATAGTAATTGTAAAGAGCCGCTCCAAACGGGTCAGCCAGTCCGATTTTAATATCGCTGTTTTTCTCTTTCAGCCCCATGCCAACTCCTGCAAGGGTGCCCCCTGTTCCAACAGCGCAGATGAACCCATCTACTTTTCCGTCGGTTTGGGAAAAGATTTCCGGAGCCGTTGTTTGAATATGACCGTTTCTGTTGGCGGTGTTGTCAAACTGGTTGGCCCAGATAGCGCCATTGGGCTCGCTCTGGGCCAGTTGCTGCGCAATCCGGCCAGAAATCTTTACGTAGTTGTTGGGGTTCTTGTAGGGAGCGGCAGGAACCTCAACCAGTTCCGCGCCCGCCAGCCGCAGCATGTCTTTCTTCTCCTGACTTTGTGTTTCAGGAATAACAATGACAGAGCGAAAGCCCAGTGAATTTCCAACCAAGGCTAGGCCGATGCCGGTGTTACCAGCGGTCCCCTCAACAATAACTCCGCCCGGTTTAAGGCGTCCCGACTTGACAGCGTCTTCGATGATAAACAGGGCTGCGCGGTCTTTTACAGATTGCCCGGGGTTCATGAACTCCGCTTTACCGTAGATGTCACAACCGGTTAGCTCTGAGGCCTTGCGCAGCTTGATCAAAGGAGTGTTGCCGATTGTCTCGGTTAGGGAATTTCGAATATCCATCGGGACCTCGTGTAAAATGGTGGCAAACTGTTGGCGTTTCATTGAGTGAACGCGCTTTGTGCAAGTTCGGTTTAGATGTTGGCCTTGGAAAGTATAACGGGGTGCAGGCCCTCTCAAGGGACAGTCTCCCATAGACAGGAAAGTGGTAGTATAAAATTACAGATACCAAGGGAATATTAGTAAAATATACCAAGGGTTGATTGTTAGCGTAAACTTCAGCTTTAGCTTTAAAGGAACTGAAGGGAATCCCCAATGGGTTTTCCCTTAAAAGAATTTAAAAATAGGAGGTAAGCCTGTTCCATAGCGCGTCACCCGTTCGGCCAAGATTCAGGAGAAAAGACTCCTTGCCAGCCTCAGGTTGTTGTTTCACATCTATGAAATGGACTTGCGTGCCAGTGCTGGTGCTGGAAGCACTGCGGACACTTACGGATACTTTGGCGTCCGGTGTTACTCTGCTCTGGTCTTTGGTGCTGGCGAGTGTTGTGGCGGATGGGTTGGGAGAGGCGTACTCATTGACAACAAGGGCCCGCCCATCTGGCAGCATATGCGTTTCATTGGGGTGGACTTCTGAATCGTAAATAACTTCGCCATATTCATCAATAAGTTCGACCCAAAGTGTCGTGCGTCCTTGGAGTGTCACTTCGCCCAGCCAAATGTTGAAAGGGCTGTCGAAAGGGTCGGCGTCAGGGTTGGACTTTGGCGGTGAGACAACAACTTGATGATATGTCTGCGCAGAAACTGTTCCCTTTTCAGAAACGTGCGTTTCTGTGGTCTCGTCTTTCGAGATACCCGTCTGGGAGATGTTTTTGGTTACAGGGCTTTCTTTATCTCCAGCTCTTGCAATGACAGCGAGCCCAAGAAATAGAAAGAGGGCTAGGAACGTGCGTGTTAAGCGGCGAACCGCAAAAAGTTGGCTGTGATTTACTGCGCCCGGTAACATTTCGATCTCACCCTTTATTATTTAAGAAGTTTGGTGGATGGTCCCAATTCGAAGCCAATGCGTTGGAATTCCCCTTATTTCCCTAAGGTAAATTAATGGGGGGGCTGTTCCATGTACTAGGAATTGTAGAGGTGAAACGTTTCAGCTGGGTGATGAAATGAAAGAGTTCAGCATTTCAGAACAAAATACGTAGAGTTTTGTTCCTGTTAGTTAATCTAGGCTGAATGCACATTGGATGACGGCGTGTTAAATTTTCCGTGATCAAGGCAAAAATATAACGGGGGGGGATTTGAAAACGTGGCTCCCCGGGCCGGATTCGAACCAGCGACCAAGCGATTAACAGTCGCTTGCTCTACCACTGAGCTACCGGGGAATACCTTATTCAGACACCCTATAAACCGATTATATAAATAAACCAAGCTTTGGGATCTGAATTATAATCGGAAAATGGCTCCCCGGGCCGGATTCGAACCAGCGACCAAGCGATTAACAGTCGCTTGCTCTACCACTGAGCTACCGGGGATCATCGAGCTTGCCTAGCAATTTACTAGGTAACCTACTTGCCACTTTCAGGCTTTATATCACAAACGAAGAATGGCTCCCCGGGCCGGATTCGAACCAGCGACCAAGCGATTAACAGTCGCTTGCTCTACCACTGAGCTACCGGGGATCATTTCTTATCGAAACGAACCGTCGCCGTTTGTGTGAGCCAGCTTTTATAAAAGCCGATGGGGTTTGCCAAGCCTGTTTTTGATAAAATCTTGTGATTGTGGAAAGAAAATGCAGATTTGCTGTGGGTGAAATTATTATTTCGATTATTTTCAGGCTGAAATGAGCGGTTTTACGCAGCTTTTTGTCAGTGTGCCCCATGTCTATTCATTGGGATGATTGACACAAAGGCCCTTCACCCCCCTTTATGGAGCAAGTTCTTTCAGTTTTTTTGCTAGGGCAATTTATAAATCAAGTTGTTTGTGAACGCCTTGGACAAAAATGAAACGGGAATGTGGTGATCGGTATAAAAGCCGGTAAAGCCACAGCTGCCCCCGCAACTGTAAGCGGAGTGAAGCAAACATATCCATGCCACTGGCGTCTATCGGAAGCTGGGAAGGCTGATTTGCTTTTAAAATCCGCGAGCCAGGAGACCGGCTGAGAGATAAACCTTCAATTGCTGTCGGGTGGACAGTCAGGGAGTTTGAATAAATGAGATTTTTCGAAGGGCTGCCAAAGCCGGTCCTGACTGTTGCCAGCGTTTCCCATGCCAAGGTAGCGCACCCGCGTTTCTTGCAGGGGCAAGGAAAACGCGGGTGAGCTTAACGACCAAAGCAAAATCCGTTCTTGTTTTAGGCGGCGCCCGTTCCGGCAAAAGTAGTTATGCCGAGCAGCTGGTACTTTCGAGCGGCTTGTCTGCGTTTTATGTGGCAACCGGCCAAGCCTTTGATGAGGAAATGCGTACTCGAATTGAAGCGCACAAGAGCCAGCGGGCGGGGCAGGGGTGGATGACCCTTGAAGAGCCGCTGGGCTTGCCCTTATGCCTTGCCAAAAACGCAAAGGAGGGGCGCGTGCTGCTTGTGGACTGCCTGACCCTTTGGCTTTCCAACCTTATGCATAGCGAGCGCAACATTGATGAGGAGAGCGACAAGCTGATCCAAATCATAAGCAGCAGTGCTTGCCCCCTCATCTTTGTATCCAATGAGGTGGGGCTGAGCATTGTCCCAGAAAATGCGCTGGCACGCCGGTTTCGCGACGAAGCCGGCCGCCTCAATCAAAAAGTGGCGGAGGCTTGCGACACGGTTGTGTTTGTCGCGGCTGGCCAAGCCCTACAGCTTAAACCTAATAATTCTCCGGAGATCCGACTGTGACCCCTTCATTTTCTGCAGCACCTACCACCAAAATCCCGGCTGTTATCGTGACCGGATTTTTGGGGGCTGGTAAAACAACCCTTGTGCGCAACCTTCTGGAAAAAGCTGAAGGCAAGCGGATCGCGCTTATTGTGAACGAGTTTGGCGAGATGGGCTTTGATGGCTCTCTGGTGAACGGGTGCGCCGACCCCAAGTGTAGCGCCGAGGAAGTGGTAGAGCTGGCCAATGGCTGCATCTGCTGTACGGTTGCAGATGATTTCCTGCCCACAATGGAAATGCTGCTAGCACGTAACCCGCGCCCTGATGCCATTATCATTGAAACTTCAGGCCTTGCCCTGCCGCAGCCGCTTGTGCGGGCGTTCAACTGGCCTACAGTGAAGCCGCTTGTGAGCGTGGATAGCGTTGTGACAGTGGTGGATACACCTGCTGTTGCGCTTGGCCGTGTGGCCAGTGATGAAGAGGCAGTTGCCGAACAAAGAAAAGCTGATGAGGCGCTGGACCATGAAAGCCCTGTTGAAGAGCTGTTCGAGGATCAGCTCACCTGCGCTGATCTTGTCGTGTTGAACAAAGCTGATTTGGTCTCCGATAAAGCGCTTGAAGAAGTGAAAAAGAGCCTTGGTGCCAGATTGCGCGATGCAGTGGAGATTGTTCCTGCACGACAGGGCGATCTGGCTCTGGAAGTTCTGCTGGGCCGCGATGCGGGCGCGGAAGATGATATGCATGCACGCCTTTCGCACCATGAAGCCCACCATGCAGAGCATGACCACCACCATGATGATGACCACGATCATGATCACCACCATCATCACGATCATAGCCATGATGACTTTGACAGCACTGTTGTGTCCACTGGCAGTTTCACAAACCTGAAAGACATTGAGGAAAGCGTTGCCAAGGCTATGGCGGTTTCCGGAGTTTTACGGATCAAGGGTGTTGTGCGCGTTGCAGGAAAGCCCGCGCCTGTGATGGTGCAGGCCGTTGGCCCGCGTGTGGAAGCGTGGTTCTCTGCGGGAAGTGAAATGCAGGACAAGCTGGTGGTTATCGGCCTTGCAAAGTTTGATCTGGAGGCAGTGAAAACGGCCTTGAAAGCAAGTGAGCCTGTATAAGACCAATGCATATTCTGGCGGGGCAAACCCGACGTATTGATGAAGGGGATGAGGCTGTCGATCTGGCACAGTCTCCCGCTGATATTGTTGTTCTTTCCTCTGCGGATACGGAACTTGCAGGATTTGCCCAAGCTTTTCAGCGTGGGGGGCATGCATTCAGCCTGCGCCTTGCAAGTCTGTTGGCGCTGTCCCATCCCTTTTCCGTAGATCTTTATACAGAGCAAACCCTTTTAAAGTCCAAAATGGTTATTGCCCGCCTATTGGGCGGAGCGGACTACTGGACTTATGGGGTAGAGCGCCTTGAGGAGCTGGCCCGTGGCTACGGGCTGCAAACCGTTTTTATTCCCGGAGATGACAAGTGGGATGAAACACTTGCCAAGCGCTCCAGTGTTCCGCTGGATGTGGCGCACCGTATCTGGCGATACTGCGTGGAAGGTGGACCGGACAATCTGCACGGCGCTTTACACTATGCAGCCCACAGCCTCAAACTTGTAAGTGATGAGCCCGAAGAGGCGCGGCCACTGCCAAAAGCGGGTCTGTATCTGGCCGGACACGCTGTGCCGAGCCTTGCCGACCTCAAGGGCCGTTGGGGCACTGATAAAAAACCGGTTGCCGCTCTCGTCTTTTACCGCGCATTGCTGCAAGGCGGAGCGATGGCCCCTGTTGAGGCCTTGGTGAATGCCTTGCACAAACAGGGCGTGAACGCACTGCCTATCTATGTCTCCAGTTTGAAGGATGCAGAGTGCGCGCAGGTTGTCACGAGTTTGTTCGAACAGGCAAATCCGGATGTGGTGGTGAATGCGACGGCCTTTGCCCTGTCGAAGGCTGGGCAGGAGCATAGCGGTACCATTTTGGATGCGCCGCAAAAGCCAGTTCTGCAAGTGATCTTTTCCTCTGCCTCGCAAGAGGGGTGGGCGGAGAGCAATCAAGGGCTTTCCACCAGAGATCTTGCCATGCATGTTGTTCTGCCGGAGTTGGACGGGCGCCTGTTATCAAGAGCCGTCTCTTTCAAGGAAGAAGGCGTTTATGACGAGGCCACCCAGTCCACGCCTGTACGGTTTGTTCCAAAAGCTGACCGTATGGAATTTGTGGCGCAGCTGACCGCTAATTGGGCGGCGCTTGGGGCAAATGCAGTGGTGGACAAAAAAGTTGTCATCGTGCTTGCCAACTACCCCAACAAAGATGGTCGCCTTGGCAATGGTGTGGGGCTGGACACACCAGCCTCTTGCATCAATGTACTTAGGGCGCTGGATAAAGAAGGCTATCATGTTGAGGGCGCACCTAAGACCTCCGGCGATCTTATGGATCACCTGTTGGCGGGTCCCACCAATGCCTTGGGTGAGCGTAAGGACGGGGAGATCCTTTCTCTTTCGCACTACAATACATTCTTCGAAGAGCTTCCCGAAGCAGTTAAGCAGAAAATTTGTGAACGCTGGGGAGCGCCGGAAAATGATCCTCATGTAAAAGATGCAGGCTTCCAGCTTGCCATACATGGTTTTGGCAATGTAAGCGTTGGTATTCAGCCTGCCCGTGGCTATAACATCGACCCCAAAGAAACCTATCACGACCCTGATCTGGTGCCACCACACCACTATTTTGCGTGGTATTTCTGGGTGCGCCATGTGATGAAGGCGCATGCGGTTATTCATCTTGGCAAACACGGTAATCTGGAGTGGCTACCCGGTAAGGCGCTGGCTTTGAGTGAGGAGTGTTTTCCCGAAGCGGCACTGGGGCCAATGCCCAACATCTATCCGTTTATTGTGAATGACCCCGGTGAAGGGGCACAGGCCAAGCGGCGTAATTCGGCGGTGATCGTGGATCACCTGACACCGCCGCTCTCACGTGCCGAAAGCCATGGTGCGGCGCTGGAGCTGGAAAACTTGCTGGACGAGTTTTATTTGGCCAGCGGCGTAGACCCGCGGCGCATGAAAGTTCTTATTAAAGAGATCTTGAATAGCGCGGCCCGCCACGGCCTTGATAAAGATATCGGCATTACCGTTGATATGGATGAGGAAACCCAGCTCGCCCGTCTGGATGCTCATTTATGTGACCTTAAGGAAATGCAAATCCGCGATGGTCTTCACATTTTAGGTGAAAGCCCGCGCGGGGCACTTCTTGATGACTTGAAGCAGGCTCTAGTTCGAATTTCAAGAGGTAAAAATGCAAATGATAACAGTATACTACGGGCGCTTGTTGAGGATTTGGATTTAAAAGGGTTTGACCCTCTGGACTGTCCGTTCGAGCTGGACTGGACAGGGAGTAAGCCGGAGATTTTGGCCGGTGTTCTCTCCGACCCTTGGCGCTCAAACGGAGATACGGTTGAACGGCTTGAGCTGTTGGCTGCGGGCTGTATCAATGGGTCCATTTCACTGCCGCACGGGTTCACTGCAACCGCTGCCGTTTTGGAAGAGCTGGAGAGCAAAATTGGGCCTGCGGTTGAAGCTTCGGGAGAGGCGGAGATTTCTGCTGCCCTGACAGCGCTTGCGGGAGGATTTGTTCCTCCCGGACCTTCAGGCGCGCCAACGCGTGGCAGGCCGGATGTGTTGCCAACGGGGCGCAATTTTTATTCCGTCGATGTGCGTTCAGTGCCAACGCCGACGGCGTGGGATATTGGCTCACGCAGTGCGGCGGCTCTGGTACTGCGTCATTTTCAAGAAGAGGGCGAGTGGCCCACCTCGCTGGTGCTGAGCTGCTGGGGAACCGCTAATATGCGCACGGGCGGCGATGATATTGCCCAAGCCCTTGCCTTGATTGGCGCGGCGCCCGTTTGGGAAGCCGGTTCTGGCCGTGTCACCGGTTTTGACGTTATCCCACTTTCAAAGCTCGAGCGCCCGCGTGTGGATGTGACCCTGCGCATTTCAGGCTTTTTCCGCGATGCTTTCCCCCAGCTTGTGAGCCTGTTTGACAGTGCTGTGCGGGCAGTGAGCGAGCTGGACGAGCCAGCAGAGGCCAACCCCATCGCAGCACGTGTTCAAAACGAGGCAGCACAGCTACAAGCTAAGGGGGTGGAGCCAAAAGAAGCGCAGCGAAGAGCATCCCTTAGGGTCTATGGTTCAAAACCCGGTGCTTATGGCGCTGGGCTGCAGGCACTTATTGATGAGCGGATCTGGACTGAGCGGAGCGATTTTGCCGAGGCCTTCCTTGAATGGGGCGGTTATGGTTATGGCGCTGGAGTGCAGGGAGTTCGTGATAAGGACGGCTTGTCTGAGCGCTTGAAAACCGTTGATGTGGTGGCGCACAATCAGGACAACCGCGAGCATGACCTGCTGGATTCCGATGACTACTATCAGTTTGAGGGTGGACTTGCGGCGACCGTGGAAACTCTAAAGGGGGAAGCCCCCAAGGTTTACCACAATGACCATTCGCGTCCCGAGCGCCCTGTGATCCGCAGTTTGAGCGAGGAAATTGGCAGAGTGGTTCGAGGACGTGCAGCAAATCCCAAGTGGATCGCCGGTGTGATGCGCCACGGATACAAGGGGGCATTTGAAATGTCCGCAACTCTCGATTATCTTTTTGCATTCGGGGCAACCACCAACGCGGTTGAGAACCACCACTTTGACCAGCTCCACGAGGCGTATCTGGTGAATGAAGAAGTGCAGGCGTTCTTGAGGGAGAACAATACACCGGCGCTTCTGGAAATGACTGATCGCTTTTTGGAGGCAATCGAACGGGGCCTGTGGAACCCACGACGCAACAGTGCGCATTATGATCTATTGGCGTTACAAACTGAATTAAAAGGGGCAAATTATGACAGTTAAAAAATCCGAGATGACACAGGAAGAACTGGATGCTCGCCATGCTGAAAAAATGCGCAAAAAAAAGGCTGCCCGTGACAAGATCATGGCAACCAAGACCATCGAAAAAGGCCTGTTGATTGTCCATACCGGCAAGGGCAAGGGCAAATCTACCGCCGGGTTTGGAATGATTTTCCGCAGTCTTGGCCATGGGCACAAGGTGGCTGTGGTCCAGTTTGTTAAAGGGCGCATTGAAACCGGCGAACGCATGGCGCTGGAGAAGTTTGAGGATCAGGTCACCATCAAGCGCATGGGCGAGGGCTTTACGTGGGAAACGCAGGATCGCCAGCGCGATATTGCAGCGGCGCGCGCCGCATGGGATTCCGCTAAAGAGCTGATTACCGGCGGCGAGCATCGTTTGGTGCTTTTGGATGAGCTGAATATCGTTCTGCGCTATGACTACCTGCCTATTGAAGAGGTGGTGGAATTCTTCAAAAACGAAAAGCCAAACGATGTGCATGTGGTTGTCACGGGCCGTAATGCCAAGGACGAGCTGATTGAGGTGGCTGATCTTGTAACCGAAATGGGCCAGATCAAGCACCCGTTCCGCTCCGGCGTAAAGCCGCAGGAAGGCATCGAGTTTTAATCGCTTAACGTTTACTAGGAAAATAAAATGGCAGTCCCAGCGCTCATGGTTCAGGGCACCGGCTCCAACGTGGGCAAAAGCCTTATCGTTGCGGGCCTAGCCCGCGCGTTTAACCGGCGGGGCTTGAAGGTGCTGCCGTTTAAACCGCAAAACATGTCCAACAATGCCGCCGTCACAGATGACGGCGGCGAAATCGGCAGGGCGCAGGCGTTGCAGGCCCTTGCTGCGGGCGTTCCTTCAAGCGTGCATATGAACCCGGTTTTGCTGAAGCCCGAAACAGAAACGGGCGCGCAGGTTATTGTACAGGGAAAACGCTTTGGCACCATGAAGGCGCGTGAGTATGGCAGCCGAAAAAGTGAGCTGCTTCCCTTCGTACTGGAGAGTTTTTCAAAGCTGGAAAAGCAAGCGGATCTTGTCCTTGTAGAAGGGGCTGGCTCTCCGGCGGAGGTGAACCTGCGCGCTGGTGATATTGCCAATATGGGTTTTGCCGAGGCGGCTGACCTTCCTGTGCTGCTGGCGGGTGACATTGACAGGGGCGGGGTAATTGCCTCCCTTGTGGGCACTTGGTGCGTACTTGAAGAAGCCGAGCGGGCCCGTATCAAGGCGTTTTTTATTAATAAGTTTCGCGGCGACCCGAGCCTGTTTGATAGCGGTCTGCAGGAAATTGTGGGGCGTACCGGCTGGACCAATGCAGGCGTAGTACCGTGGTTTGCTGATGCCGCCAAGCTTCCGGCGGAAGATGCGCTAGGGCTTGAAGATGGTATGGGCGAGGGTCCGCTTAAAATCATCGTGCCGGTGACAAGCCGTATCGCCAATTTCGATGACCTTGACCCCTTGCGCCTAGAACCGAATGTTACTCTTGAACTGGTGGAGGCAGGCAGACCCTTGCCTGCGGATGCGCAAGTGGTTCTTCTTGCGGGCAGCAAGTCCACCATAGGGGATTTGAGTTTTTTACGTGCCCAAGGATGGGATATTGACCTTAAAGCCCATGTACGGCGCGGCGGCGTGGTTCTGGGCCTGTGTGGCGGCTACCAGATGCTGGGTAAGACGATTGCCGATCCTGAAGGTGTTGAAGGAGGCGGGCATGTGGAAGGACTGGGACTACTTGATGTCCACACGGTTCTGTCACCGAAGAAATCCGTTGTGCAGAATGAGGGAACTCACAAGGCATCCGGTGCCCGTGTAAGCGGCTATGAAATTCACGCGGGCCAAACATCCGGCCCAGATTGCCAACGTCCCTACCTGAACCTTTCGCAGGGCGAGGAGGGGGCATGCTCCAAAGATCACCGGGTATTTGGAACCTATCTTCATGGTGTTTTCACATCCGATGAGTTTAGGCAGAGTTTTTTGAAGGATTTGGGGAGCCATAGCTCTCTTGGGTATGCAGCGCAGGTGGAAGAAGGGCTGGATGCCCTTAGTGACCATGTGGAAACGCATATGGATCTGGATCAGCTGCTGGAGATTGCTCGCCAGCGCTAACCATCAAGCGGCAAAGGCAACCACTGCAACTGCTAGAGCTTGCAAACTACATGCGCTCACCATCACCTGAAGTGCCCTGCTGATATCACAGGTGTCCAGCTGGATGCGCCCCTCAGGGTTCATATAAGGGTCATCAACCTTATAGCCGGTGTAAACACGCGGACCGGCAAGGGCTACATTAAGAGCGCCCGCCATAGCAGCTTCCGGCCAGCCCGCATTGGGGGAGCGATGTTGGCGGGCGTATTTGAAAATTGTGCGAAATGCGCGGGAGACAGAGCCGCCCACAATGGGCGCTGAGAGAGAAATGAATACACCGGAAAGACGGGACGCAGGCAGATTGACCAGATCATCAAGGCGAGCTGCGGCCCAACCAAAATCCGTGTGTCGCTCCGTTTTGTGGCCAATCATACTGTCTGCGGTATTAATCGCCTTGTAGGCAAGTAGCCCCGGCAACCCCAAGAGCAGGAACCAGAAAAGGGGAGCTGTGATGCCGTCCGAGAAATTTTCTGAACATGATTCAATAGCGGCGCGGGAAACGCCCGCTTGGTCCAGAGTTTTGGGATCTCGGCCTACAATCATAGAAACCGCATAACGCCCTTGCTCCAGCCCGCGGCGCAATCCGGTCTCCACTGCCTTTACATGCTGGTAAAGGCTCTTTTGCGCCAGAAACACAGCGCCGATTACTGCAATACCTGCCTCACCAAAAGGCAGCAGGCGCAAAAGCGTTTCCAGAAAAATCCCGAGAACTAATGCTGCGGCGGTTAAGGAGATGATGAAACAAAGGCCAGTGAGTTTCTTACAGGCGGGAGAGAGGCCGTCTTTATTGAGCCTGAGGTCCGCAGTGCCGATCAAATTGCCGATAAGGACAATAGGGTGCGGCAAGCGCCTCCAGAGCCACTCGGGCTCCCCAAAAAGTGCATCCAGAATAATTGCGGCTAAAACGATGAGGGGGGTGTATTCAAAAGCAAGCACAGAATTACACCTGCTCTTTATGGGCTAACAAGGCTTGCTGAACTCTTGCGCGCTCATGTTCGTTTTTTGGCAGTCCAAAGCGGATCCACTTGGAGTTATAATCGAAGACACGTGTCCAGATGTGATGCTTTGCCAAACTCTGATGGAGTGCCAACGCATCTTCAGCTTCTACCAGCGTGTAAAGGCTGGTACTGCCTTTGATGGCAAGCCCGTGGGTTTTAAGAAGCTCATGGAAAGCGCTGGTCTCAATTTCCAGTTTTTGGAGCATGTCCTCTTGCCACTTGGTGTCTGCAAGGGCTGTTGCGCCAATGCTTAAAGCTGGGCCGGACACCGCCCAGCTTCCAAGCTCGTGCTCCAGATAGTCAGTGATCGCCTTGTGCCCGATTGCAAAGCCAAGACGTAGCCCCGCAAGGCCGAAGAACTTGCCAAATGAGCGAAGCACCAAAACAGGTTCCTCCTTCACATGTGGCAGGATGCTCCTATTGGGTGTTATCTCCGCAAAAGCTTCATCAACAATTAGCAGACCTTTTTGCTGTTTGAGCGTCTTAGAAAGCTCCAGTATTTCTTCATGGCTATAACTGCGGCCATCGGGGTTGTTGGGGTTTACCAGCACGACCAGTTTACAGCCTTGTGGAACCTGCGAAATGTGCGTGACTTCACAAACCGTAAAACCAGCATTCTCCCAGCTTTCAGCATGGCTGGTATAGGTGGGCTTGAAGATTGCAACAGGCTGAGGCTCAAAATAGCTTGGCAACCGGTGCAGCAGGCTTTGTGTACCCGGCGCCGCTGTTATGTGAAGATGAGACGGAACACGGTAATAGGAGCGCGCTGCAGTTATCAAAGCATCGTGCGCGCCGTCTTCCGGGAGCGGCTCTAAAGATGGGGAGACTAACGAAAGGTCTAGCGGATAGGCCTGCGGATTAATGCCGGTTGAAAGGTCCAGCCACTCATCGCGCGTGCCGCCATACTGGCAAATGGCCTTTGATAAATCTCCACCGTGTTTCATTTTTCTTCCGCAGCCCTAAACAATAGATAGAGCTGCTTATCGCGGGATACACCCAGTTGCAAACCTATTCAGTGGTTGGGTGTTGAAAGCTGGAGAGGTAAATCTGTTTGTAAGGTGCTCAAGGAAGCGGCGGCCAGCAACTTCCTTGAGCACTTACGGGCACACAGGCAAGAGAGATTTACTTTTCGACACCACTGGTTTTCAAAATCTCTTCCTCTGTACGCTGCCACAGTTCAAAGGCCATGGGGTTGTTCTGTTCTTCCAGAATATGCCCGACAAGACCAATGGAACGGGCCATAACCCCGATGCCGCGGACAATGTTCCAAGGGAACTGGAATTCACAGCAGATGGCACCAATTGCACCTGTTGCATTGATTGGCAGAACTTTGCCGGAAGCTTGTTCGGCTTCTTTTTGCACCAGCTGGATCAGTTCTACATATTCACCGGCCATACCGTTTTCAGCTGCAATTTCGAAAAGGCGCGGGGTACGCGGATCAATGGGTTTGTGAACCGGATGACCAAGGCCTGGCACAATAGCCTTGCGGCTTCTGAAGTCGGCAACAATGTCCTTTGCAAGGGCTTTAAGGTCGACGCCAGTACCCAATTTTTCAGGGGGCAGGGCTGCACTGAGCATTTTGGCAGCCCCTTCCATGGACCCCACGAAAACAGTGCCGAGGCCACAAAGGCCCGCAGCAACGGCTGCCTGAAGGGATTCAGGGGCACCCATATAGGTAATCCGTGCGGCTAGAGCAGAAGGAGTGATGCCATGTTCGACCAATGTCAACACGATGGCGTTGAACACGCGCGATTCTTCCGGTGTTGGTGCGCGGTACTTTAAGAGAAGGAAGGCCAGATCGCCCAAGTTCATGTGACCGAGGATTTCGTTGGGTAGATCAAGGCCATGAACATTAATCTTGTCCGCAGTGCTCCATCCGATTCGCGAAGTAATCTCGTCTTTACGCTTGGGCATAGTTAAACCTCCACTTTTCAATTGTGTAACCGCATTGACGTGCTTTTTATGTCGAGCACGAAGTTCTCTGGGCTGCGTTCAGGTCCTTATTTGTGACCTGAGTCTTCAGCCAGCGCCTCCCTCTGGCAAAAGAACATTAAATTCACTATAGAGAATAGCTTTCTAATATGTGAATAATTGAATGTCCGCAAGACTGGTGTAACAGGAAAAGGTTTTTCTATTACCAATGGCGAACTATTGGGCCCTAAAGAGCTGGTGTGTGTGTGGAAATGGTGATGCAAAGTGCCGGAGAATGTGGAGTGACGCAAAAAAGACTTTCTATTAAATCTTCTGGCCTGCTAAGAGGTTCGGCACTATGGCTAAGGATAATATAAAATACGTGGGTGCCGTTGAAGGGGCTGTGAAAGTGATGCGCTATCTGGTGCGCGCTGGGCGGCCCGATGGTGTTGCCTCTATCGGCCGTGAGACAGATTTAAATGTCTCAACCACATTCAACATCTTAAAAACACTGGCAAAAGAAGATCTTGTCTCTTTCGATGCCTCCCGCAAGACCTATGCAATAGGGATGGGGGTGCTGGAGTTCTCTATTCCTTTGCTGGGCAAGAGCCAGAGCAAGCTTATTTACCCAATTCTGGTGCAACTTGCTCAAGAGCACCAGATCATGATCACTTTGTGGACTGTGACAGCGGGAGACAGAATTATCTTGAGTGAGCGAGTTGCTCCGTCCAATATTGTGCGCGCTGATATGGAAATTGGTGCAAGACTGCCATCTTTGATTGGTGCCGTGGGCCGCTGTATCGCGGCGCGCTTGCCCTTGTCCAAAGAGGATGCAAAAGAAGCATTCGAGACATTCCGCTGGCAAAACTCCCCCGGCTTTGATGCCTACTGGCAGGATGTAGAGGCCGCGCGGGCAACCGGCTATGCCTTTGACCGTGGAAACCTGTTCAAGGGAATTGATGTTGCTGCCGCTGTAGTTTGTGATCAGGAAGGGCAGCCCAAGCTGGGCCTTAGTGCCATTTCAATCGCTGGGCAGGTGGAAGATGCGGAGCTTGTTGAAGTCGCAAATGATCTGACAAAGGCCTCAACGTTGATCGAAAAAAGCCTGTTCGGTGCTATTGCGCGGGAAAGTTGAAAGAAAGCTGGGAGGAATGTTGGCGCTCACTTTTTGTGGAAGAGTTCAGACTTTCTCACCAGCAATATGTGTAAGCCCCAGACCGAGAAGGGTCCGGGGCTTTTAAGCGGCTCCAACTTGAGTTGGGCGATGGCAGTAAGCGTACTATGAAAATACGAAGTCGTCAGCGCTAAAGCCGGATGCGGCTATCTGTTACTGGTTATGAGTCTGGACCCTAAGTCGTCGCCTTCACCACCTGTTAGAATAATTTCGGAGTTTATCACCTTCATCAGTGATGTCAGCCACGTCGGTGATGTCGCTTCCAGTGCCACCATATACATAGAGATCGATTTCATTATGGTAGCTGGAGTTGTCTGTGAGATCTATCTGGAAGTAGTCGTCCTCACTTCACAGATCGGCGTAGATGTACTTTAATTTGATTACGCCATTTGGTTATCTTGTCGTATTGGAGTAGGACAATGCGGCAGCCCGTTTACCTCGTATTATTTAATTATTAAATATCTGAAATAGTATTTATTAAGTATAAATCGATGAGGAAGTGTTATGTATACTGTAACGGAATCTTGATGTTAATAAGATTTATTGCTCCTAGGTAAGCTATTTTCTATGTAGGTGGTTATTTCTATTTCTCCATTAGAGTGTTGGTGGTTGAGGTGAAGTTATTGGGTCCTCATATTCTCAAGCAGTTTGGCTTGGGTTTTCAAAAACGATAGTGCTCCTCAACGTAGTTGGCATAGGTTTTCAGATAAAGTTATGTGCTGCAATGGAGCAGTTTTCTTCCAAATATACAGCTTGCCAGTTTAGATGCGATTATTTGCGTCACTCTTTGGTGGCGCCAAACTTTGGCTCCGGCAGGCCCTGTGTGCCCAGACCGTGCACGGCAAATATGCTGCCTGGTTTTGGGTGCCGACTAAGCTCTTCACCGGTTAAAAATGACTGCTGTGAAGTGACGAAGAGTGTTTCATAATTATCGCCGCCAAATGTAACACAAGTGGTGCCGCGAACCGGCATATCAATCTCCCGATCAAGCCGACCGGAGGGATCAATACGCAAAATCTTACCGCCCAGATTCAAGGCGAACCAATAGTAGCCTTCTGCGTCGACCGTAGCGCCGTCTACAATTGCCGGGGAGCGTTCTTCCACGGAGAAGAAAGGTCTGCGGTTGTGGATATGCCCAGTGTCAATATCAAGATCAAAAACATAGATTATGCCTCCCTTGGTATCACCGAAGTACATGCGTGCATCCTTAGGGTCGAAGGCAATCCCGTTGCTGCATATGAAAGAGAAGTCTTGAGCAACTTTACGGCAGGTTAAATCCGGTTCCAGACAATAGATGTGAGCGGACTTATCGCTCAAGCGTGTGTCCATGCTGCCGCACCAGAAGCGCCCACGACGGTCAATTTTCCCATCGTTAAGCCGGTTTTGCGGATGCTCTGGTTCCGGATCAATAATCTTCTCAAAAACTCCAGTTTCAAGGTCAAAAGTACAGAAACCGGAATTGGTTCCGCAGATGAGGCCGCCGCCGGTTCTGAGCCCAAAGCTCCCCACCTGTTCCGGTAGTTCCCAAGATCTGCGCTCCCCGCTGACAATGTTCAATCGTCGAATTGAGGGGCGCTTTGAGCTGTTTGGATCGGGGGCCGGACCAACGTGATCGGACCAGTACACAGATGTTTCCTCCGCAACCCAAAGGGGAGCTTCGCCCAAACCGTCATCGCATTCCCAAAGGCACTCAATGTCTACCATAACAAGCTCCTTGAATGACCCTTAGCCTACGCCTGCTAGGTCTGTGTGCAAGATACTATTTCAGCTCTATTTCGGTTTGCCTAATAGGGGAGCGGTCCCTTATTTTCTTTAGGCGATTTGGTTAACTGTAAAGCGCTAATGGAAGATTGTAGGCGTTGGAGTGCAGCTAATGCCGATCAAAATGTATCTGCCTGGTTTGATGATGAGTATTGGTCCAAAATTGTCTGGTGATCATGGATAATTTGGCCAAAATGATGCTCCCAGAGCTCAATGCCCTTTCGTCCGGACTTATCGAGTGAAGAGCCGATCACTGCATCTCCTATTAAGGTGGGGTTGAGGCCTGCATCAAAAAGAGCGAAACCAGCTGCAAGAACACAGGTTTCAGCCTGAATGCCGCAAACCAGAACACGTTCTGGCTTGCAGGTGGCAAGATAGTCCATCAGTTCGCTTGGAGGAAGGTATCCATATTTTATGAATACTCGATCAGCTTTAACAATGCTCTCATCATCTTCGTTGGGAACCCAGTTTAATTGCCTGTCAAATGGTACAATTGCTTCATTGTGACGGATTACCGTTGCCACGGACGGCATAAGACCCGCCAAGCGCTGAACCCGAGTGATTACCCACTCCGGCGGAGAAAAATTAGGCTGTAAATCAACAATCAGAAGGATTTCGTTCATAACCCCAAACCTATGATGATGCATGGCTTGAAAGGGGCACTGCGACAACCCCCCCAGTGTTCCCATAGATTATACGGATTCAGTCCGCTCACAAATAGTAAAAACCAGCAGAGTCTTGCTGTGTACGGAGATCGCCCGAGATAAAAGGAATTGCCTCTGGGCTTGTATACTCTTAATATTGGGGGAGGTTGGAGGCGTCGACCGGACTGCTAACATATAGTTAAAACAACGCATTAACCATAAAGTGAGTAAAAATTACCCCATTGAAAAATAAGGGTTTTTGGAAATAAAGTCACTCACTTTTTTGGGCTGATTTTAGCAGGTGCCGAGCCCCTTCTTTCCCTAGAATTTTCCTCTGTGCCATGCGCGTATATAGCTCAGCCTGTTCCAGCTTTGTCCAGCCAAACATGGACAGAAGTTGACTGGCTGTAGCCCCGCTCTCAGCCGCTATAACAGCCCCCGCTTTTCTGATGCCATGCGCAGAGCAGTGGGGCAATCCGGCCATATCGAACCAGCTCCGCATACGATTGCCAAAGCCCTTCACAGTGTAAGGCTCGCCTGTTCTTGTAACCAAGAATATATTGTGCCCATGCTCTACCCTTGATAGCGCCTCTGCCAAGGGCGGCAATACAGGAAGATCAATAGTTACAGGGGTTTTCTGGAGCTTGCTGGACTTCTTCGGCGTGATTTTAAACATCAGCTGCGGGCCGTCCGGCGTGGCTATAGTGTACAGGTTTTTCCTTCCAAGCCGCGCAACATCAGAAATTCTAAGCCCTGTGTATCTGAGAATTTGCATGGCTAAGTGAGCCTTGGTGCCGACATGGTGACGGTCCAGATACTGCTCAATTTCAGCCTCTGTAACTGTGTGGTGCCCACCTGAATTATTGGCGACCTTTTTAACGTGCTCTGCTGGGTTGGTTTCAGCTAATCCTACATCAATCGCCCAATTGAACAGGGTCGATAATGCCCGCTTTCTATGGTTCGCCGCTTCTGGCTTATCTCCTTTTTGATCTCTCAGAATCGTGATGTGCTTCTTTTGAAGCCCTTTGAAGTTCATATCTCCCAATTTTTGACCGGACTTACTGAGGCAAGTCTCCTCGCAGATATGATGTAATACCCGCCTTTTCTGAGCGCGTGTGGCAGGGGCATGGGACTTTAGCGCCCTTGTCATGTACTGATCGACCAGCCACTTAAAACTCCCCTCTGCGGGCAGTTTTTTATATGAGACCGGCTTCTTTTCTATGATCCCAAGTTTGGCCTTGGTCAGCTCCAGTTCAAATTCTTCTGTTCCGTACTCAGCTCTAATGCGGATTTTAGGAGCACCTTTCCGGCAATAGTACCAGCGCTGATTGCCGTGGCGGTCTATATCGTAATAGAGGTACTTTTCTTTGGGCTTTGTTTTACGTGTCATGATAATTCACTAAATAAAGTCGCAGTTAGGGCCTTCGTCTGGATAAGCGTCGCCGCCTTCCGATGGCAGATCAGAGAATGCCTTATCCAGCTCCACAATATCCCAGACTCTTTTGGTGGCGATGAGCTTTGCAGCTGGCATCATCTTTTTATCTAGCAGCATATTGAAGGTGGTTACGCTAACACCGATGTAGGATGCTGCATCTGCCCTCCCTAAGCCTCTTGGGGATACCAAGGGGATTCTATCCTTCCTTTCCATCCTTCCCTCCCTCTCTCTGCATCCTCTTTAGCAAAGCCGCTTTACTGTTTAGATAATCGGCAAAGCGGCCTATGGGGTCGCTATGTGTGATTGGCATTGCGGGCCTCGTTGGATTGTTGTTTCTCAGTGGTGGCAATGCTGTCACCAAGCAGTTTTGCCAACTGTAGATACTCGGCTGCTTTTACTGCCAATGCGATGCTGGCGACGGCATCTCCAGCAACTCTTGCCCGCTCCGCACCTGCGGTAAGTTCCTCTGCAATCTGAAATGCTGATTTACTCATTCCTCACCTCCTGCCTGCTGAGAGCGGGCATCCCAAGGCTTATATTTTTGCTCCGCCTTTGGAACGTGACCGGTGCCCCAACCAGTTGTACCTTTTTCGTCAAGCTCATGCTCACAATCGCCGCAAAGAAGGGCACCGCAAACCAAGCCCATTGTTGCGTCACACTCTCGGGTAGCTTTTGCGCCGCAGGAAACGCATTTAAGATTGCCATGCTCTTTGCAATCCTCTTTCCCGCACTTTCCAATCCATGCAATGTCAAAAGCACATTTGGACATATTCACCTCCTGCCCGCTAACTGAGTTGCAGCCCTACGAACGCTCTTAAGCTTGGCCTCTGCCTCTGCTATGGACTTGTAAGCCTCTGATGAATATCCATTCACACCCCACCAGTGGATGCGGTGAAATAGGGTGCCTTTGTCATGGAAAGTCGTGATCTTGGCGCGGGGTAAAGTGTGTGGGGCGGTCATGCCGTTTTTCCCTTCCTCTTCTGAAATTCAAATACCCCGACGCTGGGCGCTTTGTTTTCGAGCTATTTCTATGATCTTTTTCGCGGCGGACGGATCGCCACTGACCTCATGAAGCGCATAAGCAATCTCTAGCGGGTTCATGTTGTATTTTCTCCAGAAGAGGCGCTCTTCCATGCTGTGCTGTTCATCGTGCTTTTCACGCACCATTGGAACAGTCCAGGCATCGTCTGGCTTTCTAGCTTTGGGAGTTCCAGCTTTACGGTAGAGAGGGTCCGCATATCTGATGTGACAGGCGTCAACTCCATACTTGCCCGTAATTAGACAAGGCAGGGTGCGGATAAAGGCTAAGTGCTTAGGGTCTTCCAAGCGCTTTTGCTTTTTACCTGACGGATCCAGACTAAATGCACTGGCGGGACGGCGAAATTGGAAAGCCATTTATCTAATTACCTCCGCTATATGAAAATCAATTTCTGAAACTGCGCGCGCTGGGCGAAGGGTTGGGAAAGTCATACTGCTACCCCCGCTTTAGCCGTGTACTGTTTCGCTGCCCGTCTGTGGTAATTGATCTGCTTGAAATACTGCCCTGTGCGCTTTGCTGCCCGCTCCCAGTTCTTTGCAAGAGCAAGGTGGTTATGAGCTAGTTTGGTATAGTGTTCCCGCATGCCTTGCTCCTGTGAGGTGGGTTATTTGACTTGTTCGTCAGGGTCTAAGTCGAAGCGGCGACAAAGCTCGCATGCGTAGGTAGAGCCAAGACCAAATACATCCATCACAGCAACCCATCGAGGATGTCTGCTGCGGCCCTGTTTGCGCCTTGCATTCCCTACGGCTCGTCTCAGCAGTTCGTTGTCGGCGATGCTTGATACTCCCATCGCCCTAAGCCTCCACTGGTCCGGCCATGCCCAAAGCGTGGAGATACAAATCCATGACTGCCTCTTCCTCTTCACGCTCATGAGGCTTGCGTTTGCGAAGGGCTACGATTTTACGAAGGACTTTCACGTCAAAGCCTGTTCCCTTGGCTTCTGCGTAAACGTCCTTGATATCGTCAGAGAGGACTTGCCTCTCTTCTTCCAATCTTTCCACTCGCTCTATGAAAGACTTGAGTTGATCGGCTGCGACTCCACCTGGTTCTGTCATGCGGCTTCCTTTCCTTGCTACCCATCGAAACGCTTCGTAAAGCGCTTGGAGGGGCACCAGCCTTTATCTTCGGCTGGTATGGGTTGCCCTTAGTTCGTATAACTGCCTCCTTTGTTTCCCTTCGGCTTTGTTCGGCTCCGGTCGAAGGTTTCCCGCTATACCCATCGAAACCCTGCGCACAGGGCTTGGAAAGGTGGTCAGCTGGTCTTGGGAGACGAGGGAGGGGGACCAGCTGACCTTGGCGCTTGGGAGGGAGCGCCTTATGCTGCCTTTTTAAGTGCCTCCGTTTCAGCTCTAAGCTTGGCTTTCCGATTGACAGCTAGCGCTTGGTAATAAGCTTCCTGAGCTGTGCGCATTTGGCCTTGGAGGCGCATGTATTCTTCACACTGCTTTGAGCTGGTGAAGGCAGAACAGAACAGGCTTCTTCCCATAGAGCTGCCAATCACATCTGTAGTGATTTCATTTTCTTCGCAGTAACCGAGCAGTGCACACTCTGCTTTGGCTGCTTCGGTGAAAAGCTCTTGGATTTGTTCATCGGTATACTTAGCCATCATGCGGCGTCCTTCTGCTCTACGGTGAGTTGTGAAAATGGGATGTAGTGGTCATGTTCATCAGACCAGACAAGGGCCTCGCCTGATTGGATTGCCATGTCAGAGATATTGTCTTCATGGTCTTCTAGTGCTGTGGTCAGCTTATTTGTGAGCCAATGATTTTCTTGCTGTGAGCTGTCAACTCTGGCGTACTGTTTGCCGCCATGCTCAACGATAAAGCGCGGGCTTATGCTTGGACCACTTGAGAAAGGGATATAAAACTCAGTCTCATGGCCTTCGATGTAGGCGGTGTTATCCTTGTCCAGATAGGGCCTGACTGCTGCAAGTACATTCAGGTCACATACAGGCAGAGTGTCCCATGACGCAGTATGAACGGGTATAGTTGCGTTGAAAGGGTAGAGCATTTCACTATCCTCCGGTTTAAAGTACTGCTAGTTCTTGAGCTGGACACTTCCAGCAGACTCGGTTTGAACTCCTCTCCAAAGAAGGAGAGATGAATGTCTATTTCCAAGAGAATGTCGGTATATCCAAAGTGCCCCAAGTGTGGGTATGAGAACAAAATTAGCTTTGCAGTAGCGGAGACTGGAGCTTCTGTAGCTTGCACCTCTTGCAATAATATCTTTGAAGTGAAAGCAGAAATCCCTCAGGGACATGCAAGTAGTGCTCAACTCGACAAGTTGATGAAAAAGGTTACAAAGCCCATCAAAATCAAGATTTAGCCGCTCTGCTTTTCTCCATCCCATCATGCGGCCTCTTTTAAATCTGCGAGAAGGTTTAGGAGGCGCTGTGAGGGGCGGAAGTTATACAATACATGCTGTTCGTTTTCAGCAATGTGCGATGGAGTGTCGGTAATATCACAGAAAGAATTGAATAGGTCAGGGTTATCTAAAGAAAGTATCTCTGCCTTTTGCCTATCCGAGAAATTGCTTTTACTAGAGGTAATTTGCTCAATCTCTTCCAAGCAGGATACAAGCTCTGTATCGTCTATCTCACAGCGGATCACAACTTCTTCCATTCCCATCTCCTCTAGTCCTATTCCCTTTCAAAACACTCAGAGAGTGCTTGGAGAGGGTGCCCGCTGTTAGACGGGCAGGGGTGGTTAGGCTGCTTGGGGTGTTGTTGATTGCTCAGCGGAGGTAGACTCCCACGCTACTGGCATGAATATGGTTTGTCCTGATAACTTTTCTTTGACATAGACAAAGGTACCTTTCCCAAGTGCTCCGAACAGGCCGTAAACCTTCCAGTTGCAAGGCTTGCCGTCACGTTTGATCCCGCTATCACAAGTATATGCGCTGCTTGATACACCCTCACAGGAAGGACATCGGAAGCGAGGGGGGCCAATGGAAGCTTTAAGCTCTTCAATAGTCTCAAAAACCCGCACACTATCTGCTTCAATTTTCGGCTGGTTACACTCTTGGTAATAGTTCATGTACCAATAATCGCGCGAAGTCTCCCAAGCATCTAGGATGTCGGCTGGCTCCATGTCGAGCGCATCGGCATAATGCTTAGCCCGATCAATCACCCATTGGAACTTTCCTTCGTAATTATGGGAGCGGAAGTTGCGATCTAGGTCGTGGTCTACGGATGCCCTTAAGCTTCTGTATCCATCACATTCGGTAATGCTTTTCGTAGGTGTCATGCCGCTGCCCTTTCCAGCTCTTCAAATTGCTGCCAAAATTCACTTCTCAATTAGTCATTTGCATAAGCCCTTGCGGAGATCAGCGCCCATAAATGCGCTTCTTCGTCCGTAGAATTGGGCGTTAGCATAATTGTCTTTTTGTTGAGGTCAGTGACGGAAATGGAAGAGATGATGAGCGTGTCTTGAGTATCTGGGTCTATGTCTACTTCGCATTTGAGTGATAGCTCGTCGCCTAAATACAGGCCGCCCAATTCAACAACGTCTTCAATCTCTATTTCCATGTGGCCCCCTCAGCTATGTGCTGTTGATGTGGATTATCGTATATGCAATTGCATATCAATGTAAAGGAGAAAAATACACCAAATAATGCTAAAGCATATTTTAGCCTGTTTATAGTGTGGGGATAGATTTTGCAGCAGAAACGAGTGTGGATGATGCTTTAAGAAACATAGTTTGAATTTAGGTGCATGCTAAAACGTGAAAATGATTACAAAAACAACGGAAGCTATGCAAAGTGTGCAGCTATTTTCTACAGCGATGCTGGATGCGTTTAAGGAAGCGCAATCGCTGACAAAGGCGATTGATTATAATGAGACGGCGCTTTTTATAGCGCTCGCAAGTCAGATTTACTCTGGTCAGCTACCGACTGTTAGTAGTCTTGAGAAGCAAACCGGAATACCAAAGACTACCGTTGATAGGCACCTTGCCACCTTTCTGAAGCGAGGGGACTTGTTACGTCATAGGGGGGCTAATGGCTACCACTATACGTTTACTCAGAAGTGGATTGATACAATCTCGGTTATTGGGCCAAACCAAACCCATAGAGACACTTTCAACAGAGTTGTAGACAATGTATCAACAGCCATAAGTAGAATGGCGCATATTTAATTATCGATAACCCATTTTGGGGTGATTTAATAAATGCGTTAAGGGGTTGTTTATATTTTAGGCTGCTTTTATCGCAGATAGCCGCCATTTCCGTTGTCAAGAAATCAGTTATAGATAACCCATTTTGGGAAAGTAACGTCGTTGACGTTAGGTGCTCTAGGCCCTCAATATTCTTACTATTGAGATTCAGGGGGTGTTATGATTAGTGAGTCTAGGCTTCTTCGTCTTCAAATTTTGCTTTCTAGATTATCGGAAAGACAAATTACCGTTGCTCTGCAAAAAATGGAAGCCAAAGGTAAGTAGAGGGTTGTAGGCTCTATTTTTCTATAGAGTTATCATTAAGCATATTGGTCAAGAAATCCAGAATATAGTCCTGCTTTCCTTCGGGTATTTCATTGAATACACGAAGAAAATCATCAGCTTTGTTTGATAGATTTAGACCTAGCAGGATGTAAGCCGGACTTACGTTGATAACCTCGCATATCCTAAGTGCAGTTGATATGCTTGGTTCCTTGTTCATCTTAATCATTTGCTGAATGTAAGCTGGCGCTTTCCCGCACTCTGCGGAGATAGCGCGGTATGTTTTGTCGCTTCCCTCAATAGCGGCAACGAGCCTATCTCTCCAGGTCTCTGTGGTGTCAGTCGTCATTGTTTCGATCA
The DNA here is from genome assembly GCF_031501865.1 of Pseudovibrio sp. M1P-2-3. Taxonomy (NCBI): domain Bacteria; kingdom Pseudomonadati; phylum Pseudomonadota; class Alphaproteobacteria; order Hyphomicrobiales; family Stappiaceae; genus Flexibacterium; species Flexibacterium corallicola. Next base: position 1,547,445 of record NZ_JARRCW010000001.1, read on the forward strand.
TTTCTGGCTCGTTTGTTTGACGGTAGCAATCTCGGCAACTCGTCAATAATACCGACGTATTGTAATTGGACCCTTAAATCTGAGTAAACCACGCGCTTCTCCTTATTTTTTACAGTAGATGCAATAGAATCCATCTTGATGATTGACAGATATGCAATTGCATACCATAGTCACTCTATGAAACATGATCTCCTAACCGAAATAGAAGACTATCTTGCTTGGCGCACTGAGATAGGTAAGCCGATTGGTCCGGTCTATTTCTGCAAGAAAAGTGCGAATAACCCTGTGCTTTTAGATCGGTTACGCAAAGGTGGAGATGTCCGCACCAAGACCGCTAAGCAAGTACGCAAGTTCATACGCGAAGACAAAAAACGCATTACAGGGGCAGATAATGAAAATGCCCCTGTGAGCGGGGAGGCGGCTTAAGTGGCATTCTTCTCTTTTAGTGCTTTAAGAATTAAACCTTTCAGGTACTCAGGGTTGGTGCACGCATCAACTCTCGGAATGTTAAGGCTCGATACTAGAGAATTTACATCACTCACGGAAATTTCCCCACACTTTCCCCGCTCTTGTAAAGTGGAAAGAAACATCCAGTTTGGGTCATACATGAAGCTCTGGTCTCGCGGGCGTTCAGGCGTCCACTTAAGGGATGTACCTGTAATGAAATTGTCCCATTCCACTCGAGCTTTCCAGAAGGCTGTTGCTGCGTCCGTATATGCGGCAATTAACTTCTCAACGTCTTCTAAAGCCCACTTTTTAGCAGCTATGGTTCTGTCACCCTTAGTGCTGTCCAAGTCAATCTTCATAGCAACATCTCCTTTCAAGTTGCTGTGTAACGAGCGTCCCCGCCACCTTGCACATTGGCGGGGCGCTCGAAAGGTTTGGGGTGGGGGTTATTGCAGTGTTGCTGTCCGGTTCGCGACCTCTTCCAGTCGCTTAACGCGATCCTCTAGCCTTGCTACTTGCCTAAGAGCCTTAACGGCCATGCTCTCAATGAGATTTACCCGATCCTCTTCACTGAAAGAGGAGGTGGTAGTTTTAGCATCTTCCGCCTTCTTGTTCCCCATAGCAGCGTTCTTTCCTTCTGCGGTGCTGTGACCTGAGCGCCCCGCCTTTTGGTCATTAGGGCGGGGTGCTCTCTTAAGCTTACGTAACGGAATGTAACGCATACGAAACCATCTGTAACCGTGATAACCAAAAGGCTCGGTCACTATGAACGCATCAAGAACGAACAGTCATTTAAACAACTGGGTTTGCGCCCTAACTCGAAAGCTTTTTGACGTGTTTGGTCGAGATGCTGCGTCCGTTACATTGGGTATTTCGAAGGCCAGCATAGACCGCTGTGAAAAGGCGCAACACTCGCAGAATCTTACACTCCTAGGATTGGTTACCTTGGAACGAGCAATGGTTAATGATGGGCTAGAGCCTATCTTTTCTAAAGCCCACCTTGAGGCCCTTGGCTATGAGGTAAGGAAACTCGACACGAGCCGTCCAAACGGCCCTCACGAAGCTGCAATCAATGTGATGACTGCAAGCTGTCAGGTGTTCGAGAACTTCACCAGAGCCATTGCAGACGGTCGTATATGCCCTGCTGAGAAAGCTGAGGCACTACCACTCATTGAAAGACTGGAAGAGGCAATCACAGCCGCAAAAGCGAGTTTTTATGAACCTACAGCAATGATGGAGGCAGCGGAATGACTACTCCTTTCACAACCCACCACAAGCATGAGAATTGCCCTTCCGCAAGGCTTGTATATCCACCTAAGCCTGAGCGTCCAGAAGCCATCTATAAGGTACGCGCTGGATACGTGGTTCTGATCCGTAGGGGCCTTTATCTCAAGGCTACATTCAACAGCATGAGCGAGGCTGTAACGGCTATCCATGAGCTTGAAACGGGGAGGGCGGCGGCGTGAGGGTGGGGTATATCAAACTGCATAGACAGTTCAAGGAGTGGGGTTGGTATCGGGACACACCAACCAAAAGCGTGTTCATTCATTTGCTCCTGACCGCTAACTATGAGGCGCGGGAATATCGCGGCCACAAGATACCAAAAGGGGCCGGAGTTTATGGCCGCAAAGCTCTTGCGGTAGAGCTTGATCTTTCAGAGCAGCAAATCAGAACAGCGCTAAAAAAACTCGAAGATACAGGGGAAATCAACCAACGATCAACCAGAAAATTTACAATAATATCAATAGTTAAGTGGGATGAATACCAGAATAGCAACCAACAGATAACCAACGAGCAACCAACAGATAACCAACAAGTAACCACACTTAAAGAAGATAAAAATAAAAAAACTATCCCCCCTTTATCCCCCCAAGAGGGGGAGGCGGCAGAGCCGCCGAAAAATAGGGGGACCCGCCTTCCTGATGATTGGACTGTTTCAAAAGAAAATATTGACAAAGCAACCTCGCTCGACATGAGCGCCGAGGAGATAATCCATGCAGAAATCACCTTCAAAAACCACTACAGCGCAATCTCAGGGCCAGCAGGGCGCAAGCTCGACTGGAACCCGATCTGGGAAAACTGGTGTCGTGAACTTGTCCGTCGTAGAAGGGAAAGCCCGCCTGCCAGAAGCTCACAACCAGACATGGCGGGAGTATTTGCAAAGCTCAGACGGGACGCGGGATGCGAAGGAGCTCATGAGCCGGATGTGGACCCGCAATCCGAATTTGTCGAAGGTCCAGTTATCGAGCTTGAAGCAACTCAGCGCCGCAGCACTGGGTGACAACCAGCCCTCGAAAGAAGAGGCAATCACTCTTGCTGAAAGGCTTGTCGGGTCGTTCCGTGAAGTGAAGTTTAACAACTCCGAGCAATTTGGATTAGCTCTTGCTGCCCTGTTTGAGCGCTACCCTTACGAGTTGGGGCTGATGGTGGCGCACCCGATTGATGGCCTGCCTAGCAAGCTGAAATTCTGCCCTTCCATCGCTGAAGTGAAGGAAGAGCTAGAGGAGCAGCGGAAGCTATTTGGGTACGTTGAAAGCGCCATTGCGCGGCTTGGAAGGTGAGGGGAGACAAGCAGCATGAGGCGAGCCGCAAAAGTAGACGCTAATCAATCCGAAATTGTCCAAGCCCTTCGCAGTGTAGGCGCAACGGTGACAAGCCTAGCTGCTGTTGGTGGAGGGGTGCCTGATTTGCTCGTGGGTTATCGCAGGGTCAATCACCTACTCGAAGTGAAACGGGAAACCATTCAGCCGGTCGAAAAGCTCCTGACACCTGACCAAGAGGAGTTTCACAAATTTTGGCGCGGCTGGCTGGAGATCGTAACGAATGCAGATCAGGCAATTGAGCTGATTACGAGGAGGGCGGCGTGATGAAACACTGGCACAACATGTCCCACAACGAGCGTTTACAATCAATCCGAGACTACACGGGCAATCTCCATGAGTATTCACTTGATGCTCAGGCGAGTATGAGCGGCGTTCAACGCTTCCTCCAAATCCGTAACTACTGGTGGGGCCAACGCACCAGTATCCCAGACAAAACAATGCTCATAGATGCGGAGATCAGGGGCAGGTTCAAGAAGCGCAAGCCAGACCTAGAAGAGCGAGATCAAGTCTTTCAGGGCTTGCTAAAACTGCATCATGGCGAGCCTAAAAAACCTGCAAAAAGGGAGACTGTAGAAGTCAGGGCGCGGGTGTTCCTACCTGTAACAGAGGTGATGACCCAGAGCGTAAATGCTTGAAGCTTCGACTATTTCTCCAGAAAGGAATTTGGAATGACTGATTTACTAGCTGCAAACAGTAACCATGCCTTGACTATGAGTAGTCGGGAGATAGCTGAGTACACGGGTAAGGAGCACTATAATGTCATTCGTGACGTTGAAAAGATGCTTGATGAACTGGAAATAGATCGCCTCAAATTTGAGGGCATCTTTAAGGATACGTATGGGCGGGACCAGAAGTGCTACAAGCTCCCGAAAGACCTTACCTTAACTCTGGTAGCTGGCTACAGCGTCAAGCTTCGCAAAGCTATCATTGACCGTTGGCAAGAGCTGGAAGAGCAGGCGGGGGCAGGGTTCAGAGTTCCTCAAAACTTCAAAGAGGCTCTTTTACTGGCAGCGGATCAACAACAGGTCATCGAGGACCAACAGAAGGTCATTGAAGAAAGTAAGCCTGCCGTTGCCTTCGTTGAAAACTACACCCGCGCCCAGACTGGCAATCTGAACTTTCGGGAAGTTTGCCGGAACCTCAAGGCTAATGAACGGGAGTTCAAACGCTTCCTTATTCAAAGAGGCGTTCTGGCGGATAAGAACAGCATCTATCCCTACAAGCACCATATCGAAGCAGGCCGGTTTAAAGTCACAGAAGGCTTGACTGATAACGGTCACGCATACCGACAGGCCCGATTTACTCCAAAAGGCTTTGAATGGGTTTCGCGGTTGTGGGCTGAGGAGCTGGGGCGGCGGGCATTGGAAGAGCAGGGGGCAGCGTGAACTATTACAACGAAATAGACCCATATGCAGCCCAATGGCTGCGCAATCTGATTTCAGAGCAATTAATTCCAGGAGGGGAAGTTGATGAGCGAGACATACGAGAGGTGGACCCAGACCGACTTAGAGGATTTCATCAGTGTCATTTCTTTGCGGGAATTGGGGGATGGAGCTACGCCCTCCAGCTCGCTGGATGGCCGGAAGAAAGATCAGTGTGGACCGGATCGTGCCCATGCCAGCCCTTCTCGACAGCAGGTAAGGGAAAAGGAACAAAAGACGCGCGGCACCTGTGGCCTGCCTGGTTTAGCCTCATTGAAGAGCGCTGCCCTCCAGTCATCTTTGGAGAACAAGTTGCGAGCAAGGCAGGGCTTGAATGGCTCGACATTGTACAAACTGACTTGGAAAACACGGGTTACGCCACAGGGGCGGCGGATTTGTGCGCTGCGAGCGTCAAAGCTCCCCACGTCCGACAGAGACTATACTGGTTGGGCCACTCCGACAGCCAGGGACTACAAGGACAGGGGCGACTTGTCGGGCGGCATGATCCGGAAGGATGGAAGGCTCAGAGACGACACTGTTCCGCGACAGATTTTTGGAGCGACGTTGATCGGGTCAATTGCTGGAGTAGAAAAATACGACCAATTAAATCCGGCTCATTCGGGGTGGTTAATGGGGTATCCGGAACAGTGGGACGCCTGCGCGGTTTTGGCAACGCCATAGTGCCTCAAGTAGCTGCAGAGTTTATCCAGGCGTTTGAGGAGGCAAGGGCAGCATGACCACAGACAGACTTATAACCCTAGAATTCATCAATGAGGATGCTTGCGAGAACTCAATCATTCAATGCTCCAGAGCCTCTATTCCAAGCATTATGGAGTGGTACGGGTGCTTTTACGCAGGTGATGATTATCATGTTTTCGCAAATGGAAGGCTGCTGAACAAGGACAGGAACGGTGAGTACGAGCCTCTTGTTTTGGATCTGGTGGCTAATGGAGGGCTGTATGATCAAGGCGGAGTATTCAAGCAAAGGGAAGAGCTTATTTGTCGCTCTCCAGCTAGAGAAAGGAACTCATCAAAACCTAACAGTAATTCAGGCGGTTAATTCACTTTTCGGGGCAATAGAAAGCGGTGGGCATAGACATGAGCACATTAGGTAACAAAAAAGAGACAAATCGGGCAATGCAGCGGGATTACGAGCTTATCAAAGCATTTGTGGAGTCTGGTAAATTCAATTGGTACGTTGCCCAGACAAACCCCAATTGTGAGGAGCGAGCCTACCAAAGTCTCAAGTCGATTACTCCTCTGGTCTGGCTTCCTATGATGCCATACACACGCAAAGCGCCACGCTCAAAGCGGCACTTGGACAACAGCAGGCCAATGTTTGTGCGCTATGTATTCGTTGGGCTGGATCCAAGGGACGGGTTAACAACAAGCCATTTACGCGGATGCGATGGCGTGGAAACCTTCCTTGCGAGTAAGAAGGATATTGAGCCTCATGTGGTCTGCGTAAAAGAGATGGTGAATATTGTAGATGCAGCCCATGACGCTCAGTTCAAGCAGAAGAATATTCTAGGCAAACACTTTGCCATTGGTGACAATGTGATGCTGGTTGCAGGTGCATTCGGAACTGTAGAGGGGACAGTGCGAGACATACGGGGCGGCGGCAAATCAGTACGTGTTGACCTGAAAGACACAGGGTCAGTTAAATCGGCAGTTGTGCCAATTGACAGTCTCGCGCTTGCTTAATATAGTTTTGCTCAGGACGATCTAGCGGATCTCTAGTGCACGGGCTTGACTAAGTCGCCATACCAAACGTAGCGAACTAGACGTGGACCCAGTCAACACAAGACGCTGAAAAGCGGAGTTGGCGCGAAGGGTTTTTATTGCCGGAATTTTGAGGAGCTGGTGTCTGGCTACTATGCCGGCAACTTACTTAATTGAGACTGAAACCTATGAAAGTCGCTTCGAGAGTTCGCTTTAGGAAAGGGTGTGCTGGGGACAGGTTTGCGCAAAAAGTCACATAGTGGTTCCCAGCCTTCTTGAACGGAATAGGTCAGGAGACGGTTCTTTGAGAAGGCATCCTGAACATTCTTAATATTCTGCTCGTAGCTTTTGATGATAACGTCGCGGTTCTCAATATTCCCGTTGAACCCTTTTTTTACTATTAAGTCATTGGATAGAAAAGAGGGGCCTAAATTTTTCCGTAGGATAGCTAGAACTGTACTTTCCATGCTTTCGTACCAGCTACGAGCATCTCTGATTGTTAAGATAAGTCTTGCTTTTGGGTAATAGGAGGCAAGTTCTCGCCAGAAAAGAGCGGCAGGCCAATCACATGCTGCCTTATAACCATTAAATACTTGATCCCAGTCTGGCTTATCTCCTTGGGCTATATTTTGCCACATAGCTAGACGCTTTGGGAATGGAAGTATTTCTGACATATGGTAACACGGGCCAACCCCAAGAGTTTCCAGTGCGAGCTTCAGCGAGACAGTACCTGTTCTCGGGTAACCTGTGCCAATGATAGAAAGTCCCATGTTTTACTCCAAAAGCGACTGTATATCGTTAACAAAGCTTCTATCTCATCAAAAAAACTGCAGCGAATCATATTTAAGTTACTTCAACTTTACTGAAGGAGGTCCGCCTAGCATCCTCCTCTAAGACCCTACCAAGGGCCGCTAGGGTTGATCTTCTAGCGTTTATTTTCTCCTCCACTCTGAGTATACTCAGAGGATTATTTTATGAATATAGGTGGACATAATGTACGGGCTTAAACGCAAGCTGATTGTGCTTGCATCATTAATATTTGTAGCAACTGGGGCGCATGCTGAGCCGCCTGTTAAGCTCTCCAAGAGCAAGATTTGCCATGCAACAGATAGTAAATGGTACAAGAGGACAAAGAACTACACATCTTATGATAGCTTAGATGAATGCTTAAAGGTAGGAAGACTACCCAAAGGCTATATCTACAAAGGTAATACGGCAATACCGCCGAAAGCCGTTTCAAGCTCCGGCACAAGTAAATCAGGAAAGTACGACCGGGATTATTTCGGTTCTTGGATTGATGATGATGGCGACTGTCAAAATACCCGCCACGAGCTACTTGCGAAACTCAGTACACAAAAGCCTAACTATACCTCTAATGGCTGCCGTGTTGTTCGCGGGCGTTGGTTAGACCCGTACACGGATCGGGTATATCTAGAATCCAAGAATCTGGATGTAGATCACCTAGTGCCGCTTAAATGGGCCTGGGACCACGGAGCGAATACCTGGAGCAAGTCAAAACGGGTACAGTTTGCGAACGATGAGCGTAATCTGTTTGCTGTAGATGCGGGAGAAAATAGGGCAAAGAGCGCTCAGTCACCGCTTACTTGGATGCCGCCAAATACTAAGTTTCATTGCGAATACATGACTAGATTTAAACGTGTCGTGTTGATCTATAAGCTACAATTCACACCACGGGAATCTCAGGCATATAATGCTAAAATGACCCAAGTTTGTGGGTAAAATAGGAATCTGCCCCTACCAAAGTACCCAGCTCATCAGCCGAGGATAGCGGAAGGTAGGGGCTTTTATTTCGATAAGCTAACGATGGGTTTTTACACTACCGTCTACTATACGCAAATGCACAGCCTCAAACTTACTATTGTCATCAACTCTAATAGCTGCTTTTTCATCCCAGCCCATTTTATGAGTAGCATGTGTGTTTTGCGGAGAGGTTGAGCGAAGTACTGGTAAGGCGCTGTCTTGATAACTTAGCGGGGCGCGTAGAAATTTATCGGTCATATTTCTTTCCATCCTTCGAAGTCCAATTGCACATCATAACTTGGAATTTCTTGTGGTGGCATTTCTCGGTTTGGTTGGTGTGTATAGGTGCACTTCTTAATTATTCCTTCCGTTACTCTGCGGCTACTGCCACCTTCCGTGCTCTCTATCAAGACGCGAGGGCAAGCAAACTGTACCTCTGGATTCTGTAGAATTGCATCCTGATTTTTGCAGTTGCGGCATAGTATATCCGGTGAGAAACTAGTTCTCATCTCCATTTCATCGGTTATATCTTCATATAGTGCGCTTAATAACTCATAAAGCTCCGGCGAAGCGTTCTCAATTTTTAAGCCAAGTTCACGTGCTTCACGTCTGTTAATGGTTCTGTCGTGGCTTCCAGAGTCACTACAGAGAAACTCAATAACCCTCTCTTTAATGTCAGGAGCAACTTTTTGATGATCTAGTAAGTTGCCTGCCAAGTCCCTAATTTGATTTCTGGTACGGTATATTTGCCCAAGCACCAGTGGGTGGACTTTGGCGGATAGCTCCGTAAGCACTTGTGCTTTACTATCATCATCTCTGATGGCTAGCTCATTTAAGGCTATGTCGAGATATCCTTGTACAGCCTCAACGCTAACCGCAACTCTTTGATGGGGTTGGTTTGGAACTTCTGGAGAAAGAGGACCATGCAAGCTTGGGTCAATAGGTCCTAATGTCGCTTGCTTTGTCATAATAATCTTATCAGTGCCTAAACTAATTAACGTTCCTGCACTATGCGCTTTAGTTGGAATAATGACCTCTAACTCATCGCAGAAAATGCGCAAAAGATTGACTATACGCCAAGCGGCTGAGGTATCGCCGCCAGAAGTATGAAGTATTAAACTGATCTTTTGGGTACCATTTCTCCATAACCTGTCTAAGTGCCGGACAAAATAATCAAAAGCATCATTGTTTATCTGCCCCTCCATGTGAGGTCTGTCGCTGGTAGCATACAGAATTACATTGGATTCTCTTAGCTTTTGAATTCTCTCAAAAAGAGTGAGTCTGTCTGAATACGCCATGTAACACCTCCCACGGTAAGCTAGCCCGTCATTCATGAGTAAGAACAACCCCCAAAAACTACTAAAACGAGAGAAAACATGGACGCACTCACAGCCCCGTGGCTTGGCCTTTATGCATTCAATGTCACTTGCTGGTTACAGGTAATGAAGCATATGGGAGTGGGTCTGAGTGATTACCAAAAGCACTACACTGACAGTAAAGGCCGTAGGATCAAGCTACGCATTGCTAAGCCTGTGCCAGAGGACCAGAGGCCAACAGTAGAAGAGGCACATAAGTACTGCGTTCGGAACTATAGAGAGACATTGGATAGACTGACGGAGGATGATTGAGAAATGAAAAGCCTACGCTACCTAATCCTCACTTGGGCTTTAACTCAATATATCAGGGCTAGGCTACGCGAAGGGCACAAACGCAAACAAATTCGCAAGATTATAAAGAAGGCCATATCAGAAAGAACGGAGCAGCACAGTAAGCCGATAACAAAGGGTGGAACACATAACCCGCGCCGTACTGTAGCAACACCCGTTCCACGGCCCATGCCTAAGAGATGACTGTTAGCATTCCATTTCACATGCCTACGGGTCAATAAAAACCATATTCCAACATAACCACTAGATTGGTGTGATTGATAGGATGGGTTGCTAAATGGCTGACAATAGAAGTGCTGCGGCCAAAGAATACAGGCGCTGGTACAACACAAAGCGTTGGCACAGGCTCAGGCAGAAGGCTTTAGTAAGAGACGGGTATAGATGCCAGAAGACTGGAGAGATCCTATCCGGTAAGAAACCTGAGCCAAACTCTCCAATAGCAGATCATATTATTCCCCACAAAGGAGATCCCAAACTCTTCTGGGATTTAGATAACATCCAAACAGTCAGCAAAGCCTATCACGACAAGCAGAAACAGCTGCAAGAGAAAAGAGGCTACTCGACTGATTGTGACGATGAGGGGTGGCCGGTTGATCCGGCTCATCCTGCCAATAGAGGAAGGCAAGGGCGTTAGGTATCAGTTCGCTGCTCCAAGGGGTGGGGGGGTCTAAAGTCTGGAAATATAAGGGTTCTAAGACCGGACTGGGGGAAAAGCGCACAAAAAGCTCTAATTGAAATGAGAAAACCCACCAGAGGAAGAGACACGATGAGAGGCAAAAATCCAACGGCTGATGTGGTGAGTATAGGCACAGGCTTTGAAGGCGATAGTATTGAAATCGCTAAACAAAGGGCGCGTGAGCTGCGTCCTGATTACATCAAAGGTGATGTGCGTAAGATGTGGGATCGTCTTGCTCCATCGCTCTGTTTATCGAGTAATTCTAGGCTAAATAATCCCCTTTTTATACCCCTTTTTGTCGAGTATTGCGTGAAATGGGTAGAATTTCAGGAACTAAAAGAGTTCCTTTCTGAAAACGGGAATACCTATAAAGTCTCTGGCCGGAACGGCGACCAAATCAAGAATTATCCAGAGGTCGCTCAGTGCAATCAGACATTCAGTCATATCCTGACGCTAGCGCGTGAATATGGGCTAACCCCATCTTCTTCAAGAGCCTTTACTGCTGGCCTTGCTGTCAATCCAACTGGTAACGATTCCGATTTTACATGAGAACAAACCCTGAGCGTGATCCTGTCACGGCTTGGGCGGAGGATGTGGACGCAGGCCGTATAGTAGCGGGGCCGCACATTCGCGCCTCTGCACGGCGGCACCTGACTGACTTGGAGGACGGGCATAAGCGCGGCCTAATCTGGGACGCAAAGGCGGCTCTGGATACGATTGAGTTTTTCCCTCGTAAGCTTAGGCTGAACGGTGGCGAGTTTGAAGGTATTCCTTTTCACTTACACCCCTCTCAAAAGTTTCGCGTAGGCTCTATCTTCGGCTGGAAGAATAAAGAGACAGGATTTCGGCGGTTCCGGCGTTTTTATGATGAGGAAGGGAAGGGCAACGGAAAATCCCCTATGCTGGCAGGTATTGGTATGGTGGGACTTTTGAAGGATGGAGAAAATAGAGCGCAAATATACTCTGCTGCCGCCAAAAAAGATCAGGCTGATATTCTCTTTCAGGATGCTGTGGCTATGCGCGAGCAATCACCAGCGCTAGCCAAGGCTATTAGAGCGTCAGGAGTAGAGCCTGTTTACCAGCTTACCTATATAGGGAAGCAAGGGGATAAGCGGATTTTTAAGCCAATATCTTCCGACAAAAAGAAATCGGGGCACCGCCCTCATATGGCTCTCTGCGATGAGGTCCATGAGCATCCAGACAGAACTACAATTGATATGCTGGAACGTGGATTTAAGCAGAGGAAACAGCCGCTCCTTGCTATGGCGACGAATGCGGGGACTGACCGACATTCAGTCTGTTATGAGGAACACACCCACGCAAAGAACGTGGCGCATGGACTTGTTGAAGATGACACAACCTTTTCTTTCGTCTGCTCACTGGATGAGGGGGACGATTGGGAGAATGACCCGAGCTGTTGGATTAAGCCTAACCCATTACTCGGCACAATCTTAACTGAGGAATACCTTGCCATTCAGGTTAAGCAGGCCAAGGATATTCTAGGGCGCAGGAATGGCATAGCGCGGCTTCACTTTTGCGAATGGACGGATTCAGAAACAGCCGCATTTTCTCGCGAAGTTTGGATGAAATGCGTTGGCGAAGTCGATGAACGGGAAATGATCGAGGCGGGCTACCCTTGCTATGGTGGTCTTGATCTATCAAGGACGAAAGACTTTACAGCCTTTTCCCTGACATGGGTTCTGGACGATACAAAAGACGCTCAAATCTTCAAAAGCAAAACATGGTTTTGGACACCTGCTGACACCTTGAGACAACGCGCACAAGAAGACGGTCGCGACTACGATATATGGGCTGAGCAGGGGTATATTGAACCAGTTAAAGGCGTTCGCATTTCTTGGCGCTGGCTAGCTGAAGCAATTGCTGAAATTTGCGGCAGAGTACAGCCTGAACAAATTGGGTGTGACGAATACGGGCTAGATAACTTAGCGGATCACCTAAACGAAATAGGTGCATGCCTCCCAATTATTAAACATCCTCAAGGCTTCCAAAAGAAAGTGATTGAAGTCGACAAAACCAAACCGGAAGGCGAACAGGAAGTTTACCTCTGGATGCCTGACTCTATCATTAAATTCGAGAATGCAGTCTTAGAGCAGCGGACCACCGTTGAGCGGAACCTGATGATGAATAACTGCGTAGGAAACTGCACCTATGCAGAGAATAGAACAGGGCACCGCATGTTCGACAAAGAGAAGGCTACGGGGCGCATTGATGGCATGGTGTCTATGGCAATGTCGATAGGTATGGCGACTTGTCGGGAGCGGTTTAGCCAAGGCCCTTCAGTCTACGAAACGCGCGGGATTAGAATGGTGTAGAATGGGATTATTTGATTATTTTAAAAGCAAATCTCTTGCACCAAAAGCGCAAAGTTCGGCTGGGACGTTTCGCGGATTTGATGATCCGGCGTTTTTGGAATTTATCCGCTCCGGAGCGGGTGCAGAAACAGAGTCCGGTGTTACTGTTACAGTTGAAAAAGCGCTGAAGAATACAACTCTTATGCGCTGCGTTTCTCTTATCTCGTTTTGTATCGGTAATTTGCCGCTGCACTTGAGAGAGAGGGATACTAAACATAAGGCTGAGCAACATCCTTTATACTCTCTGCTTCAAAAGCCAAACAACTGGCAAACACGATTCCAGTTCCGTTCATTAATGCAATATCGAGCACTCGTTTATGGGGATGCTTACGCTAGAATAATTTGGAGCGGTCAAAAGCCTATAGCTTTAATCCCTATCAGTAATGAGCGGATCAAGCCCAAGCAGCTTGATAATTTTGATGTTCTGTATGAGTACACAAGTCCTAATGGTCGGCAAATCACACTCAACTGGAAAGATGTTTTCCATATTTCCTATGGCATTTCGCATGACGGGCTAACAGGCGTTTCGTTGGTCAAGGAAGCTGCGGAGGCTATCGGCCTCGCGATCCAGACGGAAAAAGCGGCGGCAAGGCTCTTTACTAAAGGAATGCTGGCTGGTGGGGCGCTTGAGGCTACTGGTGCGCTGTCAGATGAGGCTTTCAATCGACTTAAGAAGTCAATGGAAAAGCACGAGGGCGCTGATAACGCTCACCAATGGCTAATCTTAGAAGAAGGGTTGAAAGCAAACACCTTCAACCAAACGGGCCGCGATAGTCAGCACATAGAAACCCGTAAACATCAAATAGAAGAAATAGCACGACCCTTTGGCGTCCCAAGGCCACTACTCGGCGTAGATGATACCTCATGGGGATCTGGGATTGACGTTCTAGGGCAGTTCTTTGTTCGATACGGCCTGAATCCTTGGTTCGTTGCTTGGGAGCAAGCGATTGAGCGCGACCTCCTGAGTGATCGGGAAGCTACTCAATATGAGGCCAAGTATAACGCTAACGCGCTTCTTCGTGGATCAATGAAGGAGCAAGCTGAATATTGGGCCTTAGCTCTCGGCGCGGGCGGGCATCATCCGTGGCTACTGCAAGAAGAGGTTCGAGAATTGGATGATCGGCCACGGGCAGCCGATCTAGGCAAAGGCTTTGCACATAAAGAGGCTACAAATGTCACTACGGAATCTACCTGAAATTCAAGCGTTTTCACTTCCTGAGACATGCGAGTTTATGCCTGATGAGCAGGCCTACAATGCGTGGGATGCAGGCCTAATCAGCGCTAAGTCAGGAGACAATAAAATCTCAATCCTTGGGGTGATTGGGCAAAGCTTTATGAATCCTGAGGGCGTGACTGCGAACCGTATTTCTGCGGCTTTAAGGTCTATCGGTGATCGGGATGTGGTTGTTGATATAAACAGTCCTGGGGGGAGCTACTTTGAAGGCGTGTCAATCTACAGCCTTTTGAAAGAACACCCCGCGAAAGTCACAGTCCGCATTCTTGGGCAAGCGGCGTCTGCTGGCTCTGTAATTGCAATGGCTGGCGACGAAATTCAGATCAGCAAAGCAGGGACTCTCATGATCCATCTTGGTTCTGTTGGTCTTTATGGTAACCGGAATGCGCACATGAAAGCAGTTGACGCGCTGGACCGTGTTGATGACGCAATGGCTGGTGTTTATGCCGATAGAGTAGGCATCGACCTAATACAGCTAAAAGCGTGGATGGCAGAAGAGACGAATTTCAGCGGCTCCGAGGCTGTATCTAAGGGCCTTGCAGATTCCTATCTCCCAAGTGACCAAATTTCCTACGACCAAACACGGGCAGAAGCGGAAGAGCTGTTAAAGCCTGAACGTAAAACAGAATACGCCCTTATGAGGGCAGGACTATCACGCGATGAGCGCCGTAGCCTCATTGGTGACCTTAAGGGTTCAGCCGTAGCGGACCCGCAAAGCCAAGCCGTAGCTGGCGATTTTGTGAGCGCGGTGAGAGCCGCAACTGAAACTCTGAAATCCTAAAGGGAAATTCAATGACAACTCCTGAAGCAGTTGCAGCTGTAAGTGAGCTGCAAAAGACCTTTTCTGAATTCAAGGCTGCGAGTGATGAGCAGATAAAATCTAAAGCTGACGATGTAATCGTTACAGAAAAACTTGATCGCATTAACAACGCAGTGTCCGATATGCAGGCCGCGATTGACCAAGCCAACATTCAAATCGCCGCCAATCAGCTCAATGGTGGTGCTAACGGTCCTGTTGATGCTGAGTACACAGGGGCCTTTGAGGCACATGTTCGGGCAGGTGAAATTCAAGCGTCCCTAAGTAAAGGGACTGATGAAAAAGGGGGCTATGTCACTCCTATTGAGTGGGACCGAACCATCACCGACAAGCTGGTTGAAATCTCACCAATGCGTCAAGTCTGCGGCGTGATAAGCACTTCAAAGGATGGTTATTCCAAGCTGCTCAATCTACATGGGGCAAGTTCTGGCTGGGTAGGTGAAACGGACGCCAGACCAAATACAAACAGCCCTCAGTTCGCCCAAATGGAATTCTCAACTGGAGAAATTTATGCTAACCCCTCCGCAACTCGGCAGTTGCTGGATGACGCAGAAATCAACATTGAAAGCTGGCTAGCAAGTGAAGTTCAACAGGAGTTTTCAGTTCAGGAAAACTTGGCTTTTATTGCGGGGGATGGCAATAAAAAACCCAAAGGGCTGCTTACTTACGTTGATGGGGAGGCAAACGCTAGCGCCAACCCTCTAGGGCCTATCGAACAAGTTGTTGCAGCCTCTGCGACAGGTGTTACCCCCGACGAACTGCTTGACCTGATTTATGACCTCCCATCCACCTTCCAAGGCTCTGCCCGCTTCTTGATGAACCGGAATAGTCAAAAGGCAATCCGTAAACTCAAAGATAATGATGGGAATTACCTCTGGCAGCCTAGCCTAGTTGCAGGGCAACCTTCTTCCCTTTTGGGGTACCCTCTCACTGACGTTGGCGGGTTCCCAGATATGACTACAGGGGCAATCCCAATCGCCTTTGGTGACTTCAAGCGCGGGTACAAGATCATTGATCGCATCGGTGTTCGTATTATCCGTGATGAGCTTACCAATAAGCCCAACGTCCAGTTCTACACCACCAAGCGCGTAGGCGGCGGTGCTGAAAACACCGAATGCATGAAGGTCATCCGCATGGCTTAAGCCCTGCAAAATATCAACTCAACAAAGGGGCAATTACTGCCCCTTTTTTCATGGAGAAATGGAAGTGACAGCAAAGACCACACAAGCCAAACCAACAGATACCAAAGACCGCAAGCAAAGCATGACAGAAGAGCAGATTAAAGCCTCCGGCCTTTCTGGTTCTGTCTACGGCTACAAGGCGTCAAAATAATGCAACCACCTGTCTTGATTACCCCTCCTTCCGAGCAAGTCCTATCTCTGGAAGAGACAAAGCGGCATTGCCGTGTCGATAGCTCGGATTTTGACACTGAGATACAGGCTCTCATTGATACGGCTACAACTCATTTGGACGGCTATTCGGGTACTCTAGGCAGGTGCTTATGTAATCAGGAATGGCAGATTCAAGGCTCCTGCTTTGGCTATGATATTGCTATCACACTGCCGTTTCCTGATGTTTCTTCTGTGTCTGTTAAGTATCTGGACAGAGACGGGCAAGAACAGGTTTTCAGCGATGTTAATTATGAGCTTGGCAATAGCTATCTAGGCTCGTTCATTCAGCTCAAAAGCGGCGTGTCATGGCCTGAAATAAATGGTAGCTTAAGCGCCGTTTCTATCCAGTTCGTTGCGGGCTACGGCGGGGCTGAGGACGTGCCTGCCGATATCAAAACCGCAATGTTGATGATGATAGGGCACTGGTTTGAACACAGCGAAAGTGTAGCTGTTGGTGTAGGCGCAAGTGAAGTGCCCCTGTCGTCGCAATTCCTTCTCAACAAGTACCGTTTCAGGAAATTCTAATGCAAGCTGGGATGCTTAAGGAGCGGGCGGCGTTCTTGGTGCGTGGCGCTGTTGTGAGCGCTGGCGGTGGTGAGACTGTTACTTGGACAGAATCTTATTCATGTTGGGCGGGCTTCAAGCAAGAGCGGATGAAAGAGCGCGTAGAGGCGGGCAGATTGGATGCTCCGGCCTCCGGCGTTCTAACAGTCCGGTATTGCTCAGAAGCTTCCCAGATCACTACCAGCGACCGCGCAACGCTCGGCGGCGTTGAGTTCAATATCCTCTCGGTTACGCCTGACACATTCAAGAAATTCATAGAGATGTATCTGGAGGCTGTTTGATGGCTGATGGAATTAAGCTCAGCAATCCAAATTTCAAAAGCAGCATGGCACGGCTGCGCAAGATTGCACCTAACTTAGACAAGGAAGTTGAGAAGGCGCAAAAGCGCTCAGCTCAAGAGGTTGCAGAGTATGCAAAGCTGAATGCTCCAACGGGGGAAACAGGAAGGCTCAAAAACTCAATTCGAGCCGTCAATCTACGAGAAGCCAAGCAAGAGGACTTTCATAAAGACGATAGGGTGATGAGCCACAGCTCGTCCGGTTGGGGCATTGTGATGATGTTCTACTGGCAATTCGTGGAGTTTGGTACAGCCGCAAGACATGCGCGGAAATTCCGCAAATCACGCAAAACCCAAGGCAATAGAAGCGGTACTCCTGCGCGGCCATTTTTTTGGCCTGCTTATCGCAATGTCAGAAAGAAGCATAAGGGCCGTATGAGCCGCGCCATGAACAAATCAATCAAGGATGCACTCAAGAAATGAGCAGCTACTCCAATGCATTACAGATTGCTGTACGCCAAAATATTCTTGGCGCTAACACGGGCGCTCATTCTGTTCTGGATCATCAGGCCGATGATGATGCGCGGCACCCATTAATCCAAATCGGCAATTGGCAAATCATCTCCGATGATGTGAGCGGGTTTAATGGAACCGACCGTTTCTTAGACCTTCATGTCTGGTCGATGAAGACGGACAAAGAAGAAGTTAATACCATTTTGGATGCGCTTTACTCGGCTTTTCACGCAAGTGAATTGACGGTTGAAGGGCTGCGTTCCTGCCATGTTTACATTGAGAAAACCTTAGTCCTTGAAGACCCCGAAGCGGAAGCAATGCACGGGGTAATCACCCTTAAAATCCATTGTAGAGAGGAATAGATATGGCTGAACAACAAGGCAGAATACTGCTGCTTAAAATCAAGTCCGATGGCGGCAGTTATGACCAAGTGTGTGGGATTAAATCTCGCTCTTTGTCGGTGAGTAATAACATGTCAGATACAACCACTGCAGATAAGGATGATGCGTCTAAAAAGCTTAGCTCCTCATCTATCTATGGCATCCAATCAGTTGCCCTCTCTGGCTCGGGAATTAGCCAAAGCGACGATGTTCTCAAGACATTGAATGAAGCAGCATTGGGGCCAAGTGCTCTAGAAACTCAGGTGGTTGTCCCGGGCATAGGAACTTACGAAGGTAGCGCCCTTATTGAAACCTTTGAGTTTACCGGCGAACTTGAAGAGGCTCTTGGTTTCAGTATCTCCTTGAAAATGTCTGGTGAAGTGACCTTCACAGCGGAAACGTAAGAGGTCACTGTGAAAAAGCCAAACAAAGCACGGGGTGAGGTGGCTCTTAAAATTGGAGAGCATGACCTCATTTTATGCGCGGAAATGGAGCGGCTGGAACAGTTTGAACAGGCCACAGGCGGGGTTAATATCTCTCAGCTTCTGTTTGATATTAGATCGCAAAAGGCCTCCACATTAAAGGCTGGTGTTCTTTCTCTGACAGTTGCCGGAGATGCTGACAAAGCATGGAAGAGCCAAACGGGGATACTGCAATTCCCGTTTATTATGGAAGCCTTGATGACCGCCTTGTGTCCTGAGGTGGAGGAAAAAAAGCCGGAAGCCGAGGCGGAGAGACCTTAGAGCATTTTCCGTTTCGGCAGTGGCTAAGGTGGCTACCTCACATTGGGTGGACACCCGAGATATTTTGGAAATCCTCTTACATTGAGTTCATCGAGGCAGTTGAGGGATGGCGTGAGATTAACCGGCCGCAGCAGGCAGGGCACGTTACCAGCTCAGACCGCGAAGAGTTCAAGCAACTTCTTGAGAAATACGGTTAGATCATATGGCTGATGCTTCTGAAAAAGTAATCATGCTCTTTGAAGCGCGTACGAAAGACGTGGAGAAGAAGCTTGAGCGTATGGACCGCGCTGTCAACAAGTCGATGCGGGGAAGCCAAAAGGCGGTGGGCCGCTTTGATAGCTCCATAAAAGCGGCATCAGCTACGGCTGGGAAATTCTCCAAAACACTTGCTGGTCTTAGTTTTGCGGGCGGTATCGCAGGCGCTCTAACATTCAGCGGCGCAATAGATAAGGCTATGGAGGGTATAGAGGACTTCGACAGAGTTGCTAAAACTGCTAGGCAGAACGGGTTTTCCGGTGAATTTTTCCAAACCTTGGGCTTTATGGCTGGGGAGTCATCAGTTGAGATCTCCACTCTTGAAACCGCTCTACGAAAATTCACTATAGGCGTGGGAGAGGCAAAGTACGGAACGGGTGAGCTTTACAATACATTGAGCCGTGCAAATCGTGGCCTGCTTGAGCAGCTGTTGAATGCGACAACAAATGAAGAAAGGTTGAAGCTCTATGCTGATGCAGTAGCGAACGCACAAAGCGCAGAAGAAAAAGCGCTTCTTACCAAAGCTGCCTTTGGGCAGCGAGGCGCTGATCTGGTGCGGGTTCTTGAGCAAGGATCAAAAGCATTTGATGAATCCGGTCAAAAAGCAAAGCAGCTCGGCAATATCATTGAAGATGAAATCTTAGAGCAGGCAGAAGAGCTGCAAAACAGGCTCGGCAATGCCTCCGATGCGCTGGACAAGCAGCTCAAAGCAGCTCTTATCGATATCACGCCTTATATGATTAACTTCAATGAAAACATGGCAGCGAGCGTTAAGTGGCTGCGGGAAATGAAGAAGGAGGCAAGCTCAGGGTTTGGAGATTTTAAGGGCTGGCTTAATGGTCAGGTAGGGGACATTAGTCCGATTACTGTTGAGGATGTAGCAAGCGCTATCTCGAAGGGATTATCCTTTACAGACAAAGGTTTGGAGCAAGCTCTTAAAGAAGGACGTGGGCGGCTTAAAGAGCTGCAACAGGTCCAAGCCGAGTTTCAAAGAGAGCATGGCGTTTATGATGGTCCTCGGGTCAGTTACTCAGATGAGCTGATCCAAGAGGCGGCGAATAGACAACAAGAACAAATCAATGATTTGCGAGCAAATCTAGCAGTTACTCAAAGCCTGATTAAGAAAACGAATGCTTCGGCGTCTAGTAACTCCGGCGGTACAGAACTTACTATTCATCCTACACAGCGTGTCAGTACTCTGCCTACATCCAAGCCAATCCTAGGAATTGATGACGTTGTAGGGACACGCAATGACAACGCCAGAGCGGCAGTAAGAGAAGCAGAGTCCGTTAATCGTGTCATTGAGGCGCTTCAAATGGAGCAAGCAGCCTTAACGCAAACACAAGCACAGCGCCGCCTTTCTTATGAACTGAGGGCAGCAGGAGCAGGGGCCACGGATGCTCAAAAACAACAGATTGAACAGCTTGTCACCCAGATAGATGCACAAAGACAAAAACAAGAGCAGCTTAATGAAGTTGCGGGGCTTAGTCAGTCGCTTTTTTATGATGTCTGGGGGACGTTTAACGCAGGTATTCAAACTGGAAACAGTCTCCTAGACACAATGCTTAACAAGCTTGCAGACCCTCTTTTACAGGCCCTTATCTCAGGCGAGGGGCCTTTTGCAGGCATATTCGGGGGCGGGCTTGGAAATCTATTTAGCGGCGGAGTGCAACAAGGCGTTTCAGCAGCAGCTCAATCTGCCGTTACCAGCATTCCGGTGTACCATGATGGACTACTTCCCGATGAATATCTCGCCCTTTTGGAGCGCGGGGAGTCTGTCGTAACCGATAAAGTCATGGGCCGGACTATGGGCCTCTTGTCTGACTTCTCAAAGCTAGGCGCGACTCCTGAAATCCCAGAGATTAGCGTTCCGCCTGCAATCATGCTTCCAAGCGCTATCCCGCAAGTCTCTGTCATGGGCGCGGCTCCTGTTGTCGCGCCAAGTGCACCACCACAAATCAATGTGAATGTGTCTACTCCACCGGGCACTACTGCTGACGTACAGCAACGGCAAAGCGGTGGGCGTACTGATTTACAGGTCATTATCAAGGAAGTCGATCGCGGGATTGCGGGGCGAATTAGCTCCGGTCAATCGCAAATCCCTCGGGCGATTTCAGGGCAGTACAAATTGGACCGCAAGACATGACTCCAATCAACTGGCCTTCCAGTGTTCCTTATGCGCCGCTTCTGGATAGCATTGACGTGGTTCAAGCCTATTCTCCTCCTGTCTCAACTTCATTCGAGGCTGGGAACACACGGGAACGGCACGTCACCAATATGCACTTTCGCAAGCAAAAGCAGACGGTTCCAATGTCGCTTGCTGAGTGTGAGGCATTCAAGGCTTTCTTTGAGGGCGAGCTTTATACAGGACACCGGCGCTTCAATATGAAGGTGCTACTTGAGACGGATTACTTTGAGAAAGAAGTCAAAATCAACCCTGCGAGCCTGAGCTTTAAACGTATCGGGCGCACGGTCCAAGTGACTATGGAGCTGACAATCACGCTATGACAGATTTAATGACAGAGGCTATGGAGGAAGCCTATGCCTCCACAACATCGGCAGTGATTTGGTCAACAGTGGAGCTGACGCATTCTTCGTTTATTCAAGACGGTGAAGTGGTGCCGTTGCGATTTGTTTCCGAAGGCATTGGCCGTACATTCAAACTTGAAGATGACGCGCCTTACAACTCGGGGCAAGAAGTGGAGTTTATGGCGGTGCCGTTCGGGTTTGAGCTTCCTGATATTGTCGAGGGCTCTATGCCAACGTTTCAAGTCTGGATTGACAATGCCGTGCATGAAGTTGCGCCATATCTGGAGGCGGCAAAAGATATGCGCGAGCCTATATTTCTGAATTATCGAGAGTTCCTTGAGGGACTAGAAGGCCCGCAACATAACTTAATGGGCTTGGAAATTAAAACTATCCAGATCAAAGCGGATCGTGTCACTGCTACCAGCCAGCTTTACAATTGGCAAAATAGAGGCTTCCCGCACAAGACATATAGGCCCGAAGAGTTCCCAACACTTGCCCTATGATAGATGACCAGATCACCCGATTGAGTTCTTTAATCGGTAAGCCATATTCCAAAACAAATACCGCCCCCGGCCTCCACTGTTGGGGGCTTTTTTGTGAAGCTCAGGAAATTCTAGGACAAAAGGGCTTGCCTGCCATTTGCGAGTTGGCAGAGGGGCCAATTGCCAGAGCTAAAGCCTTTCGGTCTCACGAAGAATATTCCCGCTGGATTGAGGTGGGCGCACCAGCCCACGGGTGCGCGGTGATGATGGCAAAGCGCCCTGACCTCTATCAGCACATAGGCGTTTATCTCTCATTCAACAGCGGTGGGGTGCTGCATGCACATGAGCCAGCCGTGCAATTTGAAACCTTCTCAAGCTTGAGGTTTGCAGGATGGAAGCTCTTTCGATTCCTCATCAAAAGCCAATAGGCACACCACACACCTTTACTGTCTTTGACGGTGAGACTGTTGCAAGTGTGGTTGAGCGCTCTGGCCTATCTAAAGGTTTCCCTATTGTTGCTTGCGTCAATGGCCTACCAGTCTTGCGCAAAAATAATGGTTGGGATTTGGCGCTAAAGCAGGGGGACTGCTTTGAAATTCTAGTTTTGCCTGCTGGCGGTGAGGGCGGTGATACGGGCAAGACCGTGATGCGCATTGTTGGTATGATTGCTGTGGCCGCATTGGCAGCTGTTACAGGTGGGGCAGCTTTGGCGGCTTTCCCGGCTATCGGGGCAGCTGGGGCGGCGATTGTCAGCGGGGTTATCACCACCGCAGGTGGCTTACTTGTAAATACCCTACTTGCTCCAAAATCCTCAGCGCAAGAGCGGGAAACGCTTGCATCCTCTCCCACGTATACAATCAATGCAGTGGGCAATACGGCGCGGCTTTACCAACCTATTCCCGTCCAATATGGCCGCTTTAAGATGGTATTGGATTATGCTTCTGACCCGTACCAAGAATATGAAGACAATGACCAATATGTGTACTACCTGTTTTCGCGCGGCTGCGGGCGCTCGGAAGTAAACGAGATCTATATCGGTGAGACAAAAATCTGGGATGCGGAGGACGGCTACACCTCCACGTATACCGATTTGGAGATTGAGCAGTACGAGCCCGGTGAGCAGATAGATCTCTTTCCAGTACAGGTTGAAGCCTCGGAAGAAGTCGGTTCACAGACCATCAAAACCAATGAGTATCTAGGGCCGTTTGTGGCAGTGCCAGCGGGCGAAACGGCAAAGCGGTTAGCGGTGGACGTGGTCTGGCCGCTTGGCGGCTACAAGACCAATGATGATGGCAGCTACCATAAAGCGACCTTCAAGTTTGATATTGAGTATCAGGAGATTGACGACAACGGCGATCCGCTTGGCAGCTGGCAGAACCTCGCTTCCTATGACAAGGGAATGAAAACCAAGACAGCCAAGCGAAAGACGTTTTCAAAGAAGGTGCCGAGCGGGCGCTATCAGGTGCGTATCTTGCGCCACGATCAATTTGATGAGGACAATACTACCGACGCCAAGGTGATGCAGTGGGGAGGCTTGCGGGCCTACCTTGACGGGCCGCAATCGTTTGCCAATGTCTCGACAACGGCCGTTAAAATTCGGGCAAATGAGCAGTTGCAGGGCGCGGCTTCAAAGCAGTTTTCTATTGTGCAGACCCGTATTCTGCCTGTCTGGAATGGGTCTGCTTGGGTGGAGCAGCCAAGCCGCTCGATTTGCTGGGCGGCTATCGATGTGATGAGAAATAGCGTTTATGGCGCGGGCCTGTCGGATACGCACATCGACTACGCCACCTTCATGCACTACGATAGTGTATGGGCTTCAAACCCAGATACTTTTGACGGTGTCTTTGATAGCCAAACCACTATTTTCGATGCGCTCAACACCATCCTAGCCGCTGGTCGCTCGGCCTTATCCTTTGTGGGGCACACTGTCTCGATGGTGCGAGATGAGCCTAGAGGCCTACCCCGACAAGTCTTTACAGATCGCAATATCGTTGCAGGCTCGCTTGAAATCAACCAAACGCTGTTAAGCGATGATTACGCCGATGACATTCTCGTTGAGTACATGGATGGGCAGACGTGGCGGTGGGATACAGTCCGGTGCTCACTGGCGACTTCTAGTAGCTCTCGGCCTACCAGTATTCGGATGATGGGTGTCTCTGATAGAGATCATGCGTGGTCGGAAGGAATGCACATTGCTGCTGATAACGCATTCCGGCGGCGTACCATTCGCTTCACAACAGAACTGGAAGGGCGAATCCTACAGCGCGGGGATGTGGTTGAGGTGCAATCCCATGTGCCGCAGAAATGGGGACGGTCGGGCGTTATTGAGGGATTTAACGGCCTTGATTTAACGCTTTCAGAAGAGCCGGAAACTGACCCTGACAATACATATCTTCTCGTGCGCAGAAAAGATGGCGGGCCGTGGGGGCCTATTAAGATCACATGGTTCGAAGGTTCGCGTGTTGTTACTCTTGATGGTGATGATACTGAATTCTGGGAGGACTACTACGGCGAACTACAGCGACACTTGCTTGATAGCGGTGACGAGGCTCCGAGCTATGCAGTTGGTGAAGGGGCGAGTTTTACTTTTCGTGGGATTGTTGTTGGGGCTGAGCCTCAAGGTAACCATGTTACATTGACCCTCAAGGAAGATGATCCAAGGGTCTACTTGGCTTCAAGCGGGGTGTCCGTTCCGGAGCGTCCTGTCGGTTCACTTCTGCCCCCATCGGTGGAATTGCCGCAGGTTATGCAGTTTTTTGCATCTCGCGGATTGGAAGCCGCAGAGTCTATTTTGTCAGTGCAAATTGTTCCAGTCGCGGGGGCAGAAGGCTATATCTGTGAAACCAGTTTAGACGATGGCGTAACGTGGGACCGTAAATATTCAGGTTTTCACTCTTCCTTTGATTTCGTCTGCTCCCGCGATGCTTTCGCAGTGCGTGTCTGCGCCATTGGAGCCGCTGGACAGGGGCCTTGGAAATACGCCAGTGTGCCTGAAGAAACGCGGGCTATTGTGCTACCTGCGGGGAGCGTGGTGACAACCGCAGCTCAGCTTTATGATGCGGTTGCTGATGAATTCAAAACACCGGTAGACCTTGCTACGGATATCAATAACGCAAAGCAGGATGCACTTGATGCAGCGGACGCGGCTGCACAGGGTGCCGCAGATGCAGTGGATGCAGCCGCCGCAGCGAAACAAGAAGCGCTGGATGCAGTAGGCGAGGCAAAACAAGAGGCGCTAGCTGCAGCCGCCGCAGCGAAACAAGATGCGCTGGATGCAGTAGGCGAGGCAAAACAAGAGGCGCTAGCTGCAGCGAACGCGGCTGCGCAGGGGGCAGCAGATGCAGCGGATGCAGCCGCCGCAGTGAAACAAGATGCGATAGATGCAGTAGGCGAGGCAAAACAAGAAGCTGCAGACGCAGTGGGCGAGGCAAGAGAAATCGCGTCGCTCAATGTTTTTGATGTTTTCAGCAAAATTAACGAAATCGAAGGGCGGCTTGATCAAACAAACGAAGCGGTAATTTATCAAGCGTTTTCAACTCAGTATGACAGAGCGGAATATAAAAATATCGTCACGCTCGTTGAGCAGGAAGGACGTACAAGAGCACAGGAGATTACAAGCCTTGGTGCGCGGCTCCAAAGCTCCGATGGGAAAATAAGCGGTCAAGCAACCGCATTACAGTCTATCGAGGCGCGAGTTGAAAGCACGGAAACGGGGATCACCTCTAACGCAACCTCCATCACCGGGCTGAACTCATCGTTATCAAACCTCTCAGGCTCAGTTAATGCACATGGTGCGGCAATCCAGTCACTTGAAACAACGACAGGTGATAACGCTGACGAAATCGAAACGCTTTCAAATAGTGTGACAGCCCTCCAAAGTAATCTCTCTGACGCAGAAGGTGGCATTGATGCGAATTCCGAGGCTATGACAGCGCTCACCACTCGGGTTACGAGCGCAGAGGGGGGGATCACCTCGATCTCCAGCGATGTGACGAGTTTACAGAGCGGCTTGAACGATGCCGAGGATGATATTAGCGCTAACGCGAGTGCAGTTGATGCAGTAACTACCCGTGTGACGGATAATGAGGGAGAAATTATCAGTAACTCTAACCGGATCAGCAATCTGAAGGTGCGGATAAAAGATACTGAAGACGACGTGGAAGCAGGCGCAGATGCAACCACAGCATTGACTACTCGGGTTACGAGCGCAGAGGGGAGTATCACCTCGATCACCAGCGATGTGACGAGTTTACAGAGCGGCTTGAACGATGCCGAGGGTGATATTAGCGCTAATGCGAGTGCTGTCGATTTACTGAACACTGAGGTCGTTAAACACGATGATAAAATAACGTCTCATGCAGGCAGCATTAGCAGCATCCGATCACGCATAAACGATGCAGAAGATAATATTGACGCAGGCGCAGACGCAACCTCGGCGCTCACCACTCGGGTTACGAGCGCAGAGGGTGACATTAGCAGTATGTCATCTGATATAACCAGCCTCCAAAGCGATCTTACTGACGCGCAAGACGGGGTTGATAGCAATGCCAGCGCTCTTAGTTCTCTCAACTCAACAGTTAGCGATCAAGGCGATGATATCACCAGCAACGCCAGCAAGATTAGTGATTTAAAATCGAGAGTTAAGGACACTGAAGACGATGTGGAGGCAGGCGCAGATGCAACCACAGCATTGACTACTCGGGTTACGAGCGCAGAGGGGAGTATTACCTCGATCTCCAGCGATGTGACGAATTTACAGAGCGGCTTGAACGATGCCGAGGATGATATTAGCGCTAACGCGAGTGCAGTTGATGCAGTAACTACCCGTGTGACGGACAATGAGGGAGAAATTATCAGTAACTCTAACCGGATCAGCAATCTGAAGGTGCGGGTAAAAGATACTGAAGACGATGTGGAAGCAGGCGCAGATGCAACCACAGCATTGACTACTCGGGTTACGAGCGTAGAGGGGAGTATCACCTCGATCTCCAGCGATGTGACGAGTTTACAGAGCAGCTTGAACGATGCCGAGGATGATATTAGCGCTAACGCGAGTGCAGTTGATTTACTGAACACTGAGGTCGTTAAACACGATGATAAAATAACGTCTCATGCAGGCAGCATTAGCAGCATCCGATCACGCATAAACGATGCAGAAGATAATATTGACGCAGGCGCAGACGCAACCTCGGCGCTCACCACTCGGGTTACGAGCGCAGAGGGTGACATCAGCAGCAACACCAGCAAGATTAGTGATTTAAAATCGAGAGTTAAAGACACTGAAGACGATGTGGAGGCAGGCGCAGATGCAACCACAGCATTGACTACTCGGGTTACGAGCGTAGAGGGGAGTATCACCTCGATCACCAGCGATGTGACGAGTTTACAGAGCGGCTTGAACGATGCCGAGGATGATATTAGCGCTAACGCGAGTGCAGTTGATGCAGTAACTACCCGTGTGACGGACAATGAGGGAGAAATTATCAGTAACTCTAACCGGATCAGCAATCTGAAGGTGCGGGTAAAAGATACTGAAGACGATGTGGAAGCAGGCGCAGATGCAACCACAGCATTGACTACTCGGGTTACGAGCGTAGAGGGGAGTATCACCTCGATCTCCAGCGATGTGACGAGTTTACAGAGCAGCTTGAACGATGCCGAGGATGATATCAACGCTAATGCGAGTGCTGTCGACTTACTGAACACTGAGGTCGTTAAACACGATGATAAAATAACGTCTCATGCAGGCAGCATTAGCAGCATCCGATCACGCATAAACGATGCAGAAGATAATATTGACGCAGGCGCAGGCGCAACCTCGGCGCTCACCACTCGGGTTACGAGCGCAGAGGGGAGTATCACCTCGATCTCCAGCGATGTGACGAGTTTACAGAGCGGCTTGAACGATGCCGAGGATGATATTAGCGCTAACGCGAGTGCAGTTGATGCAGTAACTACCCGTGTGACGGACAATGAGGGAGAAATTATCAGTAACTCTAACCGGATCAGCAGTCTAAAGGTGCGGGTAAAGGATACTGAAGACGATGTAGAAGCAGGCGCAGACGCAACCACGGCGTTGACTACTCGGGTTTCGAGCGCTGAGGGCGATATTAGTTCGCTGTCCAGTAGTCTCACATCTGTTTCAACTCGCGTCGGAGACAATGAAAGTTCTGTATCAGCGCTTGCATCGTCTGTTGATGGGCTTGAGGCAAAATTTGTTGTACGCGTTGAAACTGGCGACAGTGACGCAGGATTTTACATTAAGGGTGTGAAAAAAGCGGACGGAACAGAGTATTTTGATTTTGTCATCAAGTCCGACAAGTTCGTTATAACTGATGGAACAGCAACCGCTGCACCATTCGTATTTACAAATGGTACTGCGTATATCGATGATGCTGTCATCAATGAAATCACGACTGACAAGCTAACCCTTGGTGGTACTGCTATCACTACACAGCTGCTGGAAGATCGCTCAATCACGAAAAGGAGCTACTTTCAATCATCAGGGAAAAGCACGAATACCGAGTTTGCCTCCACTACAATTTCAACTGATGGTGGTGAAGTAAGAATTGATTGTCAGGCATTTATTTTCGCCAAATCAAAAAACACCAATTTGAACCAGCCTGCTGTTCATATTCGACGTGATGGCACAGATTTAAAAGAATGCCATATCAACTGGGATACCTACATAGCTGGCTCCGGCGATGACGCTGTCGCAGCAGGGCGAGGGTCTTTGTCTTTTACTTATATAGACGACGACCCCGGTGCAGAATCCAGAACTTACAAGCTGGCAATATCAAACAAGTCCGACCTTGATGACTGGTACGTGGAAAATCGCTGTTTGACTGTTACAAACTATAAGAAGTAGCTCATGAACTATATTCTATATGACGTTTCTACGGGCCAGGTTATTGGCTCTGGCTACTGCTCCGTGGATGATTTCTTTGCTCAAGGTGACATGGGGCAAGCTGTACTCGAAGGTGATGCAGATGGGCGGTTGCAGTATGTCTTTGGCGGGGTTGTTATTGACCGTCCCGCGCTACCTGAGCCGGTTGAAGGTGTCTGGTCTGATCTACCTGCTGGATGCACAGTTGACATAAATGGGCAAACCTATGCTCTGACTGACACTTCCTTGGCGCTATCAATTGAAATTGGCGGCACGTTTGATGTGACCGTCAAACCACCTTTTCCTTACATAGAAAAATCTTGGAGGCTTGAGTTGTGATAATTGATCTGAACCCGCATATTGATGACTTCAAAGCTCAAGCTTTTGCAGATATCGACCAACAAGCAGAAGAGCGACGCTGCGAGTATGTGACAACTGGGAGCGCTCAGGCGATGGTTTATCTAACCAAAGATGCTGAGGCTTTGGCTTATCAAGCTAACACTGCAATTGACCCCGCGTTGATCCCGCATATAGCAGCAGAAGCAAGCGCAACCAGTTCCACGCTCGCTGATATTGCTGCTCTCGTGATCCAAAACGCAGAGAGCTGGCGCATTATATCTGCTCGCATTGAAGGGGCAAGGCGCGGGGCAAAAACCACGATAGAACAAGCAACAACCCTTACACAGATCAAGCAGGCACTTGTCATTGACTGGGCCACAATAGAGGCGGGCGCATGACATATTACAACACAGGAACGATTGACTTAAATAACGGCTCGAAGCATGTGGCTGGGTACGGAACAAGCTTCGGAAGTTTTGTGCGGGCGGGGGATGTGCTCGACCTTGGGCCTGCTGCGAAGTATGCCATTAAATCCGTAAATTCAAATACAAGTCTCACGCTCTTCCACGCTTATGAAGGGGAAAGTGAAACAGGTATCGACTATCTTATTGTGCTCAACGCTATCGGTCGGGATTCCACAAGTGAGCTGGCGCGCGGTGTAGCAGAACTACTAGCTGAGCAACGCAGCAAAGCAGCGACAATAAACGAATACGTTGAGCTGCTGAGAAATACAAATCTTGAGCTTGAGCGAGAGTTCTACGTTGATTCCGTTTTAGGTGATGATAACGCAGTCGGAAACTCCTCAGCGCCTCTACTGACGATTGCACGAGCAATGGAGCTTACTCCGGCTCATGGGTCGGTCGAAGTTACTCTTCTTGAGGACTATAACTTTTCTGTTCAAGTAGATGTTTCAAACCGGGTAATTCAACTTCGAGGCGAACAGGGGAGTAAGCCCCAGTTAACGTTTGATAGGTTTCTTCATAGCGGGACCCTCCGAGGGTGTCGTGGCGTGAGTATGAGAGGCACTACGGCGTTGGTTTGTGAGAATTTGAGTATTCAGGTCCCAAGCTCTGCGGGGGGCTATGAAGAATTAGAAAAAAGCTCATACGCCTCACCGTTTCGAGCGGCACGTTTCGCAGGAATCAGACAGGCGTTGACGTTTGAAGAATGCGACATTCATTTCAGTGACGAGCCGCTAGGTGGATTAATCAATCACTTTGGTTGCACGGAGCTGAATGTAGCTGGAAACTCATTTCCAGACTATAGTTATCGAGGTCGAATGCTACAACAATATACTGATTTAGCGGGTACGGTTGTTAATACGATTCCCGAATTACAGTCGAACTTAGACTACATTTAATCCCCCCTGCCAAACTGTTCTGCCCGCTCATTGAAGCGGGTTTTTCATGGAGAAATCAATCATGAAAGTTACAAAGACTCGGCTCACTGGGGCCGTGATTGGAGTCGTGCTTGCCTTCGTGGGAGTATGGGAGGGGCTGCGAACAGAGGCCTATGTGGATTTAGTTGGTGTGCCGACGATCTGCTACGGCGAAACCAAAGGCGTAAAGCTTGGTGACAAGAAAACCAAAGACCAATGCTCTTATATGCTTCTTGAAAGCTTGAAGCGCCATGAAGCAGGAATGCGGACTTGTCTCAATAAGCCAGATGAGATCCCGATCAAATCCTACATCTCTTTTGTCTCCTTGACTTACAACATCGGTACTGGTGCTTTTTGTCGCTCAACTGCAGTCAAGCGGTTAAACCGTGGTGATCTAGCTGGGGCCTGTCAGGCGGCTACTTGGTACAACAGAGCAGGGGGTCGAAGAGTCAAAGGCTTGGTCAATCGTCGGGCCGCTGAATATGAGCTATGCATGGAGGGGGTGAAGGGATGAGCTTCTTTCTCTCTATGTTCAAAGTAGGTGTCTTCAATTTGATCGCCTATGCGGCTTTGATGTTGGCTGTAGTGGCCTACTTTGCGCGGCTTGATCCCCGCATTCCCAAGTCTCTTTCTTCTGTTATTGCGATATTTGCGCTTTGCGTTTCTGTCTGGTTCTTCTCGGCTGTTTACTATGACCGCAAAGACGAGCTGATCAATCTTAAGGCGCAAGTTGAGGCGCAACAGCAACTAGCCGCAGCTCGTGAGTTAATTTCCAAACAAGCAAACACTGAATTGCTCGAAAGAGTTGAGCAAGTCGTGACCCTTCAAGAGCAGGTGAATAGCTATGAACTTGAATTGGAAAATGGTGGGGTGTCTGCTTGCCCTACTGACCCCGCTTATATTGAGCGGATGCAAGCACTCCAGTTCGGTGAGTGATCAGAGACTTCCGGATCCACCTGCAGATTTAACGAAAAAATGTAAAGACCCTGGCGTAACGGGGGACAAGGGCCGCGATGCTATCCGGCATAGAGCTGCATTGATTGCCTGTGATGCCAAGCGAAAAGGCTGGCTCAGATTTTATGGACATGTTCAAGACAACTTAAAAGGAACTGCCAGATGATGCCCAAAACTGATTTTGGATACTTCCTCGGCTTTAGCGGACTTGGGGCCGCAGGGGCTTGGAGCATATATGTGGAGCCAGCTTTACAAGGAGCGCTTCTCGTGGGGTCGGTTGTAGGAATGCTTCTGCTTGTTCGCGGGAGGATCTTGGACAACCGGATCAAGAAAAGGCAGCTGAAGGAACTGGAAGAAGTTGAGGATAGCGCCTAAGGTGTGTTCCTATATAGAGTTACCGCACTTGATAAATATCTTGTAGCTGCGGGCATCTCTGCCCGTAAGGTACTTACCCATTTCAATAACCTCTTCGTTAACAATGAAGGCGCTAGGGCACTGTTGCTGAACATATTTCAGAGCGACATCCTCCCTAGTTTCTTTGTTACTAGGGTTGAAGCCAATGTCTACGATGTTCCTAATTGAGACAACGTAGTCGTAGTTTATTGCTTCGGGATGGCTATCAATACGAATTGTTCCATCTCTTTCTAACATACGCATATATGTAGGTGAGCCAGCGCAGCCAACCAAAAACATTAGAGAAAGAAATGCAACGGCCCGCATGTAGTGCCCCTTGTAGAACTCTGATAATTCTATTCCTGACAATAGAAGTTGCATATTGGTATAAATTTCCAACGGGTGTTTGCGGGTTGGAATAGACTGAATATGGCGGATGTAAGCCATATTAGCTCCTTAGTTGGACTATAACTACGCTGTTAGTGTGTCCCATTCTCTATCTTCCTCAGATAGAGGGGCAGGTCTATGTAATCTCCAATATCAATCAGAGCCCGCCCTACTGTGAAATGGTAAGTTGTAATCAGGTCATGGGTCTTTTTCTGCTGCTCACCCGATAAAAGCTTTGCCTGATCTGCCAGAAGCCTGACTGTCCCGCGAATAGCCGTATAATCTGCCTGATACATTATTTCCTCCCTTAAATAGGAACGAGCCTATCAGATTCGCCCTCAAAAAAGGGGGGACATCTCAATTCTATGTAGATGAAACATACAGGCTAAAATAACCCAAATTAAAGCTAGTGGAGAACACAGCTAGACGATTATAAGTTGTGCTGCACTTACCGTTGTTATTGGGGAATTTTCCCCTATAATGAAAGGTAAAACTATGTATATTGCTTATACAAAACATGCAGTTTGGGCTTATGCAGAGTCAGAACTTGCGGCGATCGACAAGGCTTTCAGGGTCGTAGATGAAACCTTAGGTCGAAGGGAAGCCGCTCGGCTGATGTCAAACCTATGGGTAAAGTGGGTTGATTTGGCTCCTAAGCCAGTTCAGGCATAACATTAAAGAGCTGCCAGCGGCGGGGCAGCATCTCAAGTTCTTTTAATAATCCCGACACCTGCAGCCACAAAAACAAAGGCTATGAACAGCGCGGTAAAAGAAAGCTCGTACTGCTCAAGCCTGAATTCATTTATTATGTAATGTATACAGAAGCCAGCAATCGTAAAAAAGCCAAACGCAACCAGCCAGCGCCAGATTTTAGTCAGGTAGTCAACCTGCCTAATCTCTTCGTGTTTCAGTTCTCTACGCTTGCGGCCTGACTTCTTCACTGCGCGAATAGCTCATTCAAATAAGCTGCCATTCTGATCCCGCTCTTGGATAGCTGCTCTTCTATCATAACTCTATGCTCAAAAGTATAGTCATAGGAGAGTTTTGCGCCCTTGTCGGGGTAAATTGTGTCTCTAATGCCGGCACTTTCATTCACCCAATTTACTGGGTTAGTATCGCTCCACTTCTCAATGGTGCTTTCATCTATCCGGCGTAATAGTCTGTCACCGTATTCAGAGTAAGAAAGGCGCTGCCCCTCCAGCATTTGACTATCCCAGACGCGGTGTAAGTTTGAAGACTTTCCGAACCATTTGACATAGTGATCATTGCCACCCCTATCCGTTCCATTACCCGCATGGAGTGGTTGATGAACATCGCCGATAAGGTGCACTGTGAATTTCAATGCGAGCTTCTTATCCTCCAGAGAGGCACTTGGGTCTTTCAGAGTGGCCTTAAATGTCTCCAGAGCTGAAACTGCATCGCCTTGCTCTGGAGCCCCTACATCCTCGTATTTTACATCAACGGGGATCGTGACGTAGTGAAATGGGCCAGCTTTTTTCCAGAAGTCTTCGTCACTGGAACGCATAAAGTCAGCCCAAGTCGAGACTTCCGTCAATGTCTCATTGCCCAATATTTCTGAGATAGATTCATGAGCTTTTGCAGTTAGGTGTTCCTGAGCAATATAGCCCGTGATTCGGTGGCCGTCTTGCCCCCATGCAAATGCAGCCTGTGGTGCAGCTACCGCCGCGGCGACAAGCGTCGTCTTCAAAAGTGCCTTGAACATAAATACCCCGAATAGCCTGTTAGTAATTTCTTACAATATGCAGGTAGAGGCAAGGGCGTGCAACTGGGACTTCTTGGAGTGTATATGTCGAAGTCCTCCTTTTTGGGACTTGTTTTACGGTTGGAGATGCCGCCCCTATTGTCCGTCTGCTTTCTAATTTATGGGGAAAGCAAGCTTAGTATCGAGATCATTAATTCCCAGAGCAACCATCAATTGCTGTCTCGTATTCATAAAGTCACTTCCAATTGTGAAATGCTCTATGTCTTGTGTCTTAACTTTGGGTTTGGAAGAGCTAACTAAAAGCTGAATGCCACGAGAAAAATCAATGAGTAATTGAGAAGGCGTTTGGCATAATTTCTTGCTCCCAATGCGAATGAAAAATGAGTTTTGGGTTTTCCAGAATGCAAAACGTGGCTGATGGCAGAAAACAATATAGTTATTGATATAACCTTCAATTGTATATTTACCGTCAGAAATAGAACCCCAAACTACTGGGCCCATTTCGTTGCACATGGAGATTTCCAAAATATCAAAGGCGGCTACAAACTTTGTTTTATCAGCATTGTAGCAAATTTCATTCCTCATCCAAGGATTGTGCTTTTCACGCCTCAAGGCATCAAGGTTCAGTTCATTGGGTATCTCATTACTGTAGTCGGCCATAATACGTCGCTATTGTCTCAGAAAAAGAGTATATGTGATAATTCTGTTTGGTATGGTTTTCTCCTTTTTAGGACTTATGTACTTCTCATCAGGCTCCTTGCTGTAGCAACTTGAGCTACTCAGGATCGATTAGGAGCATTATTCCGTGCCCTCCGGGCTCAATGGAGTGGACTGTCCCTTTGGGTATTAGCTGAAAGTCGCCAGTTTTCATTCGAACAAGATCTTTACCAAGGCGCAAATCCAGATGACCTTCGATAACCAACAATGCTTCTGGATAATTCTCGTGGATTTCTGGGCTTAAGCCATTAGGGTCAATACGAAACAATTTGATCTTAGAAGCTGGTAGTTCGGCCAAAATTACAGACTTCCAATTTGTGTTCAAGTTGGAAGCGGTTTCCAAGGTATTTATCAATTTATGTTGCAAAATGGATCTCCAATCCTTCCGAAGTTGGCATAAGGTGTAGAAGTCTCCTTAGTTGGACTACAATTGCCTATGCCTAGGTTGGCGCTTTGATTTATTTTTTCTCTTATTTTCACTAAAATCAAAGTCTTTTAAAGAGCGAAGATCATCTATAGTTTGCGATGAAAGGTATTCTTGAAGTATATGGTCGTTTTTTTTATTCTCATGTTCTAAATGATTAAGAGTTTTTTTTGCTAATTTATTGAGGGTTTCTATGTACTGACTTTGAAATTCTGTCCTTCTATATGTAGGTTCAAAGTAATATTCCTCTTCTTTAGTGGAAACTTTTAAATTTATGTATGTCTCCCTAGAGTCGTTGACGTCATGCGCAAAATACTTTGAACGGTCAGTTATTAAGGCCTCATGTAAATTTAGCTCTTCCTCATTAAATACTTTAGCTGGATCTATTTTCTTAACCCCACCTGTAAAACACCTTGCATACTCTGTTACCATTCCTGTAACCAAAGTATGAGTTAGGTTCGCAGCTCCAGCTGGAGTAAGCCCAAAATGATCTCTGTTTTGAAAAAAATAGATCAGCCCTTTTTGTGCGAACGGCACTTGAGAAATAACACTGCTCATAGTCTCAATGACAGTCTGATTATCAGACATTTCCTGAGCAACATCATGTATAAGCAATTTAGAGATAAATTCTTTTTTCTTCTCGTCGTCATAATCACTTAACCGCTTAACTCTTTTCATACGCCTATCAATTCCTTTAAGGTATTTGTTTTAAACTATGTTACCCTTCATCTAGGGCGGTTTGTTTTTATTTTTATTTTGATCTTCTTCGCTGGCGATAATCTGCTTGAGTGGCATTCGTGAGTTGGCGTTGCCACTCTGACCACAAAGCGTCCAACTCGTCGCCCTGTTTGTAAAGTCGGCTCATGTCGTGGATGTAGATTCCGCCTCCACCGCTCAAAATGGCGGATGAAAGCTCTTTGGCAAGTGCTTCAGTCCACCCCAAACAAAGCGGATTTGCAAAGAATACAACATGGTTGTTGCACTTTCCGGTATTGAAGTCAGCCATTAATGCACGTCGCAGTGGGAGCTTTGGGGCCCAGTTGGTTGTTCTGACTTTTGAAACATCCTCAATTAGAACCGCAGAGATATCTTCACCATCGAATAATAGTTCTCGGATACCCCAAGCTCTGGCAGCCGCGATCTGTTCGCTTCGACTGGGCAGGTATTTATAGAGCGTAATAAGCGCTCTTTTCTCTATATCTTCTGGGACTTTTCCTACCACTTTGGCAGTGCCTTTCTTTTCCTGCATTTATTTATATTTGTCTAATAAATGCTTGACTGAGTCAAGTTGTTATGCTTTTATATATTTGTATGAAAAGTAGGGTGCGTCATATGCAGGAATTACTTTTTGACTTACCTACCAAGGCTCGTAGCAAGCGTCTAAACAAGGCGCATATCGTGGATGCTGGAGATGGGAATGGGCACTTCATGTGTGCAAAATGCGGCTGGGATAGTGGCTGGGTTGAGTGCACATTAGTAGAAGAAAAGAAAGGTATTCCTTGCCCAGATTGTAACGATGCTCCAGAACAGCGAGTGCATAACAAGCACCATAATACAGCGCCGATCGATGCGGTTTATATCGGTCGCGGCTCGCCGTGGGGCAATCCGTTTATAGTTGGCAGGCACGGTACCCGCGAACAGGTCATTGAGCGCTTTAAATGTGAGGTCCTGCCCAAACTGGATTTGTCGCCCCTCGTTGGCAAAGATTTGGTTTGTTACTGCCACCCAAAGCACTGCCACGGTGATGCGATTATCCAAGCAATTTCCAAACAATCCCAATAAGGCCGGAGAGTGAAACATGTGGCGCACCATGATTTGCAGCTTAGCCGTTTGGGCGCTTCTTGAAACTCTAGACATCTTTTTCGGCTTCGCATTAGCCGGTGCTGTTGCTGCGTTTCTTGTCATTGTGGCGCTTGTGTTGTGGCTGAGAGAACCGAAGCAATCCAGTTAGCAGGAGGTGAGTGAAATGGAAATAAAACGCACTGACAGTCTTGGAGATACTCAAGTTGGAACACTCTGGAAGCACGTTAAGAGTGGCGGCATATATACCGTGTTCGCCACCTGTCAGATAGAAGCGACAAATGAACCGGGTATTTTATACCACTCAGTGGAGGGAAAAGGACCTCTTTGGTGCCGACCGTTCAAAGAGTTCCTTGATGGCCGGTTTATGCCAGTCGAAATCAACAATCCCAATAAGGCCTTAAAATAGCGTGAGCGATATTAACTGGCACACTGATATGGAGAACTGCCCGAATAGTGTTCCTATTCTTCTGAAGTTGAGTGATGGGTATTTTCAATTCCAGCATCAGAACGAAGAATATACTATTCTTGACTGGGCTGATGTCTACTCTAGACGTGATGAGAACAGTAATAGTGATGCTCCATATGCGATTGCTTGGGCGCATGTGGAGTGAATAAATGCTGGACTGGAAAGAGTAAAACTAAAGGAAAATCCCCTTTTTTTGGTAAAGTAAAAAGAAAGGTTCAGATATGGAAGAAAAAACTCGATTGATCGACAAAAGCGTATTTTACATTGTTAATAGCGTTACAAAAAAATTCATAGATATTGGAATTCATGGAGAACCTACAGAGGTGTCCTTTGAAAATGCGCCTTATTTTAGAAGTGAAATATATGGCTGTAACACCAAAGAATTCGTAGAAGAACAAGTAGAAAAAATGCGCAAGATAAGTGATGGAAACTATAAAATTGTAAAAGCGAATGTGGTGATTGAAGAACCGTTTATAGATTGAGAACTGACTGTATTTTTTTACTTTTGTGTAGGTGTATATAATCAATCAGCCAGCTGCATAATTACATAACAAACTACATAACATTCTCTAAATTCATATGGTTATATATAGGTAGGTAATTATGTTAAGTTATTGTAATATATAAAATATTACTGTTTCAGTTTTGCGGTTCAATTTCTAATTGAATCCCTCCGTGTCCGCCATATCATCTATAATAGTAGAGAAGTAGGTATTTGTCTGTTTGAGTTCATTGTGGAGAAATTTGTAGATAACGGAACTAAAGTAATTTCCGTTGAAAGTTTCCCACTTTTTATAGGTTCCCCAAAAGTGGGAAATAAACGCTAAATAAATTAATAAAATCAAGGGGAAGAAAAGAGGTTGGAGGCGTCGACCGGAATCGAACCGGTGTACACGGATTTGCAATCCGCTGCGTCACCACTCCGCCACGACGCCTAACCAGTGGTGTTGAAAGGGCTTTTCTATCATTTCCCGCTTGTAGTCAAGCATGTTAGGCAACTTTATCCTCAGTGTTAGGCAATTTCTGTTCATAAGCTGTTCTTGTTGGATAGAGTTTTTATCGCCCTCTCGGCAAATTTGCGGGCTTCTGCCCTGTGAGAGAAATGCTTGCCCATTGCTACTGATTTATCGCCAATAGCCTCAGCCACTTCCTCGTGAGAAAATCCCAGCTCTTTAAGCTCACTACTATAAGTTACACGCAAGCCATGTAGGGTGAGACCTCTGCCAGTAGGGCAGGCGTCATGTGCCTTGGTAGGATTGTAAAGACAGCTTCGAACTCTTCATTCGTCCACCTGCGGTTTGTGGTCGTTGAGTTCCTATGAATACGGCGGATGCCCTTCAACGGGTTAAACTCAACCTGTGCGTACCTACCAGCTCTGTATATAGCTTTGATGAAGCCATGGTCAGGCAGTTTGAGAAGGTGGCTGCATGAACACTCTAGTATCCGTTGAACAGCAGGCCCTAGCGCGGCTTCTAGGAACCCCAGACCTTTACTGGGAAGTTGCTGACACGCTCAGCCCTGAACACTTCTTTGATCCTATCTGGAAAGCGGTTTGGATTGGCCTTTCCTCTTGTTTGAAAGAAGGAGGTTTTGACCTGCACTTGGTTGAGGCTGGCGCACCCTATCAGGGAGAGGAAGACCTTGTGGCAAGGCTTTGGTGAACAGGCACAAGATAGGCCAGCTCCAGAACGTGCAAGCCATGCTGCAAAAGAGCTTGGCAGGTAAAGACTTAAAAGCCACTGAGATTGCAGACAAGGCAGCAGCAGAGTTTCAAAAGATAGCAGATGAGGGGGCAGAGAAAGGCCCTGTCACTGTTCATGCAAGCGCTATGAATGTCTATGAGCAGATGAAAGAGGCTCAAGGGTCGGGGGGGGGCTGGCAATCCCTACAGGTTTTAAGCCTCTTGATGACTTGCTTGCAGGCGGGCTTATGCCTGAGGAACTTCTGGTTCTAGGCGCTCCCTCCGGCGTTGGTAAGTCAGCTCTTGCCTATGGTGTTTGTGAGAAGGTGGCACTCAACACAGGGCCTGTCTTCTATGAGCAAAACGAGATGACAGCGGATCAGATGAGTTCACGCAGGCTCTCAGCAATCACCCAGATTCCTACCTATAAAATCAGAACAGGAAACCTCACAGCAGAAGAGGAAGAGAAGCTTTACATAGCAGCTCAAAGCCTTGAGGGAATGCCCCTACATCTCTCAGCGGGCTCAACCAACACCATTGAGAAGGTGCACAGGAAGGCAGCAGCCATGCAGGCGCGAATGGGACTTTCCTTGATTGTTCTGGACTCTATCAAAATGACAGCGGTAGACGATAAGCGCATGAACGCACCGGACAAGCTACCCGCTCGCTGTGAGTATGTGGTGGGATACAGCAAGTTTATAGCGAAGGACTTGAGCATTCCTGTCATTGCCATAGCCCACGACAAGCGCGAAGCCCGCGACCCGCTGCAAAGGATCAAGAGAGACGATCTCTATGGCGGCGGCGCAGTAGAACAGCAGGCCGATAACGTTATTATCATTCACAGACCAGAAGACGCCCTAAAGCGCAATGAGCCACTGGATACAGGCTCAGAGGCCTACATTGAATGGCAACAACGCTGCGGTGAATGGGAAGGAATAGCCGAACTCCACGCAGACAAAGTGCGCATGGGGCAGGCGAACAGGAAAGCTCAGGTCTACTGGAACGGGGCAACAACAACTTTCCATGAGAACAGGTCATTCGAGGAGGGCGCGCTGCTATGAGGGATAAGACCCCACTCAATTTGAACGGGGTCTATTCGCTTTGCTACTAAGGAAAATTATCCCTTATAAAGCCAAACTTTTTTAAACGAACAAGAAGTCATCCTGATGCAGATCACTCACCTGAACGCCAGTGAGCGTAACAGAGGTATCAGCATCAATGGTGATTACAGTATCCCCATCAACATCAGCGGCTGCTGCAAGAACAGTATCAAAGTCAGCAAACTGAGCAGTTTCAAACTCAATCACATCCTCAGAGCCAGCACCTGCTGTAAAGTCTGTGATGATATCATGGCCAGTGTCGCCAGCGTTGAATACGAAGATGTCGTTTCCGGTGCCACCTGTTAGCTGATCATCTCCAGCGCCGCCAGTGATGATGTCGTCACCGCCATTGCCGTTGATGGTGTCAGCGCTATCACCTCCTAGAAATGTCTCTGCTG
This sequence comes from Pseudovibrio sp. M1P-2-3, assembly GCF_031501865.1. Taxonomy (NCBI): domain Bacteria; kingdom Pseudomonadati; phylum Pseudomonadota; class Alphaproteobacteria; order Hyphomicrobiales; family Stappiaceae; genus Flexibacterium; species Flexibacterium corallicola. The sequence goes on from NZ_JARRCW010000001.1 coordinate 1,587,948, forward strand.
CGTCGTTACCGATGAACTCAAGAGGGACCACACCGTAAGTCTGCATCACTGGAGGTGTGTCGGAGGGCTCATAGACTGTCCCGTCAGCACCGACGTAGTTACCGTTTTCATCTGGCACGAAGATGTAGACGGACCCAGAATCCTCGCCTTTATCATCGTCATACCAAGCGCCAACGGTTATAATCCCATCTTCATTGATCGAAACGGATTGCCCGAAGAAGTCCCAATGCTGTTTATCAAATGCGGAAAGTGTGATCTGGTCGTACCCCCCAGTTTCGTTGGGCACATAAACGTAGGCGACACCTTGATATTTATTTAAGGAGGATGAGATGAAACTATAGCTGGGTGCACCCACTACAATCACTCCAGAATCGTTAATAGAAAATTCGTATCCGCCAAAACCCGATCCTGTAGCTAATCTGGAAGCACTGTAATTTCCTTCTCCATCCGGTTCGAAGAAAAAGATTGAGCTTATTGAAGTAACGACAATAGTTCCATTGGCTTGAACATACCCGTTTCTCCCGAATTGGGAATTGGGAGAAGATGCAGCCAGCTGCATTTCCGTATAGCCACCTGCGCCATCGGGGGTGAATATATGAACTATCTCACCCGACCCGCCAGCAAACACAACGCCCTGATCGTTCACAGTGATATCGTTGACAATGTCAGTATCAGTATCACTATAAAAAGCAGGAAGTTTTGTTTCCGTATAGTTACCTGATCCATCAGGAGTAAAGATATAAATATCATCGGGTTCGTTATTTGGGCCAGAAGCAATAATCACCCCATTCTCGTTCATCGATAACATATGGCCTAGGTAGTCCCTATACTCACCGTCAGATGCGGTTAGCTTCACTTCAGAGTAGCCACCGTCTTCTTGCGGCGTATAGACATATATCGCACCTGTACTTTCGACCTGATCGATATTCGTCCCACGCGCACCGACTGCAATGACACCGGAATTATTAACAACAACCGGTCTTCCGAAAGCACTCATACCTGCAGTATCTGAAGGTACAATTCTTTCTTCACTATACCCATCATCATCAGGAGTATAGACGTAGATCACACCGGCTGGTGTGCCGGCGTTAGAAGCAACGACCACAACACCATGGTCGTTCAAATCATGACTTTTGCCAAAGAGGTCATTTTCTTCACCATCCGAGGCAACTAGCTTGAACGGAACTCCTGAAAGTTCACTCTCCCCCTCAACCGTAATCGTAACGGTTTCTGTAGAACTCTCGCCCTCACTATCCGTCACCGTATAACTAAATGTATCCGTTGCACTTTCACCGTTGTTCAGAGCATCAAACTGCCCGTTTGGATTATAGGTGAAGGTGCCATCATCATTAATGATTACAGTGCCGGTGGTGCTGGTTGTGTCCACGGTGAAGGTGTGGGTGTCGTTGATGTCAGGGTCCACAAAGTCAGGCGTGATATCAATTGCAGAGCTTTCTGTGGTGGTCACTTCCATACTTGAGGCAACCGGGGCGTCGTTTTCGCCGATAACAGTAATAGTGGTTGTGGAGGTATGGCTGCCACCGTGGTTATCTGTCACCGTATAGGTGAAGGTGTCGATTGCTGTTTCACCATTGGCCAGATAATCAAAGGCGGGATTTGGGGTATAGAGGAATACGCCCCACTCTGTTTCAGTCAGGACACCTTCCATACCGTCTGTGTTCACTGAGTAGGTATGGGTGTCAAATACATCTGGATCTTCAAAGATGATGCGGAATTTGATTGTACCGTCTTCACTAACTTCCATTTCCACCGGATAGGTGGTTGGTGGAGTGTTTTGGCTAAGCCCGTTCACTGTGACAGTAATTGTCTCAGTCGAGCTTTCACCTTGGCTATCTGTCACGGTGTAAGTGAAAGTATCCGTGGCGGTTTCACCTGCGTTCAGGTGGTCGAATTGACCGTTTGGATCATAAGAGAACGTGCCGTCTTCATTAATGATCACTAAGCCGATTGTGTCGGTCGTATCTACTGTGAAAGTGTGGGTGTCGTTGGTGTCCAGATCTGTAAATTCAGGTGCAACAACAACAGGTGCATTCTCATCGGTTTCGGCTTCCAGAGCAACAGCTACAGGTCCGTCGTTCTGGCCGGTGACTGTGATTGTAACTGTTGAGCTGGAGCTTTCTCCGGCACTGTCTGTCACTGTGTAAGTGAAGGTGTCTGTTGTCGTTTCGCCTGCAGCTAAATAGTCAAAGGCTGTGCCCGGATCGTAGTGGAAGGTGTCGTCATCGATCACAGTACCTGTGCCGATCATTTCGTCATTATTCAAAATGAGGGAGTGGCCATCCAAAAGATCAGCGTCTTGAAAAATAACTCGAATTGAAACTACGCCGTGTTCGTTAGCATTAACGATGACCGGATAGGAAATTGGTGCTGTGTTAGGCATTAAATAAACTCCAAAGTTGCACAGTCACTTAGGGAGCTGAAACTTGTGTGAAGCTTAATTTTGAGTTGTGTGCGGCCAAAGTGTTAACTTAAAAGTTGCTGATGCAGGCAGGTAAATTTGGGCGGTTGGTGATGCCGAATAACGGTTCTATTGGAGCTAATTTTGCTGCGAAATTGAGGGAAATCTGCTAAGTTCAGCTAGCATACTTCTTCCATTTTAAGGAGCCCATATGAGCGACATTCTTGCTCTAGAAGCTGTTATCCTAGATAGACTGATTGAGGCCCAAGTGGTGATGCGTTTGGCAAAGGTGAGGGGAGCCTATCCGGGGCAGCCTAGAACCTTTTGGCCTGATAGCCAGCCGGGGCAAGAGGAGCAGTGGGAGGCAGCCCTTCAATCTGTAGCCTTGAAACTGACAGATGCAGAGAAGAAGGCGCGAAACATGGCAAGGCCAGATGCTGCTGCAATCTCAAGAATGGAAGAGCCATGGAACTGGCTAAGCTTGGTCAAGGAAGATCAAGACAGAAAAGCCTTGGCTGTCATGGTCTTCTGCTATGCCTATAAGATCCAGCCTAAGCGCATTTTGGATAAGATAGGACTAGCAAAATCTACAGCGCATTACAGGCTGCATAAGGCTCTAGCTGATATTATGCTAAGTGTTTGTAATAGAATGCAAAATACAACATTTGCAAGTGAATTATTGGTTGGACAGTTTAGGCCTAAATCGGGTATCTATTCAGATAAGATGAGAACACTTGCGGCTTAGGCTGTACTCATCAAAACCCACTCTAAAACAGGACGGCCAGCCTTTAGAGAGATGGGTATGAACGACAGTGTTGAGTACCATAAGCAAAGACCATTCAGGGAGCTGATTGGCTTTTGCTTATGTTGTTGAACAGGAGTAGTACATTCAATCCTGCGGCATTGTTTCGGGGCGAAGGTAAGCGAACATGTGTGGCACGTAATCAGCTTTTCCTAGTTCAATCTTCTGATTTCGCAGGATCGCGTAAGCCGTAATCAGATGAAAGTAGAATTGGGCCAGTGCCCAGTCCCGCGCATATTGTTCACCTGTCATGTCAAAAATCATACCTGTGGGGAGCTCAAGCGAAATCTGCTGTTCCGCACCAGCATCAAGCGAGTTTGCATCAAGAGTATTAAGAAACGTGATAGTTTCACTAATCCGGCCTTGAGCATTTGCAATTGAACCAGGGCGTTCTGCTGCATTTTGACCATCGGCGGCAATTTGTTTTAATGCGTCCGGCACAGATTCACCTCTAAGTCGGTATGTCGCTTCCAGAGCTTGGAAGCAGGCAAAACTAACTTGAGACGACAAGGGGTACATATCAGGCGCAAGCCGCGCAGATAACAAAGCCTCGGCTTCTGCTTTCGGCAATTGCTTTTGTGCCTTATCGAGCCAACCCGAAAGCCCTCGCAGCATTTGAGCGTAGGTGGGTACAAGGAGGTTGGTTAGTGGCATTGGAACGGCCTCTCCTTTTCGTAGCTATCTGAGTTAACATTATCAGATGATTCCCAGATAACGGGCAAGGGCCGCTAGAGTTGATCTCCTAGCGTTTAATCCGCCCCTGTCAAAGTACCCACCTCACTATCTGGAGGACTGGAGAAAGGCAGGGGCTTTTTATTATCTTGCTGAATGAGGCGAGAGGCTTGGAGGGTGCAACCTCCTAAGCTACGGGCAAAGTTTATGACGACAAGCCCGCACGATAAGACTTAGCATATTACCGCTCCCGCCAATGCTACTCACTGCGAAAATGAGCAGGGACGCTATATGCACCGAGAATTAAAGTGGAATCAACCCGTTGTGGTAAGTGTAATGCCTTGCTGTTTAAAAGCGAGCAGGGCGCAATTTCTGGCAAAGTAGAGATCAAGTGTCGCCGCTGCGGCACATTAAATCAGTTGAGGCCAATAGAGCCCATACACGAGTGCCCAGAGCATCAAGCATAGAGATGCATTGGAATGAGTAGTGGGGCGCTAAGCCGTGATTTTATAATACCTCCGTTTTCTGTTTTGAGTGCCCGATCGGGTGAATGGCAGGAGCGCAAGAAGCAATGGCTTGAACTTGGCATTGATAGCGGGGAAGGGCGCAAGGACAACCTGATAAGCGGTTACAAAAACGCTATGCAGAAATGGAAAGAGAGCAACGGGGGTACTGGGCCTGTGGGCTCTTGGGCTTCTAAGAGTATCTTTGATCCTGTTTTGACTGAGCTTTGCTATGCTTGGTTTTGCCCTCCAGAAGGGAAGGTATTGGACCCGTTCGCGGGGGGCTCTGTTCGTGGTTTGGTGGCGTCTTTTATGGGGCGTCACTACACAGGGGTAGACCTTAGGCCTGAGCAGGTAGAGGCCAACGACGCGCAAGCTGATGTGATCGGCATTAAACCCAAGCCAAAATGGAAAGCAGGGGACGCGGTACAGCTTTATAAGCATGTACGCGGGCAGTTTGATTTTATCCTGACATGCCCGCCCTATGGGGATTTGGAGAAATATTCACAAGACCCGGCAGACCTATCAAACATGCCCTATGACGTGTTTTTAGGGGCCTTCAGGGCAGCAATGAAGCAATCAGCGGCAAGGCTTAAACAAGACCGCTTTGCAGTTGTTGTCGTCGGCGACTTTAGAGACCGTCACGGGATCAGCCGGGGCTTTGTGAAGGATACAATCACAGCCTGCCAGGATGCAGGGCTCAAGTTCTACAATGATGCAATTTTGGTAACGCAAGCAGGCTCGTTGCCTCTACGGGCTCGCGGGGCCTTTGAAGCAGGGCGCAAGCTGGGAAAGACACACCAGAATGTACTGGTCTTTGTAAAGGGTGACCCTAAAGCTGCCACAGAGGCGGCGGGGAAGGTCACAGGCTTTGATTTTAAATAAGCCTGCCTTGAAGGAGCAGAATAGGCCAGAAAACGGAGCATATGCTAATAATCAGTGACTAGTGAGGAGGCAACGGTGCAAAAGTCAATAATACTTTTTGGGGCGCGTCCGTTTAGTGGAGGTTTCAACGTCATGCCCTCGGAAATCAAACCAGGCTTGACACCTCTGACAGCCTTTAGAGCTCTGATGTCCCTGAAGGATGCTTTTGATACCGTCTTCCTTGCAAGTTGGGCAAAGGTAATGCGTGGATTCTTCCTTGGCGGCTTGCTCTTTAAGGCGATACACATGTTGACCGGCTGGCGTCTCCCAAAGCTCATAGCGTGCAAATTCGTCAGCCTTGGTCTGCGCATTTACCGCGGCTTGCTTCAACGTCAGAAGTTGCGTCTTCAGTTCAACATTCGCCAGCTTCGCATCAGTAACCTCACTCATCAGCTCCACGACAAGAGCTTTAAGCTCTTGGTCGCCCGGCGTCTTAGAAGAACCTACAAGGTCCTTGATAGACTTGGCTAGACCGGCTGCCCTATCAGTGAGTTTGACACCGCTGTCAGCATACTTAATCAATGTGGTGAAATTCTCGAAATCGAAATCCATCGCTACAAACTCGCCGCTGAGGTCTATCAAAAATGAAGATAATTACTAGGCGATTCTTGGGGCACAAAACAAGGGAAACAGAGACCAACTAAACCTGTGGCATTGCCGGAGCTTTGAGCGTGTCAACTTAATTGGGTGTTGGTCTACGAATTCCATTAGGCCAGAGGTAAAGACCGCACAACCGGGCCGGATAGGTGACTGTAAACCTGCATTGCCATAACTTATGAAACCCTTTCAATCTGAGGCGTGTTCATAGATGGCAATGTCTTTGCATGTACAGTTTTAAACTGACACTAGTTTCCCAATATGCAAAGGAGGCATACCCGATGGTTGAAATTCGCGGCATTGAGTTTCAGGGGGATACCGACAATAGTATGGGTCTGGAGTTCTATAATCTAAGCCATAGATATGGTTTCCAATGCCCCAACTGGCCGTATTTTGAAGATGTACAGATTAACCGGAAACACTATATGGCAAAATCCGGTGTCCTGTCGCAAACAATTACGACAACTATGCACGTTACCACCCATATTGATGCCCCCGCACATGTTGTACAAGGAACTCCATTTATAGACGAAGTGCCCCTCGCGCATTTCTTCGGCTCTGGCCTAGTCGTATCCGTTCCCAAAAATAAATGGGAGCAGATTACAGGTGAAGATTTAGACAAGGCATGCGGCCACGCAATCCGTAAAGGGGATGTTCTGCTTATCAATACAGGTTGGCATAAACAATACGAAGACGGAGATTATTTTGCTTACTGCCCAGGGCTGGTACCTTCTGCGGCTGAGTGGATGATCGAGAAAGGTGTGAAAGTTGTTGGGCACGACACTCAAGCAAACGACCATCCATTAGCAACTGCCATTGGCCCCCAGCGCAATGGACCGATCTTACCTCATCTAGAAAAAGAGTATCTTGAATGGTCGGGAGGAACACCGTGGAATGTCGATTTCCCAGAATGGGAACCAGTGCACAATATGTTGTTTTCAAAAGGTATTCTAGGCATTGAGAACGTTGGAGGTGATCTGGATGCTGTCACCGGTAAGCGCTGTACTTTTGCCTTCTTCCCTTGGAACTGGGATCGCGGAGATGGTTGTATCATTCGTCTCGTTGCGATGATCGACAAGAAACAGATGTATCGTATTGAATCTGGAGAGGAGTTCTAAGAGTACTCCGGCCAAACAATCGATTAAGTGCGAACAATCTGAACTGGCTCAAACCACATTTACAAGACGCCTGTTACCATTCTGGACCCTCTAGAAGACTAAGGACAAATAAGATGTCTGATCCCCACAAGATGTTTGATATAAGAGGAAATATTGCATTGGTTACTGGGGCGTCAGGGGCATTTGGACAGGTCGCAGCGCGTACTCTGGCAGAGGCCGGTTGCAAATTGGTTCTGGCAACGGGTAATCAAGGGGCTCTTGAAAAGATCACCACTGAATGCGAGGCACTGGGGAGCACCGTCGTTGCGGTAAATTCTCGCCCGACCAATGAGAAATCTTGCCAAGCCTTGGTCGAGGAAGCGGTCAACAGCTTTGGAAAACTCGATATCCTCGTTGTTGCTTCTGGTATGAACAAAGTGGCTTTGATCGATGAGATGGGCCCCGAAACGTTCCATGCAATCATGGAGGCCAACGTGACCCAAAGCTGGTTGCTTGCCCGCGCAGCGGTACCGCAGATGAAAAACAACCGATACGGTAAGATCATCTTCGTCAGTTCTGCGCGCAGCATCTTGGGTCATCCTGCGGGGTACACCGCTTATTGCGCCTCGAAAGCAGCCATAAACGGGGTCACCCGAGCATTGGGCTGCGAGCTAGGTCCAACAGGAATAACCGTTAATGCAATTGCACCGACGGTCTTCCGTTCTCCTTTGACGGCATGGATGTTCGAAGACAATGATACCGCCGAGGAAGTACGTAAAGGTTTTCTAACCCGCGTCCCAAAGGGGCGCCTTGGCGAACCCGAAGACTTGGCAGGCCCCTTGCTGTTCCTTGCCTCGCGCGCCTCTGATTTTTATACGGGGCATATTCTTTATGCTGACGGTGGATACACGGCAGGTTAGGTGAGGGAGAAATGCCTCCCAAAAGGATAACGAGTAATACCAGCGGGTATGTTTTTGACATGGAATTAGGATTCATAAAATGAGTATTGGGACGCCCCTTTCAGGCTTTACCGTACCAAAGTGGTGTCATGACTACTTGTATAGGAGGCGTCCATCCATCACCCACTCATAAACTCAAAAAATACCCGCTTTATCAGAGAACTTGCAGCACTGGATCTGGATGTGCGCCTGATGTCTGGGGCTACATATTAAAGCCAGTGAAGCGTGGAATTCTTTGCCTTGCGTGGGTACATGTTGCCTGCGTTTGACACAAAAGGGATGGTAAGCTCAGATCTAATAACGGTAGATCAGCGAGGCCGAATGCGCACACTCTACCGAGGATAAATTTGCTTTGACACCTGTAGTTGTGGAGTGCCGATTGAGCGAAAACAATATAAAAGTGGCCGGTATACACCACAATCATGCTATGCCGTTTGCTCGTTTCCACTTACGCAGCCTTGTACGTGCATTGGCATAAGGCGATGAAGTGTTGAACTGGATCATACGTCCTAAGGTATATTTCTCATACCAGTTTGAGCCGTAGAGGCGTTCGTTTGACTGATCTGAAATGAATTTGACAATCTCCTGCTTGGCGCCTTTGAAGTCTTTTAAAAGCTGATCGAAGGCGGTGTTTTCGTAGTCTGAGTAGAATTTTTGAGCAAGCAGGCCGAGTTGGTTCCATTGAAACCCTGTTTCTGGAAAATCAATAGGTGCGCCTTTAGCATCAAGATTTATCCATTTCAGGACCAAATGATTCCACCCAACCAGATAACTAACCAGATTATGCACATCCATCATTGTGCCTTTGGCATGTCCTTCAAGCGTTGCCTCCCGGCATCGTGCATCCGGGACTGTTTCTAGGTCTTTGAACAGTTTTGCAAAATTCACTTCAATTGCGTTGAGCAACTCGTCACGGGAGGCTGGGGTCGGCATGTGAACCGTCTCTTTTCCAAATAACACCAATACATCACAATGCGGGTGTTACTGCTAAAGGTAGTCATTATCGGTAAGTGCAACTATTGGGATGATATGACTTTGTCTTTGGCTCTTCAAGACTCTGAGCTAATAGCTTTGATACCGCGCTTATATGGGCAGTAAGGGCGTGTACGAGCGCGAAGCGCGGGGCTTCCAGCCTGAGATAGGGGCGGAGATTGAGAGGCTGTTTGCAAAGCAGTAATCAAAAGCCCCTTAATCAATGAAAAAGTTATAAAGCGCTATTCATTTTCGTTTTGAGGTCAGGTTTGCACCACCATCAAAACGGAGAACCAGCATCGCAATGGTGAGGAGAATTGCACGAAAAGACAATTCTTAAATGGACTCTTAGATTGTGAAAGAGGCAGTATCGCCACGGAGATATTCTGATTACAAGGCTTGCGCCTAGACAGCACAGTCAATGTTAATCTACCAAATGTTCATTATATTGCCAAAATACATGCTTAAAATGAAGCTAGTCAATTCTGCTGGCTTTATGAGTTATTTTCGATGGAAAATACAGGTTTCTCCCGTTGCAAATCTTATAGTTCAAGGCGGTGCGGACATGATTGCTTTAGAACACCCCTATATTTCTGATGGTGCGGTACATCATACTCGCCGGTTGTAAATATGAAGTTAGGTGTTCCTGTTTTGGCTCACGCCCGTGCACGTGACTGAGCCTCCCCCAAAGAAGTGGTCCACGTTTATGATTAGGAAAACGGAGGACTCGATATGGGAATCAAGAGACCCAAACCAGAAGAGATTGTCGTTAAACTGCGGCAAGTTGAAGTCCTGATGGGGCAAGGAATGGCGCGCTTGGATGCGATCCGCCAGATCGGCGTTACCGAGCAAACCTATTACCGTTGGAAGAAGAAGTATGGCGGAATGGGTACGGAGCAACTCAAGGAACTGAAGCGGCTGCAGAAAGAAAATGAACGTTTGCGCCGTGCGGTCTCTGATCTGACATTGGACAAGCTGATCCTTACGGAGGCTGCAAAGGGAAACTTCTGAGCCCTGCTCGTCGCAGAGCCTGCATTAACCATATACGCAGTCAGGTGAAGGTTTCCGAGCGGCGTGTTTGTCGTGTTCTTGGTCAGCATCGCTCCACACAGCGTCGCTTCCCCAAAGGGCGAGCGGATGAAGATCAGCTGGTTGCAGATATGATTGAGCTGGCACGCCAATATGGCCGTTACGGTTACCGTCGCATTGCCGCTTTGCTCCGAGAGGCTGGATGGCAAGTGAACGATAAACGTGTTGAACGTCTGTGGCGACGGGAGGGGCTGCAAGTTCCCATAAAGCAACCGAAACAGGGGCGGCTCTGGCTCAATGATGGGTCTTGCATACGTCTCCGGCCACAGTATCGCAATCACGTGTGGTCCTATGACTTTGTCCATCATCGCACTGATGATGGCAGGGCATTCAGAACGTTGAATATTTTGGATGAGTATACGCGTGAATGCCTTGCTATTCGGGTGAAGCGAAAGCTGAATGCGAGCGAAGTCATCGATGCGCTGACGGACCTGTTTATCCTGCGCGGCATACCTGCCTATATTCGTTCAGATAACGGCCCGGAGTTCGTGGCGGAGGCGGTTCAAAAGTGGATCAAATCCGTCGGAGCCCAAACAGCCTACATTGAGCCAGGATCGCCTTGGGAAAACGGATATTGCGAAAGTTTCAATGGGCGAATGCGTGATGAATTATTGAATGGAGAAATCTTCTACTCGCTACATGAAGCTCAAATAATCATAGAACGCTGGAGGAAACACTACAATACCAAACGACCGCATAGTGCTCTGGGCTACCGCCCTCCAGTTCCGGAAGTCATTATTCCGATAGACCAAAGGCCAACCATGCACTAACTTTCAAAGCGGACCACTCAAACGGGGCTGCTCACTCATTCCTTTGTCTTATCAGCAAGAGCGCCTCTGGTTTTTAGATCAGTTCGATAAGAACGCGGGTACTGCCTATCATGTGGAACCAATATTCCATCTGAAAGGTAACCTTGACTTAAGAGCTTTGGAAAAAGCGCTGCTAAAGCTAGTTGTCCGTCATGAGAGTTTGAGAACAGTTTTCATCGCTGGTGAGGATGGAGTACCTCACCAGAAGATCATATCTCCCACTACTGCAAATTTCAGTCTGGAGATTCAAGAAGACTTTTCTGGAAATAAAGAGGGAATAAAAGCTCGCATCAGCGGTCTACTGGCTCGTCCGATTGATTTGGAGACAGGCCCAGTTTTCAGGGCGACTGTTATAAAACTATTTGATGGATCTCACCTTCTAATAATTGGAGGCCACCACATCATTTTAGATGGCTGGTCTTTGGACGTTTTATATTCTGAATTAGAAGCGCTTTATGAAGAGGAGCTGGGCGGGCAGAAGGCAAATATTTTAGATTTACCTATGCACTATGCCGATTACGCAGTGTGGCAACGAAGGACATATTCAGGGAAAGAGATAAAACAGGATATCGAATGGTGGAAAGAGGAGTTACAAGGACTACCTTCTACAATCAATCTACCAGTTGACAGGCAGCGACCTAGCGCAATGAACTATCAAGGCGGCGCTGTTCCAATCTCTATTCCAACTGAGATAATAGAAGAAGCAAAGAAGTTAAGTCAGCGAGCTGATGCAACTCTGTTTATGGTTATTGAAACAGTGTTTGCTGTTTTACTATCCCGTCTTGGCGCTGGAGATGATTTTGTACTGGGTACTGCGGTCGCAGGGCGATCGCAGACAGATCTAGAAAGACTTTGTGGCTTCTTCGTCAACACAGTTGCCCTTCGCCAACGGATAAATCTAGACCGAACTGTATTTCAGCAATTGCAATTAAACCGAGAAATAACTCTTGATGCGTTCTCACATTCTGAAATTCCCTTTGAAGCCATAGTTGATGCTATTGCACCCGATCGCTCAATGGGACACGCACCTATTATTCAAGTTTTATGCGTTCTACAAAATACGCCAGAGGGTGAAGGCGACATAAGATTGCGCGACCTTTCGGCTTGCGCCTACCGAGAAACTCCAGTTGAAAAAATAAAATTTGAACTTTGTCTAGAGTTAACGGAAACTGTCGAAGGATTGATTGGTGAGCTAACGTACTCGTCTCAGTTGTTTAACGCAAGCACTGCGCAACATATTGGTTCTATGTTCGAGAACTTCTTTGCGGCAATGGTCAGCAGTACACAAACTGAGTTGTGGGAGCTCCCATTACTGGGAGAGGAAGAAATAGAACTGGTCACCTCAACCTTCAATATTGCGAAAATGGATCAAGCTCCTGCCGCAAATATTACTAGCCTATTAGTAAAACAAGCCCACATGAGACCGGATTCAATAGCGCTTTTAGAAGGAGAGAAGAGCCTAACCTATGCGCAACTGGATGAGGACTCTGACCATCTGGCTCAGTACTTACTTGGTTTGGCAGTCGGACCTGAAATGGTTGTCGGAGTTTGTTTACAAAGGTCAGTAGACCTAATTACGACGCTCTTTGCTCTGTTTAAAATAGGAGGGGGGTATATGCCCCTTGATCCTGACTACCCTGCGGAACGTCTCAACTTCATGGTGTCGGATGTTGCAGCGAAAGTAATCGTGACAGCCAGCCCTTTTATTGAGAAACTGAGGCCTGCGATAAAAGGTCTGAACACTACGTTTATTTGTTTAGATGCGCCGGAGGTTAGTTTTAAGATTAGTTCAAATTACGCGTTTGTACCTGCGCATCAGAAACCGATCGTTTCACCGGATAACCTCGCATACGTAATTTATACATCCGGCTCCACAGGGAGGCCAAAGGGGGTTGCGGTAAATCACCAGTGCGCTGTGCAGCTTGCAAAATTCCAAGGGGAAGACTTTCTTGGTGGCAAAGCGTTGAGGGTTGGCTGGTTTGCATCCATTGGGTTTGATGCATCAATATCGGAAGTTTTAATGACATTTTGGTGTGGAGGTAGCCTGATTACTATTCCCAACGAAGTCCGAAACAGCGGCAGAGACGTTATTGAGTTTATTGATAGTCACAGAATTGAGGCCATTACTCTCCCTCCACTTTTTTTAAAGGATATCGTTAAAGCTAAACCATCTGGGCTGGAGTGCTTAGTAAACGCAGGGGATATAGCGCCGCCAGATGCTTCCAAACAGGCAGCAGAACTATTTGATTACATAAATGCCTATGGCCCAACGGAAAATACTGTTTGCGCAACTCGATTTCGAGTGCCACAAGATTTTGTAGGTGGCTCTGTCCCAATAGGATCGCCTATTTCCGGCACAGAAGCTTATGTCGTGGATGAGCATCTCCAACTGCTTCCTCTTGGTGTGCTAGGTGAACTCGTAGTCGGAGGACTTCAAGTTTCCCGCGGTTATGTAGGGCGATCAGGGTTGACTGCGGAGAGGTTCATTGCAGATCCATTTTCTGGAAGGGCGGGTGCCAGATTATATAAGACCGGAGATCTAGTCCGCTGGCTTGATAATGGCGACCTACAATATGTCGGCCGCTCCGACTTTCATGTCAAAATCCGCGGATACCGCATTGAGCTGGGTGAGATCGAACAGGCCCTGACCTCGCAGCCGCAAGTCAAACAGGCCTTGGTCGTAGTCCATACCCGTACTGGGTCGGAACAATACCAGTATCTGGTTGCCTACTATGTACCCTCAGATCCCGCATGCGATGGGGCAGACTTTGATGACACTTTACGCAAAGTCCTGTCTTCAACCCTTCCAGAGTATATGGTGCCCAGTGTATTTATCAAACTGATGGCCTTACCACTGACGGTCAGCGGAAAGCTGGACCGTAAGGCCCTTCCCGATCCAGAGACGGCCTTGAGTAAAGAGGCGTATGTTGCGCCGAAAAATGATCTGGAACGCCAGCTTTGTAACATATGGATGCAGGTGCTTGGGTTGAAACGTATCAGCGTAAACACAGGCTTCTTCAAAATTGGCGGCAACTCTATTCAAGCTATCCGGCTGGTGACACGGATTAATCAAGAACTTGGGCATCAACTGACAGTGGCAGCGATTTTTGAACATCGCACGATCGCGGCTTTGGCTGAAGCTCTAGGCCACACGTCAAGAGCCCAACTAGTCATCCCGAAGGCCGCCGAGAAGGCGCAGTATCCCCTGTCCTTTGCCCAAGAGCGTCTGTGGTTTATTGACCAGTATGAGGGAGGCATAAGCGCCTATCATTCCCCTAGGCTGTTCCGTCTGTCGGAAACGGTGAACTGTACCGCCTTAAAAGTCAGTCTTGCTGCCATAGTTGCCCGCCACGAAGCCTTGCACAGCCATTTTATAAAAGATGCTGACGGGACCTATTATCAGAAAGTTTGCCAAGCTCCTTTCTTAGTAAATGAACATTTTTTGGAGGAAACTGAATGGGAAGACGCCCTCAAAGGCGCGATCTACCAGACCTTCGACCTTGAGAGAGAGCCTCCAATCCGGGCTACTATCTATACTGTCGGCGAGCAGGCCTATCTTCTAGTGGTCTTACACCACGTGGCGTTTGATGGCTGGTCCAGTCAGGTCCTCTTGAACGATCTTGCCCTATTCTACCACCACTACGTCCATGGGGCCCCACTGAAACTTCTGAAACTGACGATCCAATATAAGGACTTTGCTGTCTGGCAGCGCGGCTACCTGTCGGGTGAGCGCCTTCACACCCAACTGACCTACTGGAAAGAGCGTCTGGCCGGCTATGAGACGCTTGCCTTCCCAACGGACTTTCCGCGCCCTGCCCAGTTTGACTACAAGGGGGATGCAGTAACCTTTGCGCTGGATGCGGGCTTGTCGACAAAACTTCGAGCACTGGCTAAGGCGCGAAGGGTCAGTCTCGACACGTTGCTACGCAGTGCCTACGCAGTGCTGCTCAGCCGTACCAGCGGACAGAGCGATATTGTATTTGGCGCGGCCACAGCAAACCGGCACTACCCGCAGGTGGAAAACCTGATCGGTTTTTTCGTCAACACGCTTGCATTGCGGGTACAGGTGGCGGGGCGGCAGTCGTTTTCAGATCTGCTGCAAACTGTACATCTGTATTTAAGTGAAGCCCAGCACTATCAGGATATCCCGTTTGAACTGCTGGTCAGTGCTCTGGAAGTTGAACGGGACCGCAGCCGTCATCCCATTTTTCAACACAGTTTTAGCCTGCAAAGTTTCCCCGGAAAGCAAATCGAAGGAGTAGAGCCCGTATCCTTGTACGACACGTTCAAGCGCGCGTTGTTCGACCTGAGTCTGTTTATGGATGCAAGTCTGGAGGCGATCACAGGGCGGATCGAATATGCGACCAGTCTGTTCACACAGGCTAGGATCAAGCGTTTTACTGAGCACTTTAAAATTCTGCTCACTGGCATCGTTGCAGCGCCGGAGCTACCGGTTTCTGATTATACGCTGCTGCCATCGCGAGAATACGATCTGGTGGTACGCGACTGGAACCAAACACACGCTCAGTACCCCAAAGACAAGACTTTGACTGATCTGTTTGAGGCGCAAGTTCTAAGAACGCCGGAACGTATTGCCGTGGCGTTTGAAGACGAAGCACTCACTTACCTCGAGCTGAATGCTCGGGCAAATCAACTGGCCCACGCCATCTGCCGGGACTATCAAGCTCACGCTGGGGAGCCGCTTCGCCCTGACACCTTGATCGCACTTTTTCTGGAGCGCGGTCTGGGGAACGTAGTCAGTATTCTAGCGGTGCTCAAGGCCGGGGGAGCTTATCTTCCAATTGATCCGGACTATCCCAAGGCTCGGGCTTGTTTCATGTTGACAGACAGCCGTGTCCCGCTGCTGCTCACGCAACTGTGTCATGCCCCAAAGTTGAGGGTCTGGATAGAGGAGATGAGCAAGCCACCGCGCATAATCGCGATAGACGACAAGCACGCACTTGAGGAGTGTTGCTGCGCCAACTTGGGGTTAATCAGCGGTCCGCAAAACCTTGCCTATGTAATCTACACATCAGGTACAACCGGAAAACCCAAGGGAGTCATGGTAGCACAGCAATCGGTTATTAACCTTGCCCAAAATGAAACATCTACCCTCGGTCTGGTAGGGAATGACCATGTGCTGCAATATGCCTCGTTTGGTTTTGACGCATCTGTTTCTGAATTATTTGCCCCATTAGTAACCGGTTCCTCTTTGTATATTTGTCCAAAAGTATTGCAGGCTGAGAATATTAAGTTTTCAGAGTATCTGGTTAACAACAAAATTACACTGGCTACAGTCCCACCCCAATTACTTAAAGTACTGTCGCATCGCGAAATTCCAGAATTGAAGACTTTGGTAATTGCGGGAGAGGCCTGCGAACTATCAGTGATGAAGTTCTGGTCAAAGGGGCGAACCCTGATCAACGCGTACGGGCCGACGGAAAGCACTGTTTGCGCATCGAGGCATCCCTATAAAACTGGCGACAGCAATACCAACATCGGCAAACCTTTGGCCAATATCACTTGCTATGTACTCGACCCTTATCTTGAGCCGGTTGCTGTTGGCGCATTTGGGGAGCTTTACATTGGCGGGGTCGGTCTGGCCCGAGGATATCTGAACCGTCCAGGCTTGACCAGCGTACGCTTTATTGCCAATCCCTTTGCTTGTGAAGACGACCTCACCAATGGCCACACCCGGCTGTATAAAACCGGTGATCTGGTCCGCTGGCTCGACAACGGAGACTTACAGTATGTTGGCCGCACAGATTTTCAGGTCAAGATCCGAGGATATCGCATTGAGCTGAGTGGAGTCGAACAGGCCCTGACTTCACAGGCGCAAGTCAAACAAGCGGTGGTTGTGGCCCAGACTCGCCCGGGAGCGGAGCAAAGCCAGTATCTGGCGGCGTACTATGTGCCCTCGCAAGAGGCACAACAGACACTGCTCAGCACCCATACCAAAGACGCTGTTGAGGCTTGGAAAGGACTGTATCAATCAGCCTATGAACGAGATACAGCGGAGGACAAAACCTTTGACATTGCTGGCTGGGAAAGCTCGTTTACAGGCCAACCCATCCTGGAAAGTGGGATGAGGGAGTGGGTAGCGGCAACGATTGAACGCATCACAGCACTTGAGCCAAAGCATATTCTGGAAATCGGCTGTGGTACGGGGTTGTTGCTTTACCCACTGCTAGACGTATGCGAGCACTATACAGCCACGGATTTTTCCGAAGCTGCAATCTCTCGGCTTAAGAAAACGGTTGTCGCACTTGGCAAAGCCGACAAGATCACCGGACTTGTGTGCGATGCGGACGCAGTTGGCACGCTGTGTAGAGATACTTCAGTCGATACTGTAGTTATAAATTCGGTCGTACAGTACTTCCCCGGCCTAGCTTATTTCGAGCAGGTATTGGAAGATGCAATCAGTTGCATTCAAGACCATGGAACAATCTTTATTGGCGATGTGCGTGACCACCGCCTGCTGGAGAGCTTCCACTTCGCAGTTCAGGCGTATCTGGCCCCCGAATCCCGATTGGGTGAGGCCCAAAAACGGGCCCGCTGGTTGGCCTATCGAGATAAGGAACTCCTGCTTAACCCTGAGTATTTTATCAAACTCACCACAGATCATCCTGCTGTTTCACATGTCCAAATCTTGCCCAAGCGCGGGGACGCAAACCATGAGATGAACCGGTTCCGCTACGATGTCATCCTCAAGATTGATCGGGCACCTGCCAAATCTATACCAGTCCTGACACTTCCCCGCTTCAGCTATTCGCAGAGTGAAAACCTTAGCTCTTGGTTGCAAGATCACATGTCTGGAGGCGGTCTGATCATTGATGGTTATCCCAACAAACGGGTCTGGGCTAATTGTCAAGCATTATATCAAGAAGGGGCCGCACCCAGTTTGACGCGGGTATCCGAGGTTCTGACAACTGTAGACTTTAAGGCTGATGGTATTCTGGACATTGAGGCTTTACATAGTTTTGCAAGGGACAATCACCAGAGTCTGGAGATATTCCTGGATCCTCGGTCTGGAAAAGCAGATCAATTTACACTCCTGTTCCGCCCACTCAAAGAAACGGAGGTGCAGGAAATCTTCACTGACCATCTGTTTGAGCATATCACCACCTCGGATCAGCTCTTCAGCAACATTCCTTACACAGCACAGCGGGCTGAACTTACCCAAACCCTACGCGCAGCCCTGTCCTCAACTTTTCCCGACTACATGGTGCCAAGTATTTTTGTCGAGCTGAATGCGATACCATTAACGGTCAACGGCAAGCTGGACCGTAAGGCACTTCCTGCGCCAGAGGTAGTCTTAAGTGAAGAGGCGTATTCCGCACCACGCAGTGATGTGGAGCGTCAACTCAGCTCCATCTGGTCGCAGGTACTCGGCTTGGTGAGGATCGGGGTGAATACAAACTTCTTCAAAGTTGGCGGCGACTCTATTCAAGCTATCCGGCTGGTGACACAAATTAATAGCCAATTTAGGCTCCAGTTGACCGTGGCAACAGTATTTGAATATCCAACTATTTCAAAGCTTGCAGAAAGACTGGATGTTGGTGTTGATGAGCCATTAAGGTCTGGTCTTCCTCTTGCCCGAAAGGACATCAACCGTATTGAAGGCTTCCCTCCTCCGCAAAAAGGAACTCCAGAAACATTAAAAGATGATAGCACCGTTTTACTTACAGGAGCTACGGGATTTCTTGGCCGCTACCTACTACGAGACTTATTGGCTACGACGAATACAAAGGTAAAATGCCTGGTGCGAGGAGACACTCCAGAACACGCAAGAACTCGCCTTCTCACTGCTTTGTCGAGTGTCGAACCTAAACACTTATCTGCCATAACACTTCAGCGAATTGAGGTCATCAATGGAGATTTTTCGGAGCCCAAACTCAATTTATCAGATTCGCTTTGGAACCAGCTCTGCGAAGAAACAGACCTTATATTGCACAATGGAGCAGAGGTGAACACTGTAAAGCCCTATTCTTCACTGCGCTGCCCCAATGTGATCAGTCTTTATAACCTGCTCTCACTCATGACAGAAGGTCGTCCTAAGAAGTTACACTTTATCTCAACGATGGGTGTGTTTGCCGGTATTGCATCAGGTAAGGTTGAGGAAACAACTTCCCTATCTGACCATCCCCCAATGAATACGGGTTATGCTCTATCAAAATGGGTTTGTGAGCAAATACTCGCTCAGGCTAGGGAACGTGGCTTTAATGTTAACTGGCACCGTCCTGGCCTGATCATTGGCGATTCTAATACGGGTTATTATGATGCCCGGAACTCTGGAACAGCATTTATTCAGTTAGCCAAAGAAGTTAGAGCGGTTCCAGACTTACCGGCTGGTATTATTTGGATTAACGTGAACCGGGCTTCCTCGATGATCTTGGAGGCCGTGTTTGAAGATAAAGAAGTTCAAATGCCAACCCATATCTTTGAGTATTCTGCTCCAACGGCTGAAACTGTCGTTGAAGCCGCACGTAGGGCAGGACTAAACCTGCAACCGGTGAAATGGAAATGGTGGTACAAGCGTGTTCAAAAACAGGTACGAAAAACGCCAAACCATCCAGCTACATGGTTCGTGTCGCAGTTCCTTGACCCAAATCGTAATGTTCAAAAAGACACCGCAGACACTCACGAGAAACTAACTATTGGACCTATGGGTACAGTGTTTATTGATGGTCAAATTTCATCACGGCATGGACCAAAGGTGGATAACGACATGGTAGGCCAACTAGTTGAACCCATACGTTGGCGGTTAATGCACTGAATGTTCTTGAGACTATAAGGGGTAGTGATGGAATAGATGCCTCTCCCGGCGTATTTCTGCAATACAGAGCAGAGTGTAGCTTTTGGAAAAAGAGGGACGCAACCATGAAGAACCTTGCCGTTGTTGGAGTTGATTTATCAAAGAGCGTTTTTCTGGCGCTTAACAAAGGGTTTGACGTAAATCGGCACAATCAAGCGAACCTCGTGCCCAGCTTTCCCAGACATTAAAAAATCACCTGCAAAATACTTGATCTAGGCCTTGCGTTCAGCGGTAAGTTTGAACCGGCATCACCGACCCGGATTACTCACAGTCTAATGAGTTTCTATTGAGTTCAGCACAACGATAAGAGCGGGCTTTGGAAGGGGAATGTTAGGTAAATGACGCTCAAACAGGGCTTAAATGGGTACTTTTTGGCAATATGAAAATGGGGGTTTTTTATGTAATTACAGACACTTAAAATTATCTGTGTAGTGGATTTGCTATCCGTTGCGTTACCACTCTGCCACGATGCCTAACCAGTGGTGCGGGAGGCTTTGCGGTATTTTTGCCTGTTAGCCAAGCGCTTTTGCAAAAAACTGGCGTAAGGCTTGTGTAAAATGCACTTTTCCACCGCTTCAAGCCTGCCAAAAAGGGAAGCTTGCGGAGTATGTGTAATGCCTCTTCCGTTAAGGCCTTGTAAAGCCTCATATAAAGCAAGCTGTTTGTTGACTTGCCATTTGAGGTAGATTTCATGGCAAGTTCGCTTGTCATTCGGCTTCGAGAGCGATATTGAACGCATAACTATCTAATTTGGGATTGAGGGCGTTATGGTTGACTACGCACAGCTCCGCACGAAAATGGTTGATAACCAGTTGCGGACCAATGATATCACGGACCTGAGAATTCTTGGTGCCATGGGAGAGGTTGCTCGCGAGCATTTCGTTCCCGAAGATAAGCGCTCTTTGGCCTATATCGATGAGGATCTGCCTGTTTTGGATGATGGCTCGCGCAAGAGCGCCAAGCCGCATATCTTTGGCAAGATGGTCCAGTTGGCTGCATTTGCCAAGGATGATGTGGTTCTTGTTGTCGGTGCATCCAGTGGATATGGTGTTTCTGTAATTTCCAAACTGTGCGACTCGGTTGTCGGGATTGAGCAGGATGCGAAGCTTGTGGAGATTGCGAGCCGGAATCTTGTGGAGACAGGTATAGAAAATGCTGCCGTGGTCGAGGCTACCCACAAACTTGGCTATCCGGCTGAAGCCCCATACGACGTGATTTTTGTAGATGGTGCCGTGGAAGAGATTTCCTCGGAGCTGTTTGAACAGCTGAAAGATGGTGGTCGTCTTGTTGCTGTTGAAGGTCTTGGCGGGGCAGGGGTTGCCAACCTTTACCAAAAAAGTGCGGGAACAGTATCATCACGCTTTGGTTTTAATGCAAATGCGCCGCACCT
This sequence comes from Pseudovibrio sp. M1P-2-3, assembly GCF_031501865.1. Lineage (NCBI taxonomy): Bacteria > Pseudomonadati > Pseudomonadota > Alphaproteobacteria > Hyphomicrobiales > Stappiaceae > Flexibacterium > Flexibacterium corallicola. The sequence goes on from NZ_JARRCW010000001.1 coordinate 1,608,996, forward strand.
GCCGGGATTCGAGCAGGAACTGGAATTTAAATTCTAGAAAGCGCTGCTGCTAAACTGCTGAATTAGATGGTGGAATTTTATTTTTCACCTATAGAATGATGCGTTTCTTTTGGTGGGGGTTGTATTGCGAGGAAATTTCGCAATAATTCCCTGTTAATATTTGGTTATTAAATTTAGGGGTTTCTCTGGGGCCGAGCTTTTTTCTTGATTGTTGCTCGTTTTCACCACTTTAGAAGTTTCTTTTTGAATTAACCAAGGATCCATTTCGTAGACTTGCTTTAGAAGCTATATAGTGATTTGGAATAGTTTAAACTCGCGCTAAAAGCGTTAACGGTGCAACCGTTGGAATTGGGGCTTTAATAGTGGTTTCCTTGAAGATTAAAGCAGCCGCCCTGGCTGGATTCATGGTCTTATCAGGTGGTGGGTCTGCAAGTGCCTTGTCGATCAATGAAGCGCTGTCTCTCACATACCAGAACAACCCGTCATTGAATGCGGCCCGTGCACAGCTTCGCAGCTATGATGAAAACGTACCGCAGGCTCTTTCTGGCTGGCGGCCAACATTGTATGGATCTGCAAGTATTGGGCATATCCATCGTAAAGTTAATTTCAATGACCTCCCGCGTAGCACTAATCTATCGCAGTCATATAATGACTACACGGTTGCGGCCCAGCTAACGCAAACGATTTTTCGTGGTTTCCAGACGGTGAACTCCACTCGCCAAGCCGAGGCAATTGTGTTGGCTCAGCGGGAAGAATTGAAAGCGACGGAGCAGTCTACGCTGCTGAATGCGGTTACGGCCTACATGGATGTGATCCGCGATACAGCTCTTGTTTCCCTTTACCGCAGCGATTTGCGCTTTCAGGACGAAAACCTGAGGGCAACAAAGGACCGCTTTGCTGTGGGTGAAGGCACTAGAACCGATGTGGCACAGTCCGAAGCTGGCCGCGCCAGTTCTGAATCTTCCCTCAATCAGGCTTTGGCGCAGCTTAATGCCAGCCGAGCCTTTTTTGTTCAGGTTGTTGGAGAAGATCCTAAAAGGTTGAGTGCGAACACCAATGTGGCTTCGCTTTTGCCGAAGACCGTTTCTTCGGTTGTGTCTGTCGGGCAAAAGGAACATCCCTCCATTCGGGCTGCTTTGCATACAGTGGATGCCGCGCTTTTCGCAGTGAAATCCACAGAAGGACAGTTGCTTCCCGAGTTGTCTTTGGAAGGAAACCTCTCCTACAATAAAAATACCATTCCAGCGAGCGCTAGCGGAAACGGCGGATCGGAAACCAGAACAGCTTCTGTTTATGGCCGTCTCACCGTTCCTATTTATCAGGCTGGTTATGTATCCTCCACCGTGCGGCAGGCTAAAGAAGATTTGGGTCAGACGCAGATCCTTGTGGATGTGGCGCGTGATGAAATTCGCGCAAGGGCGATCTCTGCATGGGGCTCCCTGAATTCGGCGATAGCGTCTATCTCGGCAGCTGAAGTGGAAGTTGCAGCAGCCCGGCTGGCGCTGGAAGGCGTGATTGAAGAGCAACGGGTTGGTCAGCGCACCACATTGGATGTGCTGGATTCTCAAAGTGATCTTGTTGATGCGCGCGTAACACTGGTGACAGCTCAGCGTAACAAAGTTGTCGCCGCTTACACTCTGCTCTCCTCTGTTGGGCATTTGACCTACGATCAGCTTAACTTGACTGGTCCGCGCTACGATGCTTCTGAGCATTACAATCAAGTTCGCGATAAATGGCTGGGTTTACGCACTCCTGATGGACGCTAGTTTACAGCTTAAGTGAAATTTTAAAGGGGGCTTCGGCCCCTTTTTTCGTTAGGTGGATAGAAGAATTAGATTCGTGCTTTACCGGCTTGATGGTGTTGCTGAGTGTAAAAATGGCGAGCGTAACTGGGCTTTTGATCCAAGAATTTCCAATTGTAAAGAATGAACCCGTTTATATAGCTTGCAAAGGTGCATCCTCCCAGTGTCATGGAGTTGACAGTGGAGCCCCAATCCGGTTTACACCGTGGCAACCTTCGAATTTGGAAGAAAAGAATTATGCTGGACAAGACATATGAGGCGGGCTCTGTTGAACCGCGGATTTACGAGACATGGGAAAAAGCCGGAGCATTTAAGGCTGGTGCAGGCGCTGTAGACGGCGCTGCTACTTATTCCATCGTGATTCCGCCCCCCAACGTGACAGGCTCTCTTCATATGGGCCATGCGCTGAACAACACTTTGCAAGACATTCTGGTTCGCTACCAGCGTATGCGCGGGCGCGATGTTCTCTGGCAGCCGGGTATGGACCACGCGGGTATTGCAACCCAGATGGTTGTTGAGCGCCAGATGGCCGCTGACGGCGGTAATATCGGTCGGCGTGATATTGGCCGTGAAGCCTTTGTTGAACGCGTGTGGAAGTGGAAGAACGAATCCGGTGGGATGATTTTCAACCAGCTCAAACGCCTTGGCGCCTCTTGTGACTGGTCCCGCGAACGCTTCACCATGGATGAAGGGCTCTCCAAAGCCGTTCTTGAGGTCTTTGTTTCCCTGCATAAAGAAGGCTTGATCTATAAAGACAAGCGCTTAGTGAACTGGGATCCGAAATTGCTCACCGCTATTTCCGATTTGGAAGTTGAACAGTTTGAAACCAAAGGCAAGATGTGGCACTTCCGCTATCCACTGGCTGATGGTGTGACCTTTGACTATCCGGTGGAGTTTGACGAAGACGGTAAGCCAACCGCCTTTGAAAAGCGCGACTACATTGTCATCGCCACCACACGCCCGGAGACCATGCTGGGTGATACGGCTGTTATCGTTCACCCTGATGATGAGCGCTTTGCCTCTCTTCAGGGCAAAGAAATCATTTTGCCGCTGGTTGGCCGCCGTATCCCGATCATTGCTGATGATTATGTGGAAATGGACACCGGTACCGGTGCCATGAAAGTTACACCTGCTCACGATTTCAACGATTTTGATATCGGCAAGCGTCATAACCTGCGTATGATTTCGATCATGGATCGGGAAGCCAATATCATTCTGGATGAGAATGTCGATTTCCTTGAGGGGCTTTCTGAAACTGACGAACTGAAGACAACCATCAAATCTGTTCACGGTATGGAGCGCTTTAAGGCGCGTAAGCTGATTGTTTCCGCACTGGAAGAAAAAGGCTTGCTGGACGAGATTGTCGATCACGCCCACATGGTGCCTCATGGGGACCGGGGCGGCGTTCCAATCGAGCCTATGCTCACCGACCAGTGGTATGTGGATGCCAAAACAATGGCAAAGCCTGCTCTTGAGTCTGTGCGTGAAGGGCGTACCAAGTTCGTGCCAAGTAACTGGGATAAGACCTACTATGAGTGGATGGAAAACATCCAGCCGTGGTGTGTGTCCCGTCAGCTGTGGTGGGGACATCGCATCCCTGCATGGTATGGCCCGGAAGGTAAGATCTTCGTTGAAAAGAGCGAAGAAGATGCTATCGCTGCGGCTAAGGCCTTCTATGGCAAGCCTGTAGAGGTTCTGGAGACCAACGATGCCATCGCCCGCCATGATGCTGGTGAAGACGCATCTATTGCCCTTTACCGCGATGAAGACGTGCTGGACACATGGTTCTCATCTGCCCTGTGGCCATTCTCTACGCTCGGTTGGCCGGATAAGACACCCGAACTTGCACGTTACTATCCAACTTCTGTTCTCGTAACCGGCTTTGACATCATCTTCTTCTGGGTTGCCCGCATGATGATGATGGGCAAGCACTACATGAAGACGGAACCGTTTGATACGGTTTACATCCACGCCCTTGTTCGCGATGAAAAGGGTGCCAAGATGTCCAAGTCAAAGGGCAATGTGATTGACCCGCTGGCTTTGGTTGAAGAATACGGCGCCGACGCGCTGCGCTTCACACTCGCGGCAATGGCGGCTCAAGGCCGTGATATCAAACTGGCAACCTCTCGTGTTGCGGGCTACCGTAACTTCGCGACAAAGCTCTGGAATGCTTGCCGCTTTGCCGAGATGAACGAGTGTCACCGTGTGGAAGGATTTGATCCCGCCCATGCAAAACAGACTGTAAACCGCTGGATCGTGACGGAGATGAGCCGCTCTGTGCGCGAAGTTTCCGAAGCTATTGATACTTACCGCTTTAATGATGCGGCAGGCGGTGCCTATCGCTTTGTCTGGAATACCTTCTGTGACTGGTATCTGGAGCTGGCCAAACCGATCTTTAATGGAGATGATGAGGAAGCAAAGCGTGAAACCCGTGCGACTGCTGCTTGGGTTCGCGATGAAATTCTCAAACTTCTGCATCCTTTCATGCCGTTCATTACTGAAGAGCTGTGGTCGCGCACTGTTGAAGGCGATGGCGTAACCAAGCGCGACAACATCCTTGCGCTGTCCCGCTGGCCGGAGCCAATTGGTGAAGACGCGGCGGCAGCTGAAGAAATCAACTGGCTTTTGGAAATGATCTCCCAGATCCGTTCCGTACGCTCTGAAATGAATGTTCCAGCCGGTGCGCGTGTGCCTGTAGTGCTGACAGGGGCTTCAGAGCTTACCAAGCAGCGTCTGGCAATTCACGAAGCTGCGATCATGAAAAATGCTCGCGCAGAATCTGTGGCGGTTGCAGATGAAGCACCACAGGGCTCGGCGCAGATCGTTGTGGGTGAAGCAACCGTGTGCTTGCCACTTGCCGGTGTCATCGATCTATCCGCAGAAAAAGCCCGTCTTGAAAAAGACCTTGGCAAAATTGAAGCGGAATTAACCAAGATCAGCAAAAAGCTCGAGAACCCACGCTTCGTGGAAAAAGCTCCAGCAGACGTTGTTGCGGGTGAAAAAGAAAAAGTCATCGAACTGACCGAGCGTAAGGGCAAGGTTGGTGAAGCCTTGGCCCGTTTGGCGGCATTGGGTTGATGTGTTCTAGAATAATTTAAAGCGGTTAGGTGATTCAACACAACCCCTCATGGCTCTAAAACGTCATCTCTAATAAAGGGTGAGACCTACTTTATGGTCTTGCCCTTTATTCGTTTTTAGAGCGTGTTGGGATTATTCACGTTCACACCTCACACTCTAATCCCTTTATTTAAAGCGAATTCATATCGTTTGAATGAATGCAATCAAACTTAGCACGCTCTAAAGCGGATCTCAGCAAAGGGGAGATCGGTTTTTGGAAAAAGGTACGCGCAAAAACAATCAGTTATAGCTTTAAGGTGTTTCTATAAAATATCGCAGAGCTTTAAGCGGCAGACTGTCCGTCTTTGGGAGTAGGTTTAGAAGACCTCTTATCTTTCCCGTGAAGCTTCTTGGATATTTCTTGTAGTTTACGTAGTGCACTGTCTTTTGGGGGCCAGAAGCCAGTTTTTTCCTGTCCGTTGGTTATCATCTCGGGGGTATCGGGAAAGGGGAGGTCACTGGTTGAACGCAGATTGTTTATAACACCTTCTGCGAACTCTTTTCGCTCGGCATTCAGGCCCGTATCCTTGGCAAAATAAGTGGTGGTGGAGGGGAAGGCAAAGTCGGAACCATTGTCCTCTATGATTTCATAAAGAGAGAGAAGGATGTCCTCTTGAATGCCTAGATACTTATCATAGGAAGGTTCTTTAATTTCCACTTTGACTTCTATATTTAACGCACAATCTGCAAACTCCACCAGTCTTACGCGTACAGTCTGGGTGAGTGTCTTGGGGTGAGCGATAATGTAGTTGCGCATATCAAGCAGGATCTTGCGAATTTGGTCCGGGCTGGTTTCGTATCGAAGACCAATAATGTGTTGCATATAATTGCGATCACGTTTGGTGTAGTTGGTGATTTTCATCTTTGCCAGATCGGCATTGGTAATGGTTGTGAGGGTTCTGTCTTTTGAGCGAATACGCGTGGACCGGATGCCGATCTGCTCCACAGTTCCCATCGTTTCGCCAAATTTACAAAAATCCCCGATACGGAGAATGTCGTCTGCATACAAGTTAATGCCACCTAGAAGGTTTTCCATGGTGGGCTGGGCGGCAAGTGCTAGAGCAAGGCCACTTACACTCAAACCCGCAATAACTCCGTAAAGAGGAATCCCGATCCGGGTGGCACCTATGGCAAGTATTGCTAAAACTGCCACGATAGACAAAAGGTAAAAACCGGTTCGTAAAATGCTCTGGTCAAGCTTATTGGCATTGATATTGCGCGTGATTGCGTGTTGGGCAATCAGGTTAATGAGCCGGTAGACGATGAAAGACAGGACGAGCCAGGAAACCGCTTCAACAAAAAGGCTCAAGCCAGTGCGAACCTGTCCGGTTACGTTTATTTGATTTATGGCGACATACTGGTAGGCTTGCAATGTGGAAAGACAAATGACGGGCATCAACAGGGAGGAAATACGCTTCTTTCCAAATGGTTCTGTTTTCTTTCTTTTGCTGCCTATAATGCGGGTGAGCAGCCATAAAAATAATACGGCCACCACTGTTGAGCCCGCTAAGCCAATCCATTGCCATAGGGCTAGCCCCCCGGACTCTTGCATAATCCAGTCTCCCTGCTGGCGTACAAGCTCGAACCACGCCGGAGGAAGAAGCCCTTCAGGGCTACTCTTGTAAAAATTGAAAAAATCATCAGTACTCCCTTGTTTATTGGGAAGTACTTTTATGGAGTTGTAGAACTTATAGGCGGCGGCCACCGTTTGGGGCGTGAAGGTGTAACTGCCTGCGTTGGGACCTTCTGTTTGCTTACCTATGATGATACGTGAGAAGGGAATTCGCCATGAATCCGGCAGATCTTTCTGGCTGTAGTCATAAAGACCAGCTGCTTTGCCCGGAATACTTTCAGGGTCAGGTAGGGGCAGCCTGTCGAGCACTTCCTTCATTAACATAGCCACTTCAAGGCCAGTTTGCTGTCTTTCAGCCTGAGGTATTTGCGAGAGGTTTAAAGTTTCCGTGGCTTTGTTAAAAAGAAGCCGAGCGATCCGTATATCGCCTTGCACATCACTCGAAGGAGTTAGGGAACCGCCCGTTTTTATTGGAGACAAGCTCGACCTTTGATAGGCTTCCAGAACGGTCTTGCTAGCTTCATCCATGATGGTGGTAAAGCTTTCAAGCGTGGCGCGGGGGGAGCTGGTATCAAGGGGAGCGAGGGGGTAACGTTCTAAAAAATCAATTGCTTTGGCGTTGCCCTGATACAGTTGAGAAAGTTGCTTTGCTTTGAAGGGGGTGCCGTTTTGAGTACCCGTGGTTTCCTGTGCCAAACACATGAAAGCAGAACATGCCCATAAAATAAGTGCGATGAGGGTTTGCATGGATGTACGGGGAGGACACGGGACCATAAAATACACTCCAAAAAGGCTATTCTTTGAAGTATGAAGATTTGTTGTAGATAAACCTTTACGTGGGTTCCAGTGAATTCAACTGGGTTAAATTTTACGGCGAATATGCATTGAGGTGTGGCAATCCTCTATTTTATATCGGGTTTATGGCAGTTTTGCCCCAAAATGACCTTTTCGGGCTTATACACCTTTGCTACAGACTAAAGGTAGATTCGGGTGAATCGTTTACATCGCGGAATGGTTAAGTATGTTTAAGAGATTGCAGCAACTTTCATGGAAGGCTTCAGTTGCCGCCAGCCTTGCTATATTGGCAGGTGGTTTCGGGCTCAGCGAGGCTGCGGCTGCAAAAATTGATAATCCTGTTGCCGAGTTCAAAGGCTTGGATAAGGTGACAGGCCGTCTCATTTCCTTCGACGTTTATATGGGCGAGACCGTTCAATTTGGCGCGCTTCAGGTAACGCCCAAAGTCTGCTACACACGCCCGCCCACAGAGACCGCGAAAACCACGGCCTTTTTGGAAGTCGATGAAGTGACACTGGGCAATCAGGTTCAGCGCATATTCGGCGGCTGGATGTTTGCGGCAAATCCGGGTGTTCACGCAATCGAGCATGCGGTCTATGACGTATGGCTGGTAGGGTGTAAGAAATATTCCGACGTGCCGCCGCCGGAGAACTACGAGGGGCCGGATGTAGCTAATGCCCCGGAAGTTGATTATCTGGCAGGTAAAGACTTCGTCAGCTCTGGTGTAGTTCCCGCTCCATGGCCGAATCCGCTACGGTTCTAGAGCACTTGCCTCATCAATAATGTGAAGAATTTCCTTGCCGGTAGCTGTTTCGGCAAGGTGGTAAAAGTCCGCTTGCTTTTGCAAGGCGGTCTCCAGCATTTGTATGTAGGTGTCCCGGTGTACTTCTTCTGCGCCAAATTGCATAAGGTGATCGGTAACGAACTGTGTATCCAGCAGCTGATACCCCCCCTTTATGAGGCGGGCAACGAGAAACGCCAGTGCGACCTTTGAAGCATCCCTTTCAAAAGAGAACATGCTTTCCCCAAAAAATACTGAGCCAAGGCTGACGCCATAGAGACCACCAACAAGCCTGTCGTTGAAATAGACCTCGACACTATGGCAATGGCCCAGTTGAAAGAGGGCGGAATACAAGCGCCTGATCTCGCTGTTGATCCATGTATTGCTTCGCCCGGCACCTGGAGCCGCACACCCGTTGAGGACACCAGCAAAATCCTGCGAAACTTTGATGTGGAATCGGTCTGACCTGATTGTACGGCGCAAGCGGGAGGGGACATAAAAAAGATCGAGCGGCAAGATGCCCCGCCGCTCGGGTTCAACCCAGAAAAGTGTTGGGTCCTCAGCAGATTCAGCCATAGGAAACACGCCGCAGGCGTATGCCTTCAAGAGAACTTGCGGGGTAATCTCCAAAAGCATGGATGGTCCACCAACTACCTTTTAAGCACTTTGTTCTTTATAGAGACTTTTCCATCTCCAGGAACTTTTCTAGCCAATGAATGTCATAGGCTCCATTTGCGATGTCCTGATTGTCCATCAATTCCCTGAAGAGCGGGATTGTTGTTTCAATACCATCTACCACAAATTCACTCAAACAGCGGCGCAGGCGCATCATGCATTCAAGACGCGTACGTCCATGTACCACGAGCTTTCCGATTAAGCTGTCATAGTATGGCGGAATTTTGTAGCCTTGATAGACACCAGAATCCACGCGCACACCCAGACCGCCCGGTGGGTGGTAATAGGTGATCTTGCCTGGGGAAGGTGTGAACGTGCGTGCATGTTCTGCGTTAATGCGGCACTCAATGGCATGACCCGTGAAACGGATATCTTCTTGACTGATGCCTAAAGTCGCCCCACTGGCAATGCGAATTTGCTCATGAACCAGATCGATATCGGTCACCATCTCGGTGACAGGATGCTCCACCTGCAAACGGGTATTCATTTCAATGAAATAGAACCCGCCATTTTCATAGAGGAATTCAACAGTGCCGGCGCCGCGGTACTTCATCTTGCGCATGGCGTCAGCGCAGATTTCACCAATTTCCTGACGTTGAGCGTCATTCAAGGCTGGGGAAGGGCACTCTTCGAACACTTTCTGGTGGCGGCGCTGCAGTGAACAGTCGCGTTCGCCCAGATGGATGGCATTTCCCTGTCCATCACCCAGAACCTGCACTTCGATATGACGCGGCTTGCCAAGGTACTTTTCCATGTACATGGCATCGTCACCAAAAGCCGCCATGGCTTCTGAACGTGCGGTGGAGAATGCGGTTTCCAGCTCGTCCGGTGTTTTGGCTACCTTCATACCACGGCCACCACCACCTGCGGCAGCTTTCAGGAGAACAGGGTATCCAATTTCATTGGCAATAGCATGAATATCATCGTCCGGTGTCACTCCGCCGTCCGAACCGGGAACCACTGGAATACCAAGCTCTTTGGCTGTGATTTTCGCCATGATCTTATCGCCCATAATCCGTATATGGTCGGAAGTTGGGCCGATAAAGGTAATGCCGTGGGCTTCAAGGATCTCCGCAAAACGGGCATTTTCGGAAAGGAAGCCATAACCGGGGTGCACTGCATCTGCACCTGTGATTTCACAGGCAGCAAGGATCTGCGGGATATTCAGATAACTGTCTCTGGCAACGGGCGGACCGATACAGACACTTTCGTCGGCAAGCCGCACATGCATCGCATCCTGATCGGCTGTGGAGTGCACAGCAACAGTCAAAATGCCCAGCTCTTTACAAGCTCGCTGGATACGAAGTGCGATCTCGCCGCGGTTTGCGATGAGGATCTTTGAAAACATCGGAGTCCGTCCGTTATTCGATGATGACAAGAGGTTCGCCAAATTCTACAGGTTGACCATCCGTGACGAGAACCGCAGTGATGCGACCGGACTTTGGTGCCGGGATCTGGTTCATGGTTTTCATCGCTTCAATGATGATCAAGGTGTCGCCTTCGCGAACGTTTGCACCAACCTCAACAAAAGCACGGGCACCAGGCTCTGGCGCAAGGTAAGCAGTACCAACCATTGGAGATGGGACGGCACCAGGGTGGTTGGCTGGGTCTGCTGACACCGCAACCTCAACTGGAGCTGGGGCGGAAACTGCTGCTGGAGCAACGGCTGCTGGTGCAACTATTGTTTGGGCTCCGTTTGCTGCCTGACGTGCGACGCGAACGCGGAAGTCATTTTGCTCAAGTTCAATTTCTGTAAGATTCGTTTCATCCAGAAGGGTCGCGAGCTGACGGATCAGATCCTGGTCAAACTTTTTTGGTTTCGTCATCGTTTAATCGTCCAGTTTGTGTTGCTCAGGCAACGGAAGCCAGAGTCACCATCAAATAAAGTGTCCGCCTACAATGAAGTCAGTATGCAGACGAGTGTTATTTTTCTCTAGTGCCCGAAGGATGTTAAGCCCATAGTTGCACCAGTGTTCTTTTTGCCAAGGACCTGAGAAGTAGGTCTATGGTCTCAATTGCATTTTGAGCCCGAAGGCTCAAATTAGCCCTGCTATCCAAAGGCTCACACTCATTTGAAGTGGATCTCTTTGGAGCGCTCCTTAGCCTGCAAAAACTCAAGGTTCATAAGTGCCAAATTATTGGCAGACCAGCAGTTCCCAGGAAAATCAAGAAATTTCCTACTTTTAAATGAACTCCCCTAGAACTACGAGTTGTCAGCAGTTGGAACCTTATAAATTCAGAGCGGATTAAGGAAAAGACCCAAACCCGCTTCTAAACGCAGAACTTAAAGTTTTTCGCCGGATAATTTGCCCTTTTTGTTACTTGGGCACCTTATTGACGTTCAGCTTCAATTTTCTTCTTCAAAGTGTCGTACCCAACTGCGCCCACAACAACTTCATCTCCAATTGCGTAGGAGGGGGTGCCGGTGAGGCCAAGAGTACCTGCAATACTGTAGACTTCCTGAAGTGTAGCCTGTGCAACGCCTGCGTCGATTGCCTCTTGAAGTCGAACTGTATCCACGCCAATTGACTTTGCTGTATCCAAAGCGGACTGCTTGTTGGCACGGCCTCTGGAGGAGAGCATGAGGCTATGGAATTCCTCATACTTCTCGGGGGCGATCTGGTTCAGGGCAATGGCAACTGTCGCAGCCTCCACGGAAGGTTGTCCCAAAACAGGAAACTCCTTCAGAACGACGCGGAGATTTTTATCCTCTTCAATCAAACGGAATGTATCGCCAAGAGCACGTTTACAGTAACCGCAATTGTAATCGAAGAACTCGACAAGGGTTACATCCCCATCAGGGTTCCCAAGAGTGACTTGGTTTTCGGAATTGAACAGAAGCTCTGAGACTTGGGACATTGCCGTTTTACGGGCCTGTTCTTCCTGCGCGACACGCTGCTCCTCCAAAACAGTCAAGGCTTCAGCAATGACCTGCGGGTTCTCCAGAAGGTACTCGCGTACGATCTTTTCTACGGCCTCTTTGTCGGGGGCAGTTTCTGCAGCGCCCGCCGAAATCGACGGGAGCAAAAGCATAACTGCACAGCCGGAGAGTACATTGCGAACGTGCTTATTCATTCTATCTCCATAGTGCCAATTGGCACTGTTTACCTCATATCAAAGCTAGCGCAAAGCCCTGTTGACTTTATAAGATAGGATGTCATCGGCCTGTTGCCATGAAATGGAGCCGGTTTTCATCTTCTTTTTTGCTCTAGCCGCATATTGTTGGGCACTTCTCAGGTTTCCTCTGGCAAGCAGGCTTTTGGCAGTCGAAAGATCTGCCATAGCGGTATCGCCTGTGCGCCCGTACGCAATGGCCAGTTGGGTGTAACCAATGTGGGAGTTCGGATCACGCCTGAGAGCGGTTGTCAGTATTCTCTTGGCCTCCGGCAGATACTGCGGGTTCTCAGAGGCAACGAGAGCAAAGCCAAGCCAAATTTCCAGCTGCGGGTTGCGCGGCATGTAAGACAGGGCTTTTTTGAATGGTGCAATGGCGGCAGCCGGATTTCCACCTTCAAGAAGAGCCTGCCCCTTCAATTCATAGAAATACGGATTGTTGGGCTGCTGCGCTATGAGTTTGTCAATGGCTCTTGCTGCCTTCTTGCCACTGGAAGATTTCATGGTGGCAACCGCGCGCGCGTATTGGGCGGGGAGCGATTTGTTGGAGCGGGGGTAGAGCCGGTAAGTCGATTTTGGATGGGATGTGAACGCGGCAAGCTTTGCCCGCACCATATCGTGGCGCTGCTGGAGCTGTGAGGGAACCTTCTTGTTGAAGTGACGGCTTTTCTTTGCTTTCACCTGAAGGGCGTTGAAGCGATCACGCGGCATCGGGTGACTGATAGCATAAGGGTCCGCATAACGTGCGGAAAATAAAGCAGCGTCTGCCATTCTCTCAAAGGAGGTCAGCATTCCTTTTGGCGAGGTACCTGTGCGTTCCAGATATTTGAGAGCAGCTTGGTCGGCAGCAGATTCTTCCGAGCGCTTATAGGCCAGAAATGTTCTTTGTGCGAGGCTCCCACCTCCCATAGCGGCGGCAGCGCCGCCTTGTGCAACAGCACTGCTTCCTGCCGAAACACCTGCAGCCGCGGCGCCAGCACCCAAGATCATACCGATTACTGAAATGACGCGGGCATTTGCCGCCGCCTGACGCATGCGAACGAGATGGTTACCCGTGATATGGCCGGTTTCGTGAGCGATGACGCCGATAACTTCCTCTGGGGTCTTGGCGGTCATGACCACGCCGACGTTGATGAACATTCTCCGGCTGTCCGGGACAAAGGCGTTGTAGCTCTTGTCGTTAACGAGGATGATCTCAACTTGGTTGGCGGGCAGGCCAGCGGCTCTAAAAACTGGGCGGGCGTAGTCTCTCAGCAGGTTTTCCGTCTCCGCATCGCGTACCAGCGGCACTTTGGACTGCGCCTGTGCGCTAGAGAGCGGTAGCCCTGAAAAAAGGAGAGAGAGCGCCGTTACAGATGCGACTGAACTTCGGGCCAGTTTGGGCACCAAGTCTTTTACCGAGTAATTGAATCGAAATGTTGAGCAGATAGATTTCAGCAAAACACGCCCCCCTGTATAGCCCTCTGGCATAACCAAACGTTTTAGTTGTTTACACCATATCCCTTCAATGAAGGCTTAACCATCCGAGCAAGGCTGAATTGGGGCAGTGGGGGGGAGGTTTTTAATGTGCTGTGAAAAACTAGAATAAGCAAGCAAATACAAATGCTTAAATTCATGTTTTGGAGTGACTTATAAAAGAGGCCAAGCCCAATGTGGCTTTGAAATGCTGCGAATCAAATGAGTGAGGGCACTTTTTAAAAATTTTAGGCAAAGAAAAAGGGCGGCTTTCGCCGCCCTCGTGTTTTTTTAGAAGAAAGACCTTCGCTGCCACCAGCCGCTTTTGGGCTGGTTACCGGATTTTTCCGGAGTGCCTGCAGGCTTTGGTGCAACCTTTTCACTGGTGACCACTGGAGCAGCTTTTTGTGGCGCCGGGGCCACCTGCTTGGGCTCTGGTGCCGGTTTCGCTGTTTCGGTTTTAACTTCTTTTACAGGTACGCTTTGTGTGCTGGACGCTGGCGCACCTTCAGCTTTTGCCGGAGTTGTCTCGCGAGGTTGCCGTGGCCGTGAAGACGTTGGGCGTCTGCGGGGGCGCGGCGTTCTTGGCTTGGGCGCAGCTGCTTCTTCACTTGCCTGAGGAGAAGAGACATCTGATGCCGGTGCAGCCTCAGCTGCAGGCGCGGCTTCTGGTGCAGGAGCGGATTCTGTGATTTCAGAATCTTGCGCGGCACTTTCAGCGGCTCTCGCAGGGGCTCTGCGTGGGCGCCTTCTAGGGCGTGGACGACGTCTGTCCTCCTGTTTAGCTTCAGCCTGTTCACCCGCCTCAGCAGATGCTTCAGACGCTTCGGCTTCAGCACTTGCAGAAGTCACCGCTTCTGTGCTTTGCGTTTGCTCTTGAGGAGTTGACGCTTGCTCGGGAGCCGGGCTTACTTCTTTTGTCTCACCTTCGGAGCTTACAGGGGCTGTTTCGCCTTCAGAGGCAGACTCTTGTGTTGCTTCTGCTTCATCTTGAGAAGGTTTGCGAGAACGGCGGCCACCACGTCTTCCGCGCCGTCTGCGACGACGGTAGTCGCTGTCTTCATCATCTGAACTTTGTTCCTCGCTAGAGGCGTCTTCGCCAGCGTTTTCAGCTGCTTCGTCTGTCTGCTCACCTTCTGCTGCCAGAGCAGGGGCGTCTTCGTCAGTTTCTTCACCTTGCTGTGTATCTGAGATGTCCTCTTCGGAAGATGCAGGGCTGCCACGACGGCGACGGCGACGGCGACGGCGACGTTCAGTTGGCTTCTGCTCTTCTTCTGTAGAATCTTCAGTTTCGTTCTCTTCTTCGCCCTCACTCTCTTCCTCTGGAATGAGCAGGGTGTCAGGTTGAACAGAAGCTTTGTCTTCTGCAGGAAGGTGAACAGGAGTTGCCAGCTCACCACGTTCCAGCGTGAAGTGCTGACCGCTGACGCTGTCATCTGCTGCAAGAGTAATGCTGAGCCCGAAACGCTTTTCCAGCTCGGTGATGTGGCCACGCTTCTGGTTCAGGATATAAAGAGCGACATCGGTCGGTGTGTTGACCGTGATGTTGTGTGTTGCGCCGCGCAGCAGCTGGTCTTCCAGTGCACGCAAAATGTAAAGGGCAACGGATTCAACAGAGCGGACAATGCCGGAGCCGTGACAGTGCGGGCAAGGTGAGGAAGAGCTTTCCAGAACACCTGTGCGCAATCTCTGGCGAGACATTTCCAAAAGGCCGAAGTGCGAGATGCGTCCAACCTGAATGCGGGCGCGGTCTGCTTTCAAGCATTCTTTCAGTTTGCGTTCCACAGAGCGGTTGTTGCGGCTTTCTTCCATATCAATGAAATCAATAACAACAAGGCCAGCAAGGTCTCGCAGACGAAGCTGGCGGGCAATTTCTTCCGCAGCTTCCATATTGGTGGCAAGAGCCGTGTCCTCAATGTTCTGCTCTCTGGTTGACTTGCCTGAGTTCACATCAACGGAGACCAGAGCTTCTGTCTGGTTAATGACGATATAGCCGCCGGACTTCAAAGTCACTTGCGGGGAGAACATGGCATCCAGTTGAGCTTCAACACTGTAACGTGTGAAGATCGGTGTGGCATCCCGGTAAGGTTGAACGTTTTTGGAATGGCTTGGCATCAGCATACGCATGAAGTTTTTCGCTTCACGGTAACCGATTTCACCAGACACAATAACCTGATCAATGTCTTTGTTGTAAAGGTCGCGGATAGCGCGCTTTACAAGGCTGCCTTCTTCATAGACCAAGGTTGGCGCAGCAGAATTCAAGGTTAACTCGCGTACGTTTTCCCAAAGGCGCATGAGGTATTCAAAGTCGCGTTTGATTTCCGCTTTCGTCCGGCTGGCGCCTGCTGTGCGCAAAATAACGCCCATACCTTCAGGAACGTTCAACTCACCGGCAATCTGCTTCAGTCTCTTGCGGTCAGTTGGCTTGGTGATCTTACGGGAGATCCCGCCGCCACGGTCTGTGTTTGGCATCAAGACAGAGTAACGACCAGCCAGAGACATATAAGTGGTCAAAGCAGCGCCCTTGTTGCCACGCTCTTCCTTGACAACTTGAACAACCAACAGCTGACGACGCTTGATAACCTCTTGGATCTTATAGCGATCGCGCAGACGGCGAATGCGTGTTTCACTGCGGACCTCTGGCGCATCACCTTCTGATTTTGCGTCTCGCGAAGAGGTGTCGTCGTCCTCCCCCCCAGTTTCCGCTTCGCCGTGTGTCTGGGAAGCGGTTGCATCAAGACTAGCGGAAGAAGCAGCAGTTTTGTGCGGCTCTTCGCCTTCACTCTCTCCCTCTTCAGGGTCAGGGACAATCTCTTCTACTGCATGCTCTTCAAAGGGTGCGTCCAAACTTGCCAAGAGTGCAGCATCCAGCTCCTCAGCATTTTCGTCGTCATCCTCAGAGTTTTCAGCGTTTTCAGCATCTGCAGCAGTTTTTGCTCTTTCCGCTTCTTCCCGCTCGCGGCGCTCGCGCTCTTTTTGGTTGGCTTCAGCCTCAGCAGCAAGCTGGCGCTCCAGCTCCTCACGGTCGGCTTTTGGGAGTTGATAGTAATCGGGATGGATTTCGCTGAATGCGAGAAAGCCGTGGCGGTTACCACCGTATTCAACAAAAGCCGCCTGAAGGGAAGGTTCAACCCTTGTTACTCTGGCTAGATATATATTTCCACGAAGCTGCCTGCGGTTGGCAGCTTCAAAGTCGAATTCCTCAACCCGATTCCCACGAACGACCGTAACCCGGGTCTCTTCCGGGTGGGCCGCGTCTATCAGCATCTTGTTTGCCATGTAGTACGATCCTCGCAATCAGCCTTCCAGAACGGCGCAGGACGTCCTGTTTCGTCAACGTTCCGGCGGCGATTGCATTGTTTTTGAAGTGTAATATTGCGAAAGAGCAGAGGTGACGCGCGGCCATGCCAGCGTAATCCGCAAAAATTCCGCGGTTACTGCCGATTGAGCCTATTCCATTTAACAATGCGCGTTTCTTAAACAAACCTTCTGCCTTTATGTGACCACCATCAACCTTCTGGTTGACGGGCAAACAGCAATCTAAGTGCTGCAAAACTCATTGGTTCGGCGGCGGGGAGCCGGTCAATAACTGGGACCTGAAAGCTAAACCCGGCCAAACCTTAATCTACAAGTTTTCACGGGCAAAAACCGTCCGTGAACTTTATAGTTCATCTTTGTCTTCATACGCTTAACATTCTGCTGGAGATGCCTCTAATAAATAGACCTGAGACAGGACCGCAAAAAGATTCGCGTTATTTCGGGCTCAAAAGCCCACCCCTGTATTTGCAAATACACCCAGAATTCTTGGCGAAATGCTCAGTTTAAGGGAGCGGCTGGGAGTGCATAATGCGTTCACAGCCAGAAACTTATAGTTTTCTTTTACGATTAGAATTCAGATTTAGCAAGCTTATGGAAATCTATTCCCACTGTGGTTCACAGTCCGTTTCCCAGTGCTAATGAGAGCTTAAAGTTCTCGAAGGTTTTTGCTATGGTCTGGCAGATTGCCGAAAACATCGTAAAACGGGCTTATGATACAGCATTGGAAGTTTCAAAAACTGCATTCAGCGGTAACACAGTATATTGCGCTTACGCTGCTTACCCTCCTGCTTGCTCAAGCTGGCTGGGCAAAATCCAGCTTTGCTGCGGGTCAGGACGTGTTGGAAGTCACCTCCGGCACTGTGAAAATGGAAGGGGAGCGTACACGCTTTACTATGGAAACAAATGGGGATGTGAACTACCGCGTCTCCTTTCTGGCAAACCCCTACAGAATTATTGTTGACCTACCGGAGCTGCGTTTTCAGGTTGATCCTGACCGCTCCACCAAGGGGGAGGGGCTGATCGATTCCTGGCGTTATGGTCAGATTTCCAAAGGAAAATCGCGTATTGTTCTGGATTTGAATCATCCGGCGATTGTGGAAAAACTATCTTTTCTACCTGAGCAGGAGGGGCGCTCCGCCAGGTTGGTGATGGAACTGCTGGATACATCCCATGATCTTTTTGTGGATCAAAGCCCTTTGAGCGGTATTCGGGTTCCGGTTCCAGTCGCCGCCGATAGGTCTGCTCAAGAGGTTCCAAAGGAGCAGACAGCTGCTAACCGCCCGGTTATTGTTATTGATCCGGGCCACGGTGGAATCGACGCAGGAGCGACTGGCATTAAGGGGACGCTGGAAAAGGACGTTGTGCTTGAATTTGCTCGGCACCTGAAGGCAAAGCTGGAAGAACAAGGTTTATTCACAGTGCATTTAACGCGGGAGGAGGATCTGTTTATTCCGTTGCGGGGGCGGCGCCAGATTGGTCATGAACTAAAGGCGGATCTTTTCATCTCGGTTCATGCTGATTCTGTGCGCTCGGGCGCGGAAATAACTCGCGGCGCTTCCGTTTATACGCTCTCAGAGCGCGCAAGTGATGCTATGGCGGCTGCTTTGGCAGATCGGGAGAACCGCTCTGATGTGCTTGCGGGCATAGACCTTTCCGAAGAACCTGCGGAAGTCTCAGACATTCTTGTTGAGCTTTCACGCAGGGAAACAAAAAACTTCTCAATTCATTTTGCAAGATTGGCTGTGGAAGAGTTGAAAAGCGCGACGCAGGTTATTAATAATCCATTGCGCGCAGCCGGTTTTCAGGTATTGCGCAGTCCGGATGTACCGTCCGTCTTGGTGGAAGTTGGCTTTTTGTCCAATCAGGAGGATGAGAAGCAGCTTGGGTCCAAGGAATGGCGTGAGCGGGCGTCAGATGCACTGGTGCAAGCTGTACTTCGTTATTTTAGAGGAAGAATTGCTTCGACCAGTGGGGACTGAGCTGTTAAAACTATAAAGATTGCTAGGAAAGCCTCAGCATTGCCATATTGGCAAGTAAAAGAGATGTACTGGTGCATAAGCTGTCGGGCACCAAGCTGTTGCTAATCACTATGAAATGTTAGGAACGTCACCGTAGATTATGGGCGTAAATGGCGGCTTCACGTTTAAGTCTGCGGGATAGGATGAACCCGAAATTATGAAATTTATTCTAAAGCTTTTGGGCTACTTGTTTAGTTTGTCTGTTGTTCTTGGACTTGTTGGTGCTGTGGGTGTCTGGTTTTACCTCAACAGGATTTCTGAGGATTTGCCGGACTATACTGCATTGAGAAACTATGAACCTCCGGTTCTGACACGTGTCTACGCGTCGAACGGAACCTTGATGAAGGAATTTGCGAATGAAAAACGCTTGTTCCTGCCTATCGAGGCAATTCCGGCCAAACTGAAGCAAGCTTTCATTTCCGCTGAGGATAAGGACTTTTATAGTCATATTGGTCTTGATCCCAGAGGTATTGCCCGTGCAGTGGTTACAAACTTGCGCAACAGCGGGTCTGGACGTCGTTTGGTAGGTGCTTCGACCATCACTCAGCAGGTGGCGAAAAACTTCCTTCTTACCGGAGAAGTCAGCTACGACCGTAAAATCAAAGAGGCAATTCTGTCTCTGCGGATTGAGCAGACCTACTCGAAAGACCAGATTCTCGAGCTTTACCTCAACGAGATTTACCTTGGAGTTGGCGCTTATGGTGTGGGTGCTGCCTCCCTCATCATTTTCGATAAGTCCGTTCACGAGTTGAGTCTTGCCGAAATGGCGTATCTTGCCGCCGTTCCAAAAGGCCCGTCCAACTATCACCCCTATCGCTACCGCGACCGTGCTATAGAGCGGCGGAACTGGGTGATCGACCGGATGGTTGAAAATGGTTACGTGTCAGAGCAAGAAGGGGCGGAAGCCAAATCTACGCCGCTTGATGTAAGCCTGCGCGAGACCGGAACCCTTGTGGATGGCGCAGAGTACTTTGAAGAGGCCACGCGTCAGGAACTTGAAAAGAATTATGGTGAAACACGCCTGAAAGAAGGTGGTTTGACTGTAAGGACGTCTCTTGATCCCAAAATGCAAGCACAAGCCCGCAAGGCCTTGATGGACGGCCTGATCAAA
This sequence comes from Pseudovibrio sp. M1P-2-3, assembly GCF_031501865.1. NCBI lineage: Bacteria > Pseudomonadati > Pseudomonadota > Alphaproteobacteria > Hyphomicrobiales > Stappiaceae > Flexibacterium > Flexibacterium corallicola. Next base: position 1,628,755 of record NZ_JARRCW010000001.1, read on the forward strand.
TTTGATCAAGAGCGTGGCTCATGGCGTGGTCCTATTACCAACATCAGCATTACATCTGATTGGGGGACTGCGCTTGGCAATGTGCAAAAAGACAACAAGATCAAGCTGGCCCGTGATATCTCGGAGTGGACAACAGCCGTTGTTCTTTCTGTGAGTAATGAGCGGGCGATTGTTGGTCTGCGGCCGGAGCTCTTGGAAAACGGAAAATACTCCACAGAGCGTGAACGTGCCCAGCTTAACCTGAAGGATATGAAGTGGGCGCGGGTTGAACGACGTGCCCCTCGCAATGCTCAGGAGATCTTGAAGCCCGGCGATGTTATCTATGTGGAGAAAACCTCCAGCGGGTCTTATGTTCTTCGTCAAGTACCTGAGGTAAACGGCGCTATTGTAGCCATGGATCCCAATACGGGACGTGTTCAGGCTCTTGTGGGCGGCTTCAGCTACTCCATGAACAACTTTAACAGGGTCACGCAGGCCTACCGCCAGCCTGGGTCCTCTTTTAAGCCGTTTGTGTATGCGGCAGCATTGGATAATGGATATACCCCTTCCTCTGTTGTGCTCGATGCTCCGGTTGAAATCGAACAGGGGCCGGGTCTTGGAATCTGGCGTCCGAAGAACTACGGCGGCAAATTCTACGGGCCATCTACCTTGCGTACTGGCATTGAGCTCTCGCGTAACGTGATGACCGTTCGTCTGGCTCAGGATATGGGCATGGATGTGGTAGCTGAATATGCCCGCCAGTTCGGTATCTATGATGACATGTTGCCGGTTCTCTCCATGTCCTTGGGGGCAGGGGAAACCACCGTTCTACGTATGACCTCCGCGTATTCCATGATTGCCAATGGCGGCAGGCGGGTTCGTCCGACTTTGATTGACCGGATTCAAGATCGTTACGGAAAAACAATTTATAAAAACGATCAGTTGGTGTGTAATTCCTGCCGTGCAGTGGAATGGAACGACCAACAAGAACCTAAGCTCTATGATACGCGCGAGCAGGTTCTGGATCCTATGACCGCCTATCAGATCACATCCATGATGGAAGGTGTTGTCCAGCGCGGCACTGCAACCAGCGTGAAAGCTGTCGGGCGTCCTGTGGCAGGTAAAACTGGAACAACCAACGAAGAGAAAGACGCCTGGTTTGTGGGCTTTACGCCGGAGCTGACCGTTGGCGTGTTTATCGGGTATGATACACCGCGCCGCATGGGCCGCGGGGCAACCGGTGGCGGTGTGGCCGCACCTATCTTCACCTCTTTCATGAAAGAGGCTCTGGCTGATACACCGCCGGTGGAGTTCCGCTTGCCAGCAGGCCTCCAGCTTATGCCGATCAACCGCAGAACAGGCTTGCGGGCTGATGCGGGGGATGCAGGTACTATTTTGGAAGCGTTTAAGCCGGGCACCATGCCGCCAGACAGCTATTCCATTATCGGTTTTGAGGATGAGATCGGAGTTTACACCGACATTTCCCCAGAAGCGGGAGAAGCTGTTATGTCGGGGACCGGTGGTCTTTACTAACAAGAGCTATTGGTGCTTGTTAAGTGATTGCAAATTCAAGGGAGGGCGACTATTGTCGCCCTCCAACTGTTTGGGCGTATGCCCGCAAGAAAAGTATATAATTTATGAGGTGACAGATGCGCGCAGAAATGCAAGCCATCGTCGATGAAATCAAGCAGGCCATAAGCCTGCTGAGGAGGCATCTTTGACTGGGATGTCGCTCTTGTCCGTCTTGATGAACTGAACGCCCTTTCTGAAGACCCGAACCTTTGGAATGATCCGCAAACCGCGCAAAAGCTGATGCGTGAGCGTCAGAACCTTGATGATAGCATCGGAGGCGTGCGTAAGCTGGAGCAGGATCTCGTTGACAATCAGGAATTGATTGAGATGGGTGAAATGGAAGGGGACCAGTCCGTTGTCGAAGAAGCGGAAACCGCCCTTCGCGATATGATGAATTCCACCAACCAGCTTCAACTCCAGTCCCTGCTGTCCGGGGAAGCTGATGGCAACGACACTTTCGTTGAAATTAACTCCGGCGCTGGTGGAACGGAAAGTCAGGACTGGGCTAGCATGATGTTGCGCATGTATCGCCGTTGGGGCGAGCAGCGCGGCTTCAAAGTGGACTTGATGGAATACAATGATGGTGAAGAGGCTGGTATCAAATCAGCGACTTTGCAGATCAAAGGTGAAAATGCCTATGGCTGGATGAAGACTGAAGCCGGTGTTCACCGTCTTGTCCGCATCTCGCCGTATGACAGCAACGCGCGCCGCCACACCAGCTTTGCCTCTGTCTGGGTTTATCCGGTGGTAGACGATTCCATTGATATTGAAATCAACGAGAGTGAGTGTCGCATTGACACCTACCGTGCTTCCGGTGCCGGTGGCCAGCACGTGAACACTACGGATTCTGCTGTTCGTATCACCCACAACCCGACGGGTATTGTGGTGCAGTGCCAAAGCGAGCGTTCCCAGCACAAGAACAGGGCAACCGCTTGGGGAATGCTGAAAGCCCGCCTGTATGAAGCTGAGTTGCAAAAGCGTGAAGAGGCGGCGAGCAAGGATGCTGCGGCCAAGACAGAGATTGGCTGGGGCCACCAGATCCGCTCTTATGTCTTGCAGCCTTACCAGTTGGTAAAAGATCTGCGGACTGGCGTTGAAAGCACATCTCCTCAAGATGTTTTGGATGGAAAGCTGGATAACTTCATGGAAGCTGCGCTGGCTCAGCGTGCTTTTGGTGACGGGCCCACATCCATCGAGGATATCGAGTAAAGCACTCCTCTTCTCGCATGCCCTTTGGAACACGAATACGGGGTTACAAAGGTTTGTGAGAAGGGGTCTGCCTATTGGGTTTTGGCTGTTATTGACCCTGTCCATAGATGCGGCAAGATATTTAATTAGAGCAGTTCACCGCTTTAAGCTATTGTTTTTACGTATATCTTAATCCGAAAGTCGGTGTCTATTTTTCACAGCTACGCTGTAGCCTAGCCTTTTAAAATGGTGTCTATTTCCTGTCCGGTTCTAATCAAGGGCATGGGATCTATAGCTTTGCCGTTGACGCGGGTTTCATAATGCAGGTGCGGTCCGGTAGAGCGTCCAGAACTGCCCACTAACCCAAGAATCTCACCTTTTTTCAATGTATCGCCTGTCATGACCAGAAGCGTTCTCAAGTGTGCATATCTCGTTTCTATGCCATTTGCATGGCGCACAAAGACGGTTCTTCCATAGCCCCTTTTCCAGCCAGAGAATATGACCTTCCCATTGGCGGGGGCCATAATTTTTGTTCCCGTAGGGGCTTTAAAGTCAAGGCCTGTATGGAATGCCGGTCTTCGGAGAAAAGGGTCTATTCTTCGTCCAAATTTGCTGGTTAGCGCTGTGTTTGTAAGGGGGGCAGCCAATGGGATGTTGTCCAGTTTATTGATGAGAACATGGTGGAACAGTATGGCCATTTTTGCGCGGGAAACCTTGTCTTCGAAACTATGTCCCGTCTTGGGTGTGTAGCTTGCTTGCGGCAGCCATTTGTGAATGGGGCGGGTCAATCTCATAATTGAGTAAATGTTCCGCTCGGCCCGACCATAAAGAAAGTCGAGTGCTTGCTCTGCCTGCATTCCCTGCCGTTGTAATGTATGTTGAACGCCTGAGTGAAGAGGGGGTGAAGCTTGTGAGTGTTCTTGCTGTCCATCAGGACCGGCAAGGCTGGCCTCCTCTTCTTCATCATCCAGAAATACAGGGATCCCTCCAATACCACTAGAGGGTTGACCCAGGATGTCTTTAGAAGGATCCGTTTGGGAAAGTGGCATATGATGCGTAATTTTTGCAAAACGAAGCAGTCCCTTGTCGTGGGCAAGCCCGATCAGGTCTTCGACTTTTTGGTGTCGGAGTTCGAGCTTTTTCTGCAGTTTAAGGAGTTCTTCCAGAAACTGAGCACTTTTATGGGTGCTGAGGGATTGTGCTGAAGTAAGCTGTGCGACCTGCCCTCGAAGAGAGATTATATGGTCTTTGTAGGCCGTGAGCTTTTCATTCTTTTGCCTCAAAGAGGCACTCAAAATACTGCCTTTTGCATAGAAATAGGCAGTTGATGCCATAAAGGTGAGCGAAAGAAAAACTAGAGATAGGGTTAATGCGGCCACAATAAATTTGCTGTGCTTGCACAAGTTTAGCAAAAATTTATGTAAGCCGCAAAGCCACCTATAAAGCTGAATTAAATAGTATTTCAGTTTTACTTCAGAAGAAATCATCTACAGGCTCCGCAGTATTTTACTCAATACATAAAGAACGCTTTTGTGACTTTTTTACATCTAAATGGTTAATGAAGTATATTAGGAGGTTCTTGTCAAACCAGCTTGATAAGTGGACGGTAAAATCCCGGTGTCAGACCGGATTCTGAACGTGCCCGATCATTGAACGGTGGCTTCAACGGCCCCTTGAAGTGTTTTCGCACCAGTTTTTGAAAGGTACTTTCGGGATGTTGGCCATGTCTGTCGCACATAAAGCGGAACCACTTTGCGCCATATGCCACATGCCCCTTTTCATCACGGTAGATGACTTCCAGTATTTTGGCGGTCTCGGCATCCCCGCTTTTGTAGGCTTTTTCGATCATGGGAGGCGTGATATCCAGCCCGCGTGCCTCCAGAACCAAAGGAATAATGGCAAGACGCCCCATCATGTCCTTTCCGGTGGACTGTGCAGCTTGCCAAAGCCCGTCATGGGCTGGCAAATCCCCATATTTATGGCCAAGCCCTGCCAGGTGTTTGGATAGCATGGAGTAGTGTTTTGCCTCTTCAAGACCTACCTGAACCCAATCATCATAGTAGGACCGGGGCAGGGGCTCCCGCCAGAAGCGGCCGATAAGATCCCATGTAAGGTCAATTGCGTTTAGCTCGATATGCGCAAGGGAATGGAGGAGAGCAAGCTTTCCCGAAGTGCCACCAATGGCGCGCTTTGGCATATCTCTCGGGGCCAGCAGTTGCGGCTTTGCCGGGCGGCCCGGTCTGTCGGGCATTGGTTTTTCCAACGAAGCCCGATGAATGCTGAGCTTCCTCTTGAACCACAGTTCTGCAGTTTGGTAGGCAAGAGCAACTTTCTCCTCTGGCGAGGGTGTCGACACAATCAGTCTGGCACCCTCCACAAGAGAGGAGATGCTGCAATTTTTCACGTTATTTTTCTCATGCATTACTGGGTACCGAGGTCCTTCACGGCTTCCAGAACGTCTTCCGCGTGACCGGCAACTTTAACTTTGCGCCATACCTTGGCGATATGTCCGTCCGCACCAATGAGGAAAGTAGAGCGTTCCACGCCCATATACTTCTTGCCGAACATGCTTTTTTGTACCCAAACTCCATAGTTTTCACAAAGAGTTGTCTCAGTGTCAGAGACGAGGGTGACATTTAGTTCATGTTTTGCCTTGAACTTGTCATGCTTTGCTGCTGTATCGGGGGAGACGCCAACGACACTAGCGCCCAAAGCGTCGAATTCGGGCTTCAACTGTGAAAACGCAATAGATTCCTTGGTGCACCCTGGTGTGTTGTCTTTTGGATAAAAGTAAAGGACAACAATTGAGCCTTTTTTATCAGACAAGGAAAAACTGCCGTCGCCATCGGTGGGGAGTTGAAAGTCCGGTGCGAGTGCGCCTGGCTCAAGTTTGGTAGAGGACATCTTATCTCCTGAGGTCCGGTTATAAAAAGAAACGGCCCACACTTCTGGCTTTGCCAAAAGTTATGGCCCAAAACTTTGAGTTAAAACTACGGGAAAGTATGTCCGCATAGGAAACTCCGCCCTGTAATAGGGATATCATAGGTAATGATTCGGACCATTCAAGTTTTAGGGGACAGGGATTAAGGCCCTAATTGAGGAAAAGCAGCTTTATTGTGACTAATAAGCCCAGTGTAAAAAAGAAATCACGTGTAAACCGTGCTGTACTCATTGTTTCTTGTGTTCTAGCCCTGCTGCTTACAGGTGTTGTCCTAAGGGCAATGTGGGGGCCGATTTCTCTTCCCTTCCTGTCCTCCTGGATAAGAACCACCGTCCAATCACCTAATATTGATGCCCAGATTGGGTCCGTGAAGGTTGATTTTTCTGACTTGGGCAAAGGAACGTTGGTCCTGTCAGACAGCCTGATTTCCGTGAATGGCCCGACTTCGGCAGAAGTTCTGGTGCCTCGGGTGGATATCGGGATTGATCTGGCGGCTTTTTTTACTGGCAGTCTTCATGCTCGCTCAATAACAATCAAACGCCCCTCGGCAAAAGTGGATATAGCGCCGGGGCAGGGTGCTTTACCTAATCTGGAAAACCGAATTGTAGCTCTTGATAAGTTTAGTGTGATCTTTGCCGAGGAGTTGAAGCGCTGGAATTTGCAAGAAGTTGATATTGATAATGGAGCTATTTCTATCAAGTCTCTTGGAGAGGAGTTTCAGGCAACTGGAGTTGATGCCCGTCTGGAGCTTCTGGATGATGTGAGCTTTTCGCTGTCCTCCAGTATTGCTGGCCGCTTGGGGCGGTGGAGCTGGAATCTGCGCCGTCAGGTTATTCCAGAAACTGGTGAAAGGCAGATCGAAGTGGATGTGAGCGATGTGGCCGTTCTGGACCTATTGCCTACAACCTTCGGAGACAAAGCCAAGGTCAGCGCAAAAACGCGCTTATATGGCAGCGGTCTGGCGCGCCTTGATACAACCGGAAACTTTATTGATAGCAATTTTGATTTTCGGACCACTTCCATCGAAACCCGAATGGGTGAGACGGACGTGATACTGGATAGAATTCTTGTAAACCTACAGATGCAAAGCGGTGATCCGGACATAGTTGTAGGGCGCTCTCATGTGGTTCGGGGAAATAGCCGCGTTACATTTGGCGGCCTGATTAGTCCGCCGACTATCCACGGGGAACAGTGGGGTTTTGCCCTTGGGTCCAGTGAAACCTTGATAGCCCCTGATGACGTGAAGGGGTCTCCCGTTTTCCTGAACAATTCCAATATTAACGGGCGCTATGATCCTGCCACAACCACTTTGTATCTGGATAGTGCGCGCGCTTTAGGGCCAACGGTTGATGTGAGTGCGGCAGGTTCCGCCGGTCTGGGGGAAGGGGGGCCGTATGTCGCCATTGCCGTTCAAAGCTCGCCCCTTTCCGCCACGCAGGTCAAGCAGCTTTGGCCGATAATGATTGCGCCCAAAACCCGAGAGTGGATTTTGAAGCATGTTTTGGCAGGTAGAACAAACGGTATCAACTTGACAGCCGTTGTTGGGCCGGGTGGATTTGATGGAATTGATGAAACGGATGGCTGGGCCGGCAATGACGTTACCGGGACTTTCTCGCTGGAAGATGTGGCCCTGCGCCCAATGTCCACACTCCCCGTTGTCACTGGCCTGTCAGCTACTGGAGTAATTGGTGATGAAAAGCTGACAATTGAAGGGAAAGACGGAAAATTCCGCCTTCAAGATGGAAACACAGTTGCGGTTTCAGGTGTTACTTTTGAGGTTTTCAATTTGCCTCGAAAAGGGGTCAAGCCTGCAGGAGTTTCCGTGAAACTGGATGGTAAGGCCGATGATTTGGGAGTTCTTGTGGATGCTGAGCCGTTTCATACCTTGGAAAAACTGGATATTGTACCGATACAGCTGAGTGGTACAGGGCAGGTTTCTATTCAGGCCTCTTTCCCGGTTGGGAAAAAAATTCTGGTTGAAGATGTGGACTGGCAGGCATCTGTCGAGACGAAGAAGTTCAGCAGCGAAGCAAAAATTGCCGGACAGATAATCAAGGATGCGGACCTTAGCGTCACGGTGGATAAAACGCTGTTCTCTGCCAAGGGGAGGGGCCTATTGAACGGCCTCAAAGCGGATATCGATATTTCGCAGCCTCTGGACGGGACCAAGGATAACTTGCGTCAGGATGTAACTATCCAAACCTCTGCGAAGGGCCTGAAAGATCTGGGCATAGATATTTCAAGTTTTGTTCAAGGACCTTTGCGCGTTTCCTATGAGGATAATGGCGGAACGAAAGTCTACGGGCTTGATTTGTCAGCGGCCAAAATAACCCTTGCTCCCATCGGTTGGGAAAAACCAAAGGGGAAAAAGGCTAATGCTCGTTTCCGTCTTGTAAGCTCGCTCCAAGGTAAAACAATCCATAACTTTTCGTTGATCTCCGGCGATGCCGAGGTGCGCGGCAACCTGAAGCTGGACAGCCGTGGCAAGTTGATTCTGGCTGACTTTTCCAAATTCAATTTGTCTGCGGGCGATGATGCGAAACTTTCTGTTCAGACCCGCAAGAACGGTGTGTATCAAACAGTATTCAGCGGGTCGCAATTTGATGGTCGAAGCTTGCTGAAAACTGTCTTTTCCTCCCTTTCCAAACCCACTCTAAAATCAAGCAAGTGGGATGTGGATCTGACAATGAACGTGAAGCAGGTGCTGGGTTTCAAAAAGGTCTCTGTTTTCGCCATGGATGGGACTGTGAGTATTCGCGGCGGGAAGCCGAAAAACCTTCGCATAACAGGGAAAACATCCGGGCGTAACACCTTCAATGTAGCTATGCAGGGCACTTCCATTGGTGAGAGGATGAATATCAGCGCGGCTGATACCGGCGAACTTTTACGTTTTGTCGATATGTTCGGGCGTATGCGCGGTGGGCATGGGAAAATTAATGTGGAGATGCCCAAAAAAGCCGACTGGAACGGGAGGTTCGTTGTTACGGACTTCTCGATTACCGATGACAGCGCCATCAAGGCACTAAAGAATGTCAAGACAACGAATACAAGGTCTGCGCGCAGCAGCCAAGTCTACTCCGCAGCAGTGAAAAGCGGAGAAGCATCCTTTCAGAAAATGCAGCTAGATTTTACGCGAAGTGGCAACAAAGTGAACATCAACGAGGGTGTTTTGGTGGGAGCCATTTTGGGGGGGACCATTGATGGGAGCGCCAATCTGTCTACACAAACCTTGAACCTGACAGGAAGTTTTGTGCCCGTTTATGCCATCAATAATCTGTTTGCCAAACTTCCTATCATCGGAAAGGCTCTTGGGGGAGGTTCATCCGGCGGCGGTCTGTTTGGAGTAACCTACAAGCTCTCTGGAACTTTCGAGAAGCCAAAGTTTAACGTCAACCCTGTTTCTGCGATTGCGCCGGGCATATTCCGGCAATTGTTTGCCTATCAGTAGTGCTGGAGGGCATATTCATTCAAACAGAAGACTGCAGAACATTCTGGCCTGTGGTCACCTGTTAGAAGCTTGAAGGTCAAGCCTTTGGACTTTCATGATTAAAGTTCTCCGGCAGGCTGAGAAATATAAGTATGAGCAGCGCGGAAGAAACGAAGCGATAGGCGGCTGGAACAGTATTTCCATCGAGAGATTGCCACATGGAAAACCACTCTCCCGCAATTGCTATAAAGCACGTAAACCAGAGTAAAACCGCAAGAGTAAGCCCTATAGCGGCGAGTAGCTAGCCTCCTGAAATTGAGCGGAATTTTGTTTTCTGGATAGGAAGAGTTTCCCTGACCCAGCAAAACACAGCGCTGCAATTGCGAATTCAATCAAAACGATTGTCCAGAAGGTAAGAAGTTGAAGAGGTGGGGACCTAATGGATCTCCAAGTAACTGTATAATCATGGGTGACATGCGTCATGCCGAGGATTGCCTCTAAAAAAGACAAGTTACCGCTGGGCTCAAGTGCATTGAAGAGGGCAGCAAGCAAGGAAAAGAGGCCGAAACTCGCCGTGAGCAGACATTTTGACAGTCGTAGGAACATTACCATCAGGAGAGCCTTCTTGCTAAGAGACCTCAGATAAGTGGAGCCCAGAGTATCTGTCTTGGTCAAGCAGTTTTTGCTTCCCATTGCCTGCCGGCTTTTATGAATGCATTTGCCAGTTCGGTGAGTTTGCGCATTAGAGCGATTAGGGCGACTTCAGGCATGCAATACACCATGATAGTTTATAGCGCGAGTTTACCCTTTAGAGTAACCTTCTCTCTACCCTTGCATCAAACCAAGGTTGCAGAAGTGTTCAGTGCATTGATCCCCTGCACAAACTGGAGGTATTGGGTAAAGAGAAATGACCAGAAATTTCAGATGGATCATTATTGCTCTACTCTTCATAATTTTGACGGTCAATTATATCGATAGGTCTGCAATATCTTTTGCAATTGAGCCCATTCAGGAAGAGTTTGGCTTCTCGACTGTACAAATGGGCTATATTTTGGGTGCATTTGGGATCGGGTATATCCTGTCTCCGTTTGCCGGTGGTTTCCTTTCCGACAAATATGGCCCTAAAGTGTCTCTGACCGGTTCTATGATCCTTTGGACTATTGCTATTGGGTCAACTGGTTTTGCTGTTGGATTCATCAGCATTTATTTGGCACGGTTTTGCCTTGGCCTGAGCGAGGGGCCGTCGTTTCCCGCGTCTGTGCGCACAGTTAGTCTCTGGACAACGGAAAATGAGCGGGCAACTGCAATCTCGGGAACTTTTTTGGCTGTTCCTTTTTCCATGGCAATCGGCTCACCTCTTAATGCTCTTTTGGTGGAGTATCTGGGGTGGCGGGCACAGTTTCTTGTGCTTATGGCGCTCAGTGCACTCTGGATACCGCTCTGGCTCTATTATTTTACGGATAATCCAAAAAACTCCAAGTTCATGAAGGAAGACGAGCTGAAACTTGTTGAACAGGAGAATACTCAGCCCGCAGGCGTTCCCTCCATGAATTTTCGCGATGGTTGGCAGTATGTCTCCAGAATTCCCAGTTACTGGGCAAATGTCTTTGCGCTTGCGACTTTGGGATACTATCTGTTTTTCTTCATAGCTTGGTTGCCGGAGTTCTTTTTAAGCACCTATCAGGTCTCTCTCGCCCATGCGGGATTCTTGACGTCTTTGCCTTGGCTCGTTTCCGTCTTTGTTATCTGGTACTATTCCAAGTGGTCGGACTATCTTTTGCGCAAAACAAAAAGCTACCGGATCTCAAGAAGCTACCTGATGATTGGCAGTCAATTGATGACGGGGATTTTCATTGTTCCCCTTTTGTTCGCGCAAAACATTTTTACGGTTACGCTGCTGCTTGTCTTCGCAATCTCTGCATTTTTGTCCGCAGTGAGCCTTTATTGCAGTGTCTATGTTGATTTGGCGCGAGCTCACACGGGCTTTGCGATGGGGATCAGCACAACCGCACTGGCGATCTCCAGTTTTCTCGCACCGGTTATTACAGGATATGTGGTTGCAGGTACGGGAAGTTTTCAGGCAGCGTTTGCGCTGGTGCTCGGGCTGGCAATAACGTCTGTTATAGTTTTGGCCCTGTTCCACCACCCTGATAGGGATTTAGCGCGCTTCAAATAATAGGGCCGGAGAAGTGCTCCTCCGGCCCAGAACAACGGACTGCTGTATTTCGTTAAACCGGCTTCACCAGCACATGCTTTTTCTTACCAAGAGAAAGCTTGATAACGCCGTCTTCGGTGAGGTCTTCAAGGGTCAAGGAGCGCTTCTCGTTGCTCTCAGCCTTGTCGTTGATCTTCACCGCGCCGCCCTTTATGTTGCGCCGTGTTTCGCCGTTTGAGGAGCAAAGGCCCGCAGTTACAAAGGCGCCAAGCAGGCCAAATCCGGCTTCAAGCTCAGCTTTAGCCACTTCGATTGTTGGAAGACCTGCCGCATTGGCACCTTCCTCAAAGGCCTTGCGGGCAGTTTCCGCAGCAGCTTCCGCCTTGTCGCGTCCATGCAGCAGCGCAGTCGCCTCGGTTGCCAGAACTTTTTTGGCTTCATTAATTTCAGAGCCATCAAGGGCTGCAAGGTGGGAAATCTCGTCCATCGGCAGCAAAGTAAAGAGCTTCAAGAAGCGCTCTACGTCAGCGTCTTCTGTATTGCGCCAGAATTGCCAGTAATCATAGACGGACAGCATGTCTTCATTGAGCCACACGGCACCGGCTGCTGTCTTGCCCATTTTTACACCGGAAGATGTGGTCAAAAGCGGGGTGGTAAGAGCAAACAGCTCTTTGTCTTCCATGCGCCGCCCAAGGTCCACGCCAGACAGGATGTTGCTCCACTGATCCGAGCCCCCCATCTGCAAGCGACAGCCCGTGCGCTGGTAAATCTCTACAAAATCATAGCCCTGCAGCAGCATGTAGTTGAACTCGAGGAAAGAAAGGTGCTGCTCACGTTCCAGACGCAGGCGCACACTGTCACGCTGGATCATCTGGTTCACAGAGAAGTAGCGCCCTACATTGCGCAGGAAATCCATGTAGTTGAGGCCAAGCAGCCAGTCAGCGTTGTCCATCATAATTGCGTCGTTGCCGGTATCGCCAAACGTCAGGAATTTCTCAAAAACCTGCCGGATACCGGCTTTGTTCTCTTCAATACTCTCATCGTTAAGAACCTTGCGGCTTTCGTCTTTACCGGTAGGGTCACCCACACGTGTGGTGCCTGAACCCATCAAGGCGATCGGGCGATGGCCGGTTTTCTGGAACCAGTGCAGCATCATGATCTGCACAAGAGAGCCAACATGAAGGGACTTGGCCGTGCAGTCAAAGCCGATATAGGCAGTTACGGTTTCTTCTGAGCAAAGTTTATCAAGGCCGTCAGCGTTTGACAGCTGATGGATAAAGCCGCGTTCCTCAAGGGTCCGCATGAATTCCGATTTATATGCGCTCATAGTAGAAACCTGTTCAATCACGAAAGTGCCCGCAGCAAAGGGCAAACCAATAGTTTTGCAAGCTCTATACCCGAGTTCTGAGGTAAGATCATCTGTTTTTAGGAAAGTTTTGGCGAGTTTCTTGTCCCCATTGCATCGTTTTTAAGTACCGGCCCAAGGAGGTGGTAGTCTGACGGGAGCTCTTGACAGATCTTATCTGTCGATTATTCTAGACATATGGACTTTAATAACGCAACCCAAGCCTTTGCCGCACTTTCTCAGGAAACACGGCTCAAGGTCTATAAAATACTGATGGAATACGGCAGTACGGGCCTTGCCGCTGGCGCAATAAGCGATCAGCTTGGCATCCCGCATAATACCCTTTCGTTCCATCTCTCACATCTGTCCCAAGCTGGCCTCGTTTCCAGCCGCAAGGAAGGGCGTAAAGTCATCTATGCGGCCAATGGCCAGACTGTGGAATCTCTTATTTTGTTCTTGCGCGAAAACTGCTGCTCGGCCTCCCAAGAGGCTAACGAGCAGTGCAGCCCGATTTTGAAAGAAAAACCATGAGTGCACCGTCTCCAATGGGACTGTTTGAGCGCTACCTCTCCGTGTGGGTGGCGCTTTGTATTGTGGCTGGCCTGTTCTTCGGCCTTCAAATGCCTGAGGTCTTCAAATTTATAGCCTCTCTCGAGTACGCCAGCGTGAATCTGGTGGTGGCTCTCTTTATTTGGGTGATGATTTACCCGATGATGGTCAACGTGGACTTTGCCTCCCTTAAAGATGTGGGAAAAAAGCCCAAGGGCCTGTGCATCACCTTGGTGGTGAACTGGCTGATCAAACCATTCACCATGGCTTTTCTTGGTGTTCTGTTCTTTGAGCATGTGTTTGCGGGACTCGTGGATCCAGCCAGTGCCAAGGAATACATCGCGGGCATGATCTTACTGGGCGTTGCCCCGTGTACCGCCATGGTGTTTGTGTGGAGCCAGCTTGTGCGCGGAGACGCCAATTACACCTTAGTGCAAGTGTCCATCAACGACATCATCATGGTGTTCGCCTTCGCCCCCATTGCAGCATTTCTTCTCGGGGTGACGGATGTTGTGGTACCTTGGGAAACTCTGGTACTTTCTGTGGGGCTATACGTTATCATTCCCTTGCTGGCTGGCTATCTCACCCGTAAGCAGCTGGAAAAAAAGGCAGATGCGGACAGCATTAGTGCGTTTACAGGGAAGGTTAAACCCCTCTCAGTTCTTGGCTTGCTGGCAACTGTGGTTCTGCTGTTTGCCTTTCAGGCGCAAACCATTTTGGCAGACCCGTTTGTCATTGCCCTAATCGCCATTCCGCTTCTCGTCCAGTCCTATGGCATTTTCTTTGTGGCCTATGCCTGGGGGTATTTGTGGCGTGTGCCGTTTCAGGTATCTGCACCTGCGGCTCTCATCGGTACCTCCAATTTCTTCGAGTTGGCGGTAGCTGTCGCCATTAGCCTGTTCGGCCTCAACTCCGGCGCAGCCCTTGCAACTGTGGTGGGCGTGCTGGTCGAAGTGCCAGTCATGCTTTCTCTGGTCGCGCTGGCCAACTCTACACGGCGTTATTTTCCAGCTGTGTGAGGAATTTTAGGTAAATGGGGAAGAGGGGGAATTCTCCCCCTTAGCCCAATAGGTGGAACCCGCTCCATAGAGATATCCAATACCTGTGGGAACTGCCCTGTGATTTTTAAAGAAAGTCGTTCTTCAATATATAAAAATAACGATAAATCGACGCTTTGACGGCTATTGGCTTAAAATAGTCGCTTGCTTATTTTTTGAGCTTTAAAATTGAGGCTCACTCCGGCAAACCATCCTAAATTTTTAAGGGAGTGCTCGGTGCTCCTTCATCAAAGCAAGGATAGTTCTATGAAGAATTGGGCGTTAGCGGCAACTGCTCTGGTTGCTGTTTCTGTTGCGGGCGGCGTACAGGCCAAAGAATGGACAAAAATCAGGATCGCGACAGAGGCGTCTTATCCTCCATTTGCTTACACCACCGCATCCGGTGAGCTGGTCGGCTTTGAAATTGATCTGGGCAATGCATTATGTGAAGCTGCGAAAGTGGAGTGTGAATGGTATCCGGTTGACTGGGAAGGTCTTATTCCGGGCCTGTTGGCAAACAAGTATGATGCGATCATGGCGTCCATGTCTGCAACTGAGGAAAGAAAGGAAATGATTTCCTTCTCTCCCAAGTACTATAACACACCACCAGCCATTGCCGTTCCAAAAGACAGCAATTTGAGTGAGGCCTCCGTAGAAGGCTTGAAAGATGCAACTATCGGCGTTCAGGTTGGCACGACACATGCAATTTTTGCTGATGAAGTTCTGAAGGACGCGGAAGTTTCTGTTTATCCATCTGCGGATGAATATAAGCTGGATCTGGAAAACGGCCGCGTTGATGCCATCGTTGATGATGTGGTGGTTCTGTCCGAGTGGATCAACTCCGAAAAGGGCGCCTGCTGCAAGCTTCTGGGCACGATGTCCACTATTCCTGAAATCCACGGGGAAGGTGTAGGCGTTGGTCTGCGTAAGGATGACAAAGAGCTGTCCGAACTATTTGCCAAAGCAACCACCACAATCCGTGAAAACGGCGTTTACAAGCAAATCAACGACAAGTACTTCGACTTCGACGTCTACGGCGACTGATGCATCGGCCAACGTAATTTAAAGATCTCAAGAGGCGGGGCATTCCCGCCTTTTTCTGTGAAGAGCATAGTTCAAAATAAAAGACCCTGCGCCGCAAATACGGGCTGCAGGGTCTGGCTTTTATAGTTGGATCGCCGCCGCTTCTTAGTGTGATCTCAATCAGCTCTCGGTGCTGATTATGGTGAAGCTGGCTGGTTTCGATCCGTGCTGTCGAGGTACTTCCTGATGTTCACAACTGAGAATTACCGATAGGCTGCGATTGGGTCTGCTATCTGCAACAAACTACGGTATAAATTAAATCCCTCTTTCTTTTCATCAGCTGTGATGAAGGGAAGTCATTCCGAAAAATATGTCAGAATATGTATCTGTCCCGCTTGAGGAGGCCGGGTCCGCCTTGGCGGATGTCATAGTGCCAGCCATTGCGCTCGCTTGGGATATTTCAAATCTGATTAGGCGGAGTCATTCCTAACCTCCCAATTTGCTAGAACCCTAACATGGTGTGGGGGGGCATTCTTTTCAAGGTCTCAAAGCTCGAAAAAAGACGTGGTCATAAAATTATCTGAAAAATGAATTGCGCAATGGGATCGCAAAAGGCTCGGATGCTCACAAAGTCACATCGGGTGCGTCGTGTATTTATTGCTACTTAGGAGTGTGATGCGATGCCCTTATATCAAACAGATCCTTTGCAAGGCACGACCAATATGACCATCTCGCAGCTCATACAGCGTGCGGGAACGGGAAACCCGGGTCCGACCCCTGTAATCAATCCAAATCCGAATCCCAATTATTTATGGGTGAACCAATTTGGACAGCAAACCCTTGATGCCACACAGAACCCCACGGCAACAGCAGCAATCGGGCTTATAACCTGTGCATCGGTGATCATGGTTTCCACCAATCCCAATGATGCGCCGCAGGCCTCTGTTTACCATGCTAATGCCGGTGTTGTGAGCGCCAATGACATGAACCAGTTGCGTCTGGGGATCAGCGGTAATCCTAATGCCCTGCCTGCATGGAATGATCTACTGGTGGTCTATGCGGTGGCTGGTGCGTGGGATGCTGGTTACACCGGTGAAATCAATACAATAGTGGGACTTGGAATCCCGGCGGGTCAAGTGACGTGGTTGGAACGCGTTCCAGCGGGTGTATTTGGCATCAATTCCCTCGGACAGGTGGGGTCCCCCGGTATCGTGGGATAGGCAAGATCGATGACAGGGCGCGGAATGAAAAAGCCCCGGCAAAACAAAATCTGCCGGGGCCTTTTATTCTTTGCTATGCCCGATAAAAGGCAGGAGCTGAAGAATTAGACGGAGTAGTACATGTCAAATTCTACTGGGTGTGGAGTCATGTCAGTGCGCTCCACTTCTTCCATTTTCAGCTCGATGTAAGCATCAATCTGGTCGTCATCCATAACGCCGCCAGCTTTCAAGAACTCACGGTCTGTGTCGAGAGATTCCAGAGCTTCACGCAAGGAAGATGCAACGGTTGGGATTTCTGCAAGCTCTTCCGCAGGAAGATCATACAGGTTTTTGTCCATTGCATCGCCAGGGTGGAGCTTGTTCTTGATGCCATCAAGGCCAGCCATAAGAATGGCGGAGAATGCCAAGTACGGGTTCGCTGTTGGATCTGGGAAACGTACTTCAACACGCTTCGCTTTTGGCGACGTCGTGTGCGGAATACGGCAGGAAGCGGAACGGTTACGCGAAGAGTATGCCAGAAGAACTGGAGCCTCGTAACCTGGAACCAGACGCTTGTAGGAGTTGGTTGAAGCGTTTGTGAAAGCGTTCAGGGCTTTCGCGTGCTTCAAGATACCGCCGATGAAGTACAGAGCGTCTTCGGAAAGGTCTGCATACTGGTTGCCGGCGAAGCCTGGCTGACCATCTTTCCAGAGGGACAGGTGACAGTGCATGCCGGTGCCGTTATCGCCAAAAACTGGCTTAGGCATGAAGGTTGCGGACTTGCCATAGGCGTGAGCAACCTGATGAACCACGTACTTGTAGATCTGCATGTGGTCAGCCATTGTGGTCAATGTCTGGAACTGCATGCCAAGTTCGTGCTGAGCTGCCGCCACTTCGTGGTGGTGCTTTTCAACCTTAACGCCCATTTCTGTCATGACAGAAAGCATCTCGGAGCGGATGTCCTGACAGCTGTCGATAGGAGGAACCGGGAAGTAACCACCTTTTGTGCGAGGACGGTGACCAAGGTTACCGGTCTCGTATTCGCTGTCCATGTTGGAAGGCAGCTCAGTGCTGTCCAGCTTGAAACCTGTGTTGTAAGGGTCGGAAGCGAAGCGAACATCGTCAAAGATGAAGAACTCAGCTTCAGGGCCAACAAATACAGTATCGCCAGCGCCGCATGCTTTCACATATGCTTCTGCGCGTTTTGCTGTCATGCGTGGGTCACGGTTGTAACCTTCGCCGGAAAGCGGGTCGAGAATGTCACAGAAAATGGACATTGTGGACTGCGCAAAGAATGGGTCGATGTGTGCAGTGGCAGGGTCCGGCATCAAAGTCATGTCGGATTCGTTGATGGCTTTCCAACCAGCGATGGAAGATCCGTCAAAGGCAACACCTTCGGCAAACATGTCTTCATGAACTTGCGACACGTCCATTGTGACGTGCTGCATTTTGCCGCGAGGATCAGAAAAACGCAGATCTACGAACTTTACGTCTTTCTCTTTGATTTCTTTCAGGACTTCGCTAGCTGTTGTCATAGTGTCCTACCCTTTATTTTATTGCAGCAAGCTGCGTTGGTAATTAACTGTTGGAGTACATGTGGTTCTAATGCCCCAAGAACCAACTTTTCTCTATCTATGATCAGTTGATATTGTCTCAACTGAAAATTAAACTGCGTCTTCGCCGGTCTCACCGGTTCGGATACGCATAGCCTGTTCGACGTGTGAGACGAAAATTTTGCCGTCACCGATGCGGCCGGTCTGGGCTGCGTCGCGAATGGCCTCTACTGCTTTTTCCACTAAGTCGTCGTTAAGAACAATCTCAACTTTCACTTTTGGGAGAAAATCAACGACGTACTCAGCGCCGCGGTAGAGTTCTGTATGGCCTTTCTGGCGCCCGAAACCTTTGGCTTCAGTAACAGTGATACCTTGAAGTCCCACTTCCTGTAGAGCTTCTTTCACTTCATCAAGCTTAAAAGGCTTAATTATAGCTTCGATTTTCTTCATTGCCTCCACCCCAGGTTAATTGACGGGTTTCTTTTCGTTACAGCGAAAACAGAGCCCCTTCAATTGTCCAATTGATCTATATTTAGAGGCGCACAGGCCTCATATAGCCGCCGTCCAGTTCTTAAAGCATAAAGCGTGCCAGTTTTGATAAATGGCTGAATGGCTACAAAAAGAGGCAGTGGCCTTGGTAAATCTACGAGGTGTAGTGACTGAAAAATATGCAGATGCTCAAAAAATAGGCTGATAGGTGTTTTTTCAGGCATGTAGGTGTTTGTTTCCTTTGAGGGCGCGCTGGGTCTAGCTCTTGGAGGGGGAGGGCGTTAAGCTGTTGATGAGGACCAATGGAAACAGGAGTCGTTCATGCGGCTGATAGCGCTGGATCATATTGTTCTAACTGTGAGTGACCTCGATGCTGCTTGCTCTTTCTACCGTGATATTCTGGGTATGGAGCATGTTGTGTTTGGTGGAGGGCGTCATGCTCTACACTTCGGGGGTCAGAAGATCAATTTACATGTGAGTGAAACCAAAGCCTCGCCAAAGGCGCGGTTAACAACGCCGGGGTCTGCGGATCTTTGCTTTCTGGTGGAAGATCTGGATGCGGCAATGGACCGGCTTACCACAGAGGCGGTGCCCGTGGAGGAAGGGCCGGTTTATAGAACCGGAGCTAAATCGTCGTTGCTTTCTGTATATATAAGGGATCCCGATGGGAACTTGATCGAGTTGTCGCAACCTCAGGATATTGTGATTGCGCCGCGCCCTTAACTGAAAGAGAAGTGTAATGAGTGAACTGCTAACTCCTGCCCAGATGGGGCAGGCGGACCGGTTGACGATTGAAGGCGGTGTGCCCGGCATTGATCTTATGGAGAAAGCGGGGTGTGCCGTTGCCGCCGCCTGTAAGTGTCTCTCACCCCAAAAGGCTCGTATTTTGATAGTTGCGGGGCCGGGGAATAATGGGGGCGATGGATTTGTTGCTGCCCGTTATCTGGTTGAAGCGGGTTATGAGGTCCTTGTTTATGTGTCCGTTCGCCCGAATCAGTTGAAGGGAGATGCTGCCACGGCCTTTCTCACCATGGATCGTCCGTGTATTTCCTATGAAGAGATGCTCTCAACGCTTGGGACGTTGACAGAGGATGATGTTGTTGTTGATGCTTTGTTTGGTGCTGGGTTAACGCGGGATCTGGAAGGTCAGGCGCGTTCACTGGTTTGTGCAATTAATCAAAGTTCCGCTCATGTGGTTGCCGTAGATTTGCCTTCCGGCCTTGATGGCAGAACCGGCTGTGCGCGTGGGTGCAGTGTTGAGGCAGATGTTTCGGTTTCCTTTTTTCGCCCTAAAGTTGGGCATTACCTTCACGAAGGTCCTTCATTGTGTGGTGCGCTGGAAATTGTCGATATCGGAGTAAAATCGTCCACTTTGCCGTCTCTTGGGAACTTGGCACAGCTGAATGCCATTGAGCTTTGGAAAGATGTGACCCCGAGCCCTGAGAGGTTGGGGCATAAGTACTCCCGTGGACATCTTGCTGTGGTGAGTGGTGATGCTTTACATACGGGTGCGTCCCGCCTGAGCGCCTTGGCGGGGCAGCGAATTGGGGCCGGTCTGGTGAGTGTTGTGGCCAGCGCCGATGCGGCGAAGGTACATGCAAACCATTTGACAAGTGTAATGGTAATGGACAGTGCTCTAGAAGATGTGCTGTCAGACCCTCGTTATAGTGCGGTTGTGGTGGGGCCTGCCGCCGGTATTGGCGGGGAGACGCGTTCACATGTTTTAACTTGTTTAAAAAGTGGTCGCGCGCTCGTGCTGGATGCGGATGCATTGACATCTTTTGAGGTGACCCCCGAAGTACTGTTCTCACAAATTCAAAAGAGCGGGAAAAACACTGTCCTCACGCCCCACGAAGGAGAGTTTTGCCGCCTGTTTCCGGACCTTGCCGCAAATAAAGACCTGTCAAAAGTTGATAGGGCGCAGCAGGCGGCCCTAAGGAGCGGTGCAATTATAGTTTTGAAGGGGGCGGATACGGTTATCGCCTCCCCGGATAATGAAGTTGTTATAAATGCAAGCGGAACACCTTGGTTGGCAACCGCAGGCTCGGGAGATGTACTTGCGGGACTGTGCGCTGGGCTGCTGGCGCAAGGTGTACCTGCGTTCGAAGCAGCTTGTCAGGCTGTTTGGGTTCACGGGAGAGCAGCTGAACTTTGCGGACCTTTTCTTATTGCTGAAGATCTAATTTCCGCGGTTCCTCAAGTCTATTGGGAAATTCTAGAGTGAAACTCCTTGGTGGCCGGATGCCGTTCGAAGGGTAGCAGGCGAATATCGTGCTGGTGTCCCTCCGCATTCCTTAGGCTGATCTACGCTCAGGTTACATTGATATGATGTAAGGGGATCTGACCTTACTGTATGGATCTCAACCTCCCAGCAGTTGCGTGATCGGTCTGTTCGCTGGTTTTCCTCTCTTTCTTATCGATAACAGTAAGGCAATGAGTGTTGTCCATTGGGCTATTCATCACCCTTCGCGCGACATGCTTAATTGCTATCGCAAAGGTTGGACGCAGCGTTTCATGCTGTCTGAATCCTCTACCTGCTCTCGTTGAGTTCGTTTGGTGAAGAGAATGCGCCCTTTGACCCAGAGCTTACTCTTTATGGAATTGATGGCAACAGTCTAATTGAAACTGCCGTGGTGAAGGTCAGGACGTGTTTGTTTTTGGCAGTGGCGATGGTGATGATATTATCACCGACTTTACGGTTGATCTTGATTACATCGAGTTTGTATCCGGTGCGTCTTTTTTTGACGAACTGAGTGTGACCAGCGAAAGTGATGACACTGCGGTTGCCTCTGATGGTGGGCCGATTGTACTTATCAGTTTAGACAGCGGTTAAACCAGTGCTGAGAACTTCATCTTTGCTTAAGCAGATGCAGCCTCCGGCTATTTTTGAATATAAAGCCTTCAGGTGCTGGGCGGAGAGGGTCATTCAATCTTGCGATGCTGTAGGCAAGTCCGCAATGCGCTCAAGAGTAGGCGTTAACCGTATGCGCTGGCTCTGCGCGTGATAAACTTGGCAGGGCAGTTCTCAGGCGATCATAAGCTGTCGTAGCCCATTGCCAGCTTTTGAGCATAACAAAGCTATAAAAATGGACTTTAGCGATACGTTTACCATTCAGTGCACCCGCATTTTTCCACTCGAAATGATGAGGTTAAGAGAAAAAACCATAAAAAAAACAGATGTGGTGGAAAAACATGCTGATTATGGTCAGGTGGTGGTTGACTTACATCGGTTGCACCCATAAAAGCCCAACCAACGTTGCGGCTGTGGCGAAATTGGTAGACGCACCAGATTTAGGTTCTGGCGGGAGACCGTGGGGGTTCGAGTCCCTCCAGCCGCACCAAACCCCCCGGTGATACGGATTGCAACTAGACAACAACCGTCCCCAGGGAGACCAAAATAGTTGAGGGCGTTGTCTAAGTTCAGTTCGAAGTGATCTGATTTTGGCGGTTTGGTTACGGGCGATAGTCATATTGCCCTTTTTGTGTCTTACCCCATTATTATAATTGCTTCGCACATGAACGGTAAGTAGATCCGGTTTTTGGATTTGCTGATGTACACGTTCTAAATCAAGGACGAAGCAAAGTACCATGCAGGTAACAGAAACCTTGGCCGAAGGCCTGAAGCGCGAACTCAAGATCGTCATTCCGGCATCTGATCTTGCAACCCGCCTCGATGCATACCTTGAAGATATGAAATCTAAGGTGAAAATCAACGGTTTCCGTCCAGGCAAGGTTCCAAAATCCCACCTGAAGCGTGTTTATGGCCGTCAGGCAATGGCTGAGCTTCTTGGCAATCTCATCAATGAGACAACTGCTAAGACAATCGAAGAGCGCAAGGAAAAACCTGCTCTGCAGCCAGAAATTGATCTGCCTGATGATGAAGCCGAAAAAGTACTCGCAGGTGAAGCAGATCTTGGCTTCACAATGAAGTATGACCTTCTACCTGAATTTGAAGTTATTGACTTTTCTGCTGTTGAGCTGGAACGCCCGATCGTTGAAATCGCTGATGAAGAAATCGACGAGCAGATTAAGCAGATTGCTGAAAGCAACCGTTCTTTCGAAGATCGTGAAGAAGGTGCTGCTGCACAGGACGGCGACCGCGTAACAATGCACTACCTTGGCAAGCTGGATGGCGTGCCGTTTGAGGGTGGTGAAGACGAAAATGGCCAGCTGGTTCTGGGTTCTGGTCAGTTCATTCCAGGCTTTGAAGAGCAGGTCGTTGGAATGAAAGTTGGTGAAGAAAAAATCATCGACGTAACTTTCCCTGAAGAGTACGGCGCTGAAAACCTTGCTGGTAAAGCGGTTACTTTCGACATCAACGTGAAAGCAATTGCAGCTCCTGGTGAGTTGGTGATTGATGACGAGCTGGCAACAAAGCTGGGTCTTGAAAATCTCGAGAAGTTGAAAGAAATCGTACGCGGCCAGATCGAAAGCCAGTACGGTGCAGCAACCCGTCAGAAAATCAAGCGCGCTTTGCTTGATAAGCTGGACGAAGAGTACTCCTTCGATCTTCCTGAAAAGCTGCTGGAGAACGAGTTCAACGGCGTTTGGCAGCAGGTTGAAGCGGACATGAAACAGTCCGGCAAAACCTTTGAAGACGAAGAGACAACCGAAGAAGAAGCAAAAGCGGAATACCGCAAGATTGCAGAGCGCCGTGTGCGTCTGGGTCTGGTTCTTTCTGAAGTTGGCGAGAAGAACTCTGTTCAGGTTACTGAAGAAGAAGTTCAGAAGGCTCTGTACGACCGCGTTCGTCAGTTCCCAGGTCAAGAGCAGCAGGTGTTCGAATTCTACAAGAACAACCAGCAGGCACTGGCTTCCCTTCGTGCACCAATCTACGAAGAGAAAGTTGTCGACTTCATTCTCGAACTTGCAAAAATCTCCGATAAGGTTGTGAGCAAGGAAGAGCTGCTCAAGCAGGACGAAGACGAAATCTAATCTTTAGATTAGCTTGTCTGTTCCAAGCTCCTCTGAAAAGTGGTGGAGAACCCACTTTTTCAGGGGAGCTTTTTTGTTTTGAGGGATAGATATGCTCTTCTTGGGAGGTCACTCTCAATCTTCTTGGGTTTACCTTCACCAGTAAGCCTTTAAGAAAAAGGAAAGATCCCCTATGTTAGGGGAGTCGTAAATTCGACTCGTTAATTTGAACTAACTGCATGGGCATTTGTCAGCTAATGCAGGGCTGCCGCTGGCAAGGAGTGGCAAGCTTCAGAAAATGGATGATGTATGACCGATCCTGTAGAGTACTTTACGAATAGCTTGGTGCCGATGGTGGTTGAGCAAACCAACAGGGGCGAGCGGGCGTTCGATATCTTTTCAAGGCTGCTCAAAGAGCGGATCATCTTCCTGACCGGACCTGTTGAAGATCATTTGGCCACATTGATCTGTTCGCAGTTGCTCTATCTGGAAGCGGAGAATCCGAACAAGGAAATTGCGCTCTACATCAATTCTCCGGGCGGAATAGTGACAAGCGGTCTGGCGATTTACGACACAATGCAGTTTATCAAGCCCAAGATCACAACATTGTGTATTGGTCAGGCAGCCAGCATGGGCTCCCTGCTTTTGGCGGGTGGTGAAAAGGGAATGCGTTTCTCTCTTCCAAACAGCCGTGTCATGGTTCACCAGCCATCTGGTGGCTTTCGCGGTCAGGCCAGCGATATCATGCTGCATGCTCAGGAAATTTTGAAACTGAAGCGCAGGCTCAACGAGATCTATGTCTCCCACACGGATCAAAGCCTTGAAGCTGTTGAGGAAGCGCTGGAGCGTGATAATTTTATGACAGCGCACGAAGCAAAAGAATTCGGCCTTATCGACAAAGTTATCGAAAGCAGAGATAGTCTTTTGGAAGGAGATGACTCCTAATTTGGGGTGGCCTTCAAAACTTGGGGCACGCATCTTAGCCTGATTGGGTATAAAGTGGGTGTGCTCCGTTTTATTTACTAGGCAAGCAGGGCAGTGTTAAAAGTGCCAATTAAGCTTTCCTAGTAAATTCTAACGGTTACTACTGGAAGAGACGGCGCAAACGCGCTAAATCAGAAATGTTGCCTCTTTGTTTTAAGGCAACTCGATTAGGTTCAGAGGGTGTCCCCCTCGAAAGATGCGAGGTTATTACTCATGAGCAAAGCCAGCGGCGGCGACTCAAAAAATACGCTCTACTGCTCGTTTTGCGGTAAGAGTCAGCATGAGGTTCGTAAGCTCATTGCTGGGCCGACTGTGTTCATTTGCGACGAGTGTGTTGAACTTTGCATGGATATTATTCGCGAAGAGAATAAATCCTCTCTTGTGAAGACGCGTGATGGTATTCCAACACCGCAAGAAATTCGCAATGTTCTTGATGATTACGTAATCGGGCAGGGGCAGGCCAAGAAGGTCCTGTCTGTGGCGGTTCATAACCATTACAAGCGTCTCAACCACGCAACGAAAAACAATGATGTGGAACTGGCCAAGTCCAACATCTTGCTGGTTGGTCCAACAGGGTGTGGTAAAACACTTCTGGCACAGACACTCGCCCGTATTCTTGATGTTCCTTTCACAATGGCAGATGCAACCACGCTGACCGAGGCCGGTTATGTGGGTGAGGACGTTGAGAATATCATTCTCAAGCTGCTTCAGTCCGCAGATTACAACGTGGAACGCGCTCAGCGCGGTATCGTCTATATTGATGAAGTGGACAAGATCACGCGTAAAGCGGAAAATCCGTCCATCACCCGTGATGTTTCTGGTGAAGGCGTTCAGCAGGCGCTTTTGAAGATCATGGAAGGCACTGTTGCAAGTGTACCTCCTCAAGGTGGTCGCAAGCATCCGCAGCAGGAATTCCTTCAGGTTGATACAACCAACATTCTGTTCATCTGTGGTGGTGCTTTTGCTGGTCTGGATAAAATCATCTCGGACCGTGGCCGTTCAACCTCCATTGGTTTTCAGGCACAGGTTATGGCGCCTGAGGACCGTAAAACAGGAGAGCTGTTCGGTAATCTTGAGCCGGAAGATCTGCTTAAATTCGGCCTCATTCCAGAGTTTGTTGGCCGTCTGCCGGTTATCGCAACGCTTGAAGATCTGGACGAGGATGCTCTCGTTACAATTCTGAGCGAGCCGAAAAATGCACTTGTCAAGCAGTATCAGCGGTTGTTCGAAATGGAGAACGTTGAACTCACGTTCCATGAGGATGCACTCAAGGCTATGGCCCGCAAGGCAATTGAGCGCAAAACCGGTGCACGTGGACTGCGTTCCATTCTAGAGGCGATCCTTCTTGAAACCATGTATGAGCTTCCAGGCCTGAAAGGCGTCAAGGAAGTTGTGATTTCTTCCGAAGTTGTCGATGGAGATGCGCGTCCCTTGTATATTTACGAGGACAGAGCGGAAAACTCCGCCACAAGTGCTTAAGATCTATTGATTTCAAAGTGTGATGCGGGCGCTTGGGGAAACCCATGCGTCCGTATTTTTTTGCATAACTCTGGTTAATTTAAGTAAACCCCATTGAATTACGCGGGATAATTCCCATGTGAACATGCTATCAACAGCTGGATAAAGCCAACACGGTCTTCAGCGCTTGACACATGGGGGCTTGCTCGCCACCTAATGTAATGGACAGGCAGTATGGCGATCTGATTTTGTGCTCATTCATGAGGCAAAGTGGATCGGCCTTAAAGAAAAGCCACTATTTTTGTGGTCCCGCTGCATTTCAGTACTCTGCATATTCGCGGGGTACCCTAGGAAAGGATACAACATGACCGACAATCAGACGCCAATGGTCGAAAGTGCGGAAAAATCCATTTTCCCAGTGCTTCCTTTGCGTGACATCGTCGTGTTCCCTCATATGATTGTGCCGCTGTTTGTAGGGCGCGAAAAATCTATTCGGGCTCTGGAAGAGGTTATGGCCTCTGATAAGAATATTCTTCTGGCAACACAGAAAAATGCAGCCGAGGATGATCCGAAGGCTGAGGATATTTATAATCTAGGAACGATGGCGCGTGTTCTGCAGCTGCTCAAGTTGCCTGACAACACAGTCAAAGTTCTCGTAGAGGGCGTTTCCCGCGCAGAGATTACAAAGTTTACCGACCGTGAAGACCTCTTTGAGGCTGAAGCGCAGACGCTTGTTGAAGCAGATGCTGATGCTGTGGAAGTGGAAGCTCTTGGCCGCTCCGTGGTTTCTGAATTTGAAAACTACGTGAAGCTGAACAAGAAGGTTTCCCCTGAAGTTCTGGGTGCAGTCAATCAGATTGAAAATTCGTCCAAGCTTGCAGATACCATTGCATCCCATCTTGCGATTAAAATTCATGAGAAGCAGGAGATTCTGGGAACAGTTTCCGTTGCGGACCGTTTAGAAAAAGTTCTTGGCTTGATGGAAGGGGAGATCTCCGTTCTTCAGGTTGAAAAGCGTATCCGCTCCCGTGTTAAGCGCCAGATGGAAAAAACCCAGCGCGAGTATTATCTGAATGAGCAAATGAAAGCCATTCAGAAGGAGCTGGGCGACGGCGAAGAAGGCCGCGACGAACTGGGTGAGCTGGAAGAGCGTATTGAGAAAACCAAGCTTTCCAAAGAAGCCAAGGAAAAGGCCCACGCGGAGCTGAAAAAGCTCAAGCAGATGAGCCCGATGTCTGCGGAAGCAACCGTGGTTCGCAACTATCTGGATTGGCTGCTGGGTATCCCGTGGGGCCGCAAATCCAAGGTGAAGCACGATTTGGCCTTGGCGGAGAAGGTTCTTGATACGGACCACTATGGTCTGGAAAAGGTCAAAGAACGCATTATTGAATACTTGGCGGTTCAAAAGCGGGCAAGCACCATTCGTGGTCCAATCCTGTGTCTTGTTGGTCCTCCAGGTGTTGGTAAGACATCTTTGGGTAAATCCATCGCGAAGGCAACCGGACGTGAGTTCGTACGTATGTCGCTTGGCGGCGTGCGTGATGAAGCTGAAATTCGCGGTCACCGGCGCACGTATATCGGCTCCATGCCCGGTAAAGTCATCCAGTCCATGAAAAAGGCGCAGAAGTCCAATCCTCTGTTCCTGCTGGACGAGATTGACAAGATGGGAATGGATTTCCGCGGTGACCCATCCTCCGCTCTGCTCGAGGTTCTTGATCCTGAACAAAATTCAGCGTTCATGGATCACTATCTGGAAGTGGAATATGACCTGTCCAACGTCATGTTCGTAACCACAGCTAATACACTGAACATTCCCGGCCCACTTATGGACCGTATGGAAGTGATTAGAATTGCTGGTTACACAGAGGATGAAAAGGTCGAGATCTGCCGCCGTCACCTTCTGCCTAAAGCCATTAAAGATCATGGCCTGAAAAAGGGTGAGTTTGAAGCCTCTGATGATGCACTTCGCAAAGTGATCCGCCTTTACACCCGTGAAGCAGGTGTACGTAATTTGGAGCGTGAACTGTTCTCGCTCGCTCGTAAGGCTGTTAAAGACATTTTGATGAACGATAAAAAGACCATCAAAGTGGATGAGCAGATCGTCGAGGATTATCTGGGTGTGCCGCGCTTCCGCTATGGTCAGGTTGAAGAAGAGGATCAGGTTGGCGTTGTCACCGGCCTTGCGTGGACTGAAGTTGGCGGTGAATTGCTGACGATCGAAGGTGTCATGATGCCGGGTAAAGGCAAAATGACCGTTACGGGTAACCTGCGTGAAGTGATGAAAGAATCTATTTCCGCAGCTGCGTCCTATGTGCGCTCCCGTTCTGAAGATTTCGGTATCAAGCCACCGCTGTTTGACCAGCGCGAACTGCATGTGCACGTTCCAGAAGGCGCAACGCCTAAGGATGGCCCATCAGCAGGTATTGCAATGGCAACAGCCGTCATCTCGGTTATGACCGGAATTCCGGTCCGCAAAGATGTGGCTATGACCGGTGAAATTACACTGCGCGGTCGGGTTCTGCCAATTGGTGGGCTTAAAGAGAAGCTTCTTGCGGCTTTGCGCGGCGGTATTAACACCGTTATGATCCCTCAAGATAACGCCAAGGATCTGGCTGACATTCCGGACAACGTGAAAAATGAAATGGAAATCATTCCAGTTTCACGGATGGATGAAGTCTTGCAGTATGCGCTTGTGCGTATGCCGGAAGCAATTGAATGGACAGAAGAAGATCAGGCTAAGGCCACAGAGTCTATGGGTAAGTCCGATGAAAAATCGGGTGTAATTGCTCACTAGAAGCTTGCTTGAACCCTAAGAACGAAAGCCTCGGACAAGTTTCGAGGCTTTTTTGGTTGATACTCACCATAAAATGGCTGTTTCCTGCCATTTTCATCTTGATTTGCCCGTTAAATAGTTTGAATGTCCGGCAACGGGGAACTACGAATCTAAGGGATCCCCCCAGTGACTTAGAAAGGGACTGTCATGAATAAAAATGATCTGATCGGAGCGGTAGCAGAGAAAACCGGTCTGACAAAGGCGCAGGCAGGTGAAGCCGTTGAAGCTTCTCTGGAAGCTATCACCGAGACACTGAAGTCTGGCGATGAGGTTCGGATCATTGGTTTTGGTAACTTCTCTGTTTCTGAGCGTGCCGCAACTGAAGGCCGTAACCCACGCACTGGCGAAGCTATCCAGATCCCAGCGTCCAAAACTCCCAAGTTCAAAGCCGGTAAAGGCTTGAAGGACGCAGTGAACTCCTAAGAGCTCACTCTTAATCTGTGGCAGGTTTTATTAAGGCATTTCACAGGTTTGATTTTATTTGCGTATAGGCTCCCAAGGCAGCAGTAATTTGTTTGGGTGCCACGCTTAAAGTTCAAGAACCCAGCATTCCTTGAGTGCCGGGTTCTTTTTATAAAAATACGGAGAGTTGAAGGGGATAATCCCTCCGGAAAAGCAAAGTTTTCCAAAGGGGAGGGGGAAAAACCCTTTTACGCACAGTGCTTTTGTTGAAAATGCAATTTGGCCCTTGCCAAGAGGAAAGGAGCTCTGTAAATACCCCTCCAACGACGACGCAACACGCGCAAGTCGGGCGATTAGCTCAGTTGGTAGAGCGCTTCGTTTACACCGAAGATGTCGGGAGTTCGAGTCTCTCATCGCCCACCATTTCTCCTTTGAGATGGATTGGCAAATAGTTGTTAAATGCTTTTATGAAGCAAGTCGGGCGATTAGCTCAGTTGGTAGAGCGCTTCGTTTACACCGAAGATGTCGGGAGTTCGAGTCTCTCATCGCCCACCATTTTATTATTCCCCTCAAAACTAAGTTGTTCTTGTTTTTGTTTGGAACGCTGAATAAGTCGTTTCTTTCAAACTCCTTAATATCTTTAGGGTTTATACTCTTTGTAAAGTCCGCAAAGGTTGTGTCCTGATCCTTCTTTGGTGGGACGCTCACCCTTTTATTTAGGGTGCCACCCGAACAACGGGAGCATGAAATGACAGGCAAGCAAAACGTCGGTGGGCGTGGCTACGAACATATCTGCCCACCTCTCACATTTCAAACATTTATGACCATCCTGTTGGCAGGCATTGCCGCAGATCTGACTTGGGAGATCTGGGCACGCTTCATTACTCCGTACTGGGTGGGTGGCCCCTTGGAGCCTGCTGCTCTGGTGCAGTCGGTCTTTGGGTTTAGTCACCTATTGACGGCAGAGCTGATTCATCTGGTGGTGGGTGTTGTTTTTTATCCCATCGGCTACTTGTATATTGCCCGGCCCATTGCGCGTGTCATACTGCCATTTCTTCCCTGGTGGATAGTTGGTCTGGGCTTTGGTATGGGCCTGTGGGTTTTTGCTCTTTACATAATGGCCCACTGGATTGCGGGTCTTCCCCCGTTCCTCGGCTTTGTCCAGCTCACATGGGCTTCACTGGTCGGTCATATGCTGTTTGGCTTGGTGTGTGCTGCGGTGGTGAAGTGGCGGGAAAGTAAGCCAGCGTAGGACACCGCGGGTTTCAAAAAGGGAACAAGAAGATGCTTGAGCCTTAGATATATTGAGGTTTCGTGCAGGGCAGTAATGGTTGCCCTGCACAAGTTGTGATTATTAAAATTGTAGATCTTCAGTAAGTGCCGCATTTTGTGGGAAAACGTCACTTCCATTTTCCAAAGCAGCGGTAATCAACTTGCCATCGTGAAGCAGGACTTCAATTGTACTGACTGTCTCAGCACTGCCATATTCAACAGCATAGTAGTCTTGACAACCATTGTTGGCTTCATGTGTGGTTAGGGCAGCATCTCCAACAGCGTTTATACGCTTGTAGGTCAAGCCACGGTTATTGGTAAAGTCCATAGTGCAAGCGCTGCTTGTGCTGGCGCGCATCTTGGAGAATTTGGCAAGGGTCGGGAAAGACTCATTCATCTTTTTATCAATGGCAGAGCGGGGAGCGGGAGCTGAGAGTGTGATTACCCGGTGCACTGTGTGAATGATGGAGTCAATGGTTGCAACTACCAGAGTTTCATTAAGGGTTCCTGTGGTCAGTTTGCAGGTTGTCACATAATTTGCGGTTGCGCACTCTTTATACCCTTTTGCTCCAAGCATCTCTTCTAAATCATGAACTCGCATGCGGGTGCTAAGTCCAATTGTTGTCGGCGGGGCGAGGGGGTCAAGAAGTGGTCTCTTGGTGGAACCTGCGGGAGCAGCTTGGTTGGTTGTCGCCTCGGCTGATGCGTTAATATAGATCTGGTTGATCTCAACGCTTTTTTTCAAGTTGTTGGTTGTTGCAGGTGCCTGAATAGGGGCTGCCGGTGCATGCACCACGGGGGCGTGGGCGACAGGGGCTATATGAGTGGGTGCTTGCGGGTCTGTCATGGCAAAAAGTTTTGCCATTTGCGCTGCTGTAAGATAGCCATCTGGATACTCACCAATACTTCTTTGGAAGTCGCGAACGGCGCGGCGGGAGTTTAGGCCCATAACCCCGTCGGGGCGGCCCGCACCGTAGCCCAGTTTATTCAGGCGCATTTGTACCTGTATGGCATCTGCGCGGCTTAACCTTACGCCGGAGTGCTGTACCGGGGCAGAGCGTCATTGAGGTTGCTTTGCGGACTGGTCGAGAAGTGTTTTGCCAATAACGCCTGCACCAAGACCGATCAGGAGGTCGGCGGTGTCAGCCTTTACCGAAACGGTCGACCCCATGAGAAGAGAGAGTGCGATCGCGCTGAGCTTATTTCCAAATGCCATAAAAAGTGTATCCCGGCTGATGAATAAATGAGAATTAAAACCATGTTAGCGTGTGTAATGAAAAATTACACCAAATTTTATTAGGTATTTATGATGATTTATAGCAAGTGGGAGATGTTTTTTAAAAAGATGGGGCATGTTTGTGTGCGCCAAAGAAATTTTTCTAGCGGAACTTTTTATTTTTTCCCTCAGGTCTTTGACAAAAAACGTAGATTCACCCTGTGGAAAGGGATCATTATCCACATTTAGAGGCCAAAAAGCTCTAAATCTTCACAGGAAGAGGACCTTTTTTAAAGAATTCACATAAACTAAAAACAGGACGCTTGACTTCGCATCGGTCAGGCCGTACATCAGCGCTCACCAGACAGCAACACACTGCTGCTTCAGACAAAAGCGGGTGTAGCTCAGTTGGTTAGAGTGCCGGCCTGTCACGCCGGAGGTCGCGGGTTCGAGTCCCGTCACTCGCGCCAGTCTAAGGAGTTGTGTTTGTTGAGTTGGTTCCGGGGGCGGGTGTAGCTCAGTTGGTTAGAGTGCCGGCCTGTCACGCCGGAGGTCGCGGGTTCGAGTCCCGTCACTCGCGCCATTCTTTAAAGAATGGTGGCCCGGAAAGAAATATATACCTTGGGCGGGTGTAGCTCAGTTGGTTAGAGTGCCGGCCTGTCACGCCGGAGGTCGCGGGTTCGAGTCCCGTCACTCGCGCCACTCAAGGTTTTATATACGAAAACGCCGCTTCTCCAATGAGTAGCGGCGTTTCGTGTTTTTGCCTTCTGGTCTTCTTGGTTTTCAAACTACTCTTTCCTTGATCTTCTCCTTCAGTTTCTGAAAGTCTGGAAGTATTCAATTATTCAAGCTCTATCAATACAAAGTGTTGCGCTCCTAAAGGAAAGTGCTGCCACTTTTGTGCATCTGTTTTGAAGTGCGCTGCTCATTATTTGAGGGCGTGCACTCCTCTCCAGTTTTGGTTAAACTGGTCAGAGCGATCTGGGGTTGGTTGTGAAATTTATAGGTCGAGATTTGCTTGTTCTAGAAGCTTTGTCCCATATCTCGGAGGGGGGAGGTGCCATACTGGCCCCTTGGACGGAGTGGCTGGAGTTGCTCAGGTACCCCTGATATTCTTGGAGTTTCTGTGGCTTTTAAAGGAACGCTTTACCTTGATTTACGAAGAGTTCTGCATTGAGAGCGCACTGAAATGTGGAGCGATTCCGCGCCAAATGGCTATTAGAAGAGAAGTTTTCAAGAGGTTTGCCTTATTTTTTTTCTAAACATGAGTTAAAATGTCAAGAAATTAAATCTCTTGGAAACCTGCCGTTTTAGAGCTTCGCTTACTGCTTGCGTTATATGCTGGCTCAATTGAAGCATAAAACCTTACGCCTTTCCTGTAGTTTAAGGACTTGCGTAGTGCGTAGGGCTAAGTTAATCGTGCGGAGCAATGTGGCAGATTTTAGCTTTTCAATAGTCTAAAATGCCGCTTCCAGAATTCTATCGCCGCATGGCCATTTGCGCGTAGGGACGCGAAAATAAAATGGAAGACCTCCTAAGGGAATATCTCCCGATTGTTGTCTTTATTGGTATAGCTCTTGTAATCGGGCTCGCACTGCTTGTTGCGCCTTTCCTTGTGGCGTATCAAAGCCCCGATTCAGAAAAACTGTCCGCCTATGAGTGCGGTTTCAATGCCTTCGATGACGCCCGGATGAAATTCGATATCCGATTTTATCTGGTGGCGATCCTGTTCATCATATTCGATTTAGAAGTTGCCTTCCTCTTTCCGTGGGCTGTTTCCTTCGGGGATCTGGGTTGGTACGGCTTTGGAAGCATGATGGTGTTCCTTGGTGTTCTGACTATCGGTTTCGCATATGAATGGAAAAAAGGAGCGCTGGAATGGGATTGATCCGCGAAGGCTCTGGCCCGCTGGTCTCAGAGCCTGCCAAAGGGATTATTGATCCGAAGACCGGTCAACCGATCGGGTCGGATGATAAATTTTTCATGCAAGTGAATGATGAGCTTGCTGACAAGGGGTTCTTGGTAACGTCCACTGAAAGCTTGATTCAGTGGTCGCGTACGGGCTCCTTGATGTGGATGACATTTGGCTTGGCGTGCTGCGCCGTTGAAATGATGCAGATGTCCATGCCTCGTTATGATTGTGAGCGCTTCGGATTTGCGCCGCGCGGTTCTCCGCGCCAGTCAGATGTGATGATTGTTGCAGGAACCTTGACCAACAAGATGGCTCCGGCCCTGCGCAAGGTTTACGACCAGATGCCCGAGCCGCGTTATGTGATCTCCATGGGCTCCTGTGCCAACGGTGGTGGATATTACCACTACTCCTATTCAGTTGTGCGCGGTTGTGATCGTGTTGTGCCTGTCGATATTTATGTTCCTGGGTGTCCTCCAACTGCCGAAGCGCTGCTTTATGGTGTGCTTTTGTTGCAGAAGAAGATCCGTCGTACTGGAACGATTGAGCGATAAATCGGGCGCTTTTGTGCCTTTGTTAGATGTCCGGCCTATAGGATTATTTGTTCATGGACGAGACGCTAAATGAACTTGGTGAATTTTTGGAGCTAGCGCTCGGAGATACCATCAAGGACTGGTCTTTCGCTTTCGGCGAGTTGACCTTGAATGTGCCAGCGCAAGATATCGTTGGCGTTCTGCGTTTTTTGCGGGATGATGCCCGTTGCGGTTTTGTGGCTCTTGTTGACATCTGCGGTGTTGACTGGCCGGGCCGCGAAGACCGCTTTGATGTGGTCTATCATTTGTTGTCGCCAAAGCAGAACCAGCGCATACGCGTGAAGGTCTCCTGCGCAGAGGGAACACAAGTGCCGTCGGTTACTCCGGTCTATGCCGGGGCTGACTGGTTTGAACGGGAAGCCTACGACATGTTCGGTATCCTGTTCTCCGGGCATCCGGATTTGCGCCGCCTGCTCACCGACTACGGTTTTGACGGCTACCCGCTACGCAAGGATTTCCCGCTGACGGGTTATGTTGAGGTGCGGTATGATGATGAGCGTAAACGGGTTGTTTATGAACCTGTTCAACTCAATCAGGAATTCCGCAATTTTGATTTTCTTTCACCTTGGGAAGGTACGGACTATGTGCTTCCTGGTGATGAAAAAGCATCGAACTGAGGCATGCGTTGATGGCTGAGGCTCAGGTCAGAAATTTTAATATCAACTTTGGTCCGCAGCACCCTGCGGCCCACGGTGTTTTACGTCTTGTTCTTGAGCTTGATGGCGAAGTGGTAACCCGCGTCGACCCGCATGTGGGGTTGCTGCACCGGGGAACCGAAAAGCTCATCGAGCACAAGACCTATTTACAGGCTGTTCCTTACTTTGATCGCCTTGATTATGTTGCGCCAATGAACCAGGAGCATGCGTATGCTCTTGCTGTTGAGCGCCTGATGGGCATCGAAGTACCAAGGCGCGGTCAACTTATTCGCGTTCTTTACTCTGAGATAGGTCGCCTTTTGTCGCACCTTCTCAATGTAACGACGCAGGCGATGGATGTGGGTGCTCTTACCCCGCCATTGTGGGGCTTTGAGCCGCGTGAGCAGCTCATGGGCTTTTACGAGCGCGCTTGTGGCGCACGTATGCATGCCGCCTTCTTCCGTCCCGGCGGTATTCATCAAGACCTTCCAGAAGCATTGCTCAATGATATCGAGGCATGGTGTGATCCATTCCTTGAGACTATGGATGATATTGACAGCCTTCTCACCGAGAACCGTATTTTCAAGCAGCGTAACGTTGATATCGGCGTTGTGAAGCTGGATGATGCGTGGGCTTGGGGCTTTTCCGGCGTCATGGTTCGTGGTTCAGGTGCAAAATGGGACCTGCGTAAATCACAGCCATACGAGTGCTATGATGAGATGGACTTCGATATCGCGATCGGGAAAAACGGCGATTGTTATGACCGTTACCTGATCCGTATGTTCGAAATGCGTCAATCTGTTCGCATCATGAAGCAGTGCCTTGATAAATTGAAAACGGAAGTAGGCCCTGTTTCTTCAGTTGATGGTAAGGTTGTTCCACCAAAGCGCGGCGAAATGAAGCGCTCCATGGAAGCGCTCATCCATCACTTTAAACTTTACACAGAAGGCTACCGTGTTCCTGAGGGCGAAGTTTATGCAGCTGTGGAGGCTCCAAAAGGAGAGTTCGGGGTTTACCTCATCTCTGATGGCAGCAACAAGCCATACCGCTGTAAAATTAAAGCTCCGGGATTTGCGCACATGCAGGCAATGGATTACCTCACCAGAGGCCATTTGCTGGCAGATGTTGCAGCAATCATCGGTAGTATCGACATCGTATTCGGGGAGATTGACCGTTAATGTCAGTGCGTCGTCTTCATCACGAGCAGCCCGATAGCTTCGAATTTACTCCTGAAAATCTGGAGTGGGCTCAGAAAGTTATCGACCGGTACCCAGAGGGGCGTCAAGCCTCCGCTGTTATTCCGATTTTGTGGCGGGCTCAAGAACAGAACGAAGGCTGGGTCAGCGAACCTGCAATCCGTGTGGTTGCAGAAATGCTGGACATGCCAAATATTCGCGTTCTGGAAGTTGCAACTTTCTACACCATGTTCCAGCTGCAACCGGTGGGCAAAAAAGCCCATATTCAGGTTTGCGGCACAACCTCCTGTCAGATTATGGGCGCGGAAGGGTTGATCAAGCTATGTAAAAGCAAGATCGCCAAGAATGCGCACGAGCTGTCTGAGGACGGTGACTTCTCATGGGAAGAAGTGGAGTGTCTTGGTGCGTGCACCAACGCGCCAATGGTTCAGATTTTCAAGGATACCTATGAAGATCTGACCGAAGAGACCTTCGACAAGCTTCTGGAAGATATCGCAGCAGGCAATGCTGTGGTTCCAGGCCCTCAGACTGATCGGCGTTTTGCAGCCCCTGCAGGTGAAATTACCTCTCTTCAGGATATCGCAGACGATACGCGCGGTGCTGATCCTGCCCCATTGGTGATTGATGGTTCTGAAAAAGCGTCTCATCATCATGCAGGTGATGCCATCAACACAGGTGGCAAGGGCTACACGGGTGTTCCACGCCCTGCCGAAGAAGGTGTTGCTGAAGCTATTGAAGCGCACCGCCTGAAGCAGGCTGAAAAACAACAGGGTGAGGGCTAACAGATGCTGACAGATCAGGATCGTATCTTCACCAATATCTACGGAATTCACGACTGGGGACTGGAAGGTGCCCGCAAGCGTGGTTCGTGGTCTGGCACTAAAGAAATCATTGAAAAGGGCAGGGACTGGATTGTCAACGAGATGAAGGCCTCCGGTCTTCGTGGTCGTGGCGGCGCTGGCTTCCCCACCGGCCTTAAATGGTCGTTCATGCCTAAAGAAAGCGATGGCCGTCCCGCTTATCTGGTTGTTAATGCCGATGAGTCAGAGCCCGGTACTTGTAAAGATCGCGAAATTCTGCGTCATGACCCGCACCACTTGGTTGAGGGTTGTTTGATCGCCGGTTCCGCAATGGGTGCCATTGCCGCTTACATTTATGTTCGCGGCGAGTTCATCCGCGAGCGCGAGCGCCTGCAGGCTGCCATTGATCAGGCATATGATGCCGGTCTTATCGGCAAGAACAACGTGCATGGCTATGATTTTGATATCTATGTCCATCACGGTGCCGGTGCTTACATCTGCGGTGAGGAAACTGCGCTTCTGGAAAGCTTGGAGGGCAAAAAAGGCCAACCACGTTTGAAGCCGCCGTTCCCTGCCAACATGGGTCTTTATGGTTGCCCGACAACTGTAAACAATGTTGAATCCATTGCGGTAGCGCCAACAATTTTGCGCCGTGGCGGTGCTTGGTTCTCCGGTCTTGGGCGCGAGAACAACACGGGCACAAAGCTGTTTTGTATTTCCGGTCACGTGGAAAACCCTTGTACAGTTGAAGAAGAGATGGGCCTTTCCTTCAAGGATCTTATCGAAAAGCACTGCGGCGGTATTCGCGGTGGCTGGGACAATCTTCTGGCTGTTATTCCCGGTGGCTCCTCCGTTCCGTGTGTAACGGGCGAGAACATCAAACACGCCAAAATGGACTTTGACGGTTTGAAGGAAGTGGGCTCTTCCCTTGGAACTGCTGCGGTTATCGTCATGGATAACTCCACGGACATCATCAAGGCCATTGCCCGTCTTTCATACTTTTACAAGCATGAGAGTTGCGGCCAGTGTACGCCGTGCCGTGAAGGTACCGGCTGGATGTGGCGTGTTATGGAGCGGATGGTTAAGGGGCAAAGCTCCTATGAGGAAATCGACATGCTGTTCAAAGTGACAAAGCAAGTCGAGGGCCACACCATTTGTGCTCTGGGTGATGCAGCTGCATGGCCAATTCAGGGCCTCATCAAGAATTTCCGTCCGGTTATTGAAGACCGGATCGACCAATACGTTGCCAAATCCAAGGCAGCCTCAACAATTGCTGCGGAGTAAGACAATGAAAAAACTCATCGTCGATGGCAAAGAGATTGAGGTTCCAGCAGAATTTACCCTGCTGCAAGCCTGTGAAGAAGCTGGCGCCGAGGTTCCGCGCTTTTGTTATCACGACCGCCTGTCCATTGCCGGCAACTGCCGCATGTGCTTGGTGGAAGTGAAAGGCGGACCGCCAAAGCCTACGGCTTCTTGTGCCATGAACGTGCGCGATCTGCGCCCCGGTCCTGAAGGGCAGCCACCAGAGGTCTTCACTAAATCTCCAATGGTGAAAAAGGCCCGCGAAGGTGTGATGGAGTTCTTGCTCATCAACCATCCGCTGGATTGTCCGATCTGTGACCAAGGCGGCGAGTGTGATCTGCAGGATCAGGCCATGGCTTACGGCATGGACAACTCCCGTTATGCGGAAAACAAGCGTGCGGTAGAAAACAAGTACATCGGTCCTCTTGTGAAGACCGTTATGACACGTTGCATCCACTGCACACGCTGCGTACGCTTCACCACCGAAGTTGCCGGTGTTTCCGAGCTGGGCCTTATTGGCCGCGGTGAGGATGCGGAGATCACCACGTATCTTGAAAACGCCATGTCTTCCGAGCTGCAGGGCAATGTGATCGACCTGTGTCCGGTTGGCGCGCTCACCTCCCGCCCGTATGCGTTCAACGCCCGTCCTTGGGAGCTGAACAAAACGGAAGCGGTTGATGTGATGGATGCGGTTGGCTCCGCTATTCGTGTGGACAGCCGTGGCCGCGAAGTCATGCGCATCATGCCTCGTCTCAATGAAGAAGTGAATGAGGAATGGATTTCCGATAAGACACGCTTCATCTGGGATGGCTTGAAAACCCAGCGTCTGGATCGTCCTTTTGTTAAGCGCGAGGGGAAACTTGCTCCAAGCACTTGGGACGAGGCTTTCGCTGCAATTGCTGAAAAAGTGAAAGCGGTAGGCGGTGCCAAGACAGCGGCAATTGCCGGTGATCTTGCAAGCGTTGAAGATATGTTTGCCCTGAAGCTCCTCATGGAGAAGCTGGGAAGTGCAAATATTGATTGCCGTCAGGACGGTGCGCAGCTAGATCCTGCTTTAGGTCGTTCAACCTATTTGTTTAATTCTACCATTCAAGGCATTGAAAACGCTGATGCAATCCTTATCGTGGGCTCGAACCCGCGTATGGAAGCATCTGTTCTTAATGCCCGCATTCGTAAAGCCTGGCGTCAGTCCGGTGTGCCGGTTGCCTTGATTGGTGAACAAGCTGATCTCACCTATGACTACGACTATCTGGGCGCTGGCCCCGACAGTCTGGCAGAGCTTGCAGCTGGCAAAGGCGCTTTCTTTGAAACGCTTAAAGACGCCAAGAACCCGCTCATCATCGTTGGTGAGGGAGCAGTTGCCCGTGAAGACGGTGCAAACGTTCTTGCTCTGGCTGCAAAACTGGCCGAGACTTGCGGTGCTTTGAGCGACGAGTGGAACGGCTTCAACGTTCTGCACACAGCTGCCAGCCGCGTTGGTGGTCTGGACATCGGCTTTGTTCCTTCCAATGGCGGCCTTGATACCGGTGGTATTCAGGCAGCAGCAGGTAAGGGTGAGCTGGATGTTGTGTTCTTGCTGGGTGCTGACGAGTTGGACATGAATGCCTTTGGTGAGGCTTTTGTGGTCTACATCGGAACCCATGGCGATCGCGGCGCACACCGTGCGGATGTGATCCTGCCAGCGGCAGCTTACACTGAAAAGTCTGGCACCTATGTGAACCTTGAAGGCCGTGTGCAGCTGGCACCGCGCGCAGCATTCCCTCCAGGGGATGCCCGTGAGGACTGGGCTATTTTGCGCGCACTCTCCGCTCATCTGGATGCTCAGTTGCCATTCAACAGTTTTGCTCAGCTGCGTACAGCGCTTTATGAGGCGTATCCGCATCTGGCAGCTATTGATTCCATTGAGACAGGCAGCATTGCCGATATTGCCAAGTTGCAGTCCAAAGCCGCGCAGCCAACCGGCGGTGCATTTGTTTCTGTCATTAGCGATTTTTATCTTACCAACCCGATTGCCCGTGCGTCTGCGGTTATGGCTGAGTGTTCTGCACTTGCCAGCCAGCGCCAGGCGGATGCAGCAGAGTAGGGGGCAGGGCACATGGAAATGTTCTGGAGCGATTACGCATTACCATTCATTATAATAGCTGCACAAAGCATTTTGTTGATGGTGGTTCTGCTTCTTATCGTTGCGTATATTCTTCTGGCAGACCGTAAAGTCTGGGCTGCCGTTCAAATTCGCCGCGGTCCCAACGTTGTTGGGGCTTGGGGGCTTTTGCAAAGTTTTGCTGACTTGCTCAAGTTCGTATTCAAGGAACCGGTTATTCCATCGGGTTCCAACAAGGTTCTGTTCCTGCTGGCACCACTTGTCACAGTGATGCTAGCCTTGGCAGGCTGGGTGGTAATTCCGGTGAGCAGTGGCTGGGTGATCTCCAACATCAATGTGGGTATTCTCTACATTCTGGCGATTTCATCCCTTGGTGTTTACGGCGTTATCATTGGGGGTTGGGCCTCCAACTCCAAATACCCGTTCCTGTCAGCGCTTCGCTGCGCAGCGCAAATGGTGTCCTATGAGGTCTCCATCGGTTTTGTGATTGTGACCGTTCTGCTGTGCGTGGGTTCTTTGAACCTCACAGACATTGTGAACGCACAGCAAACCGGTCTGGCAACAATGCTGGGTGTGCCGTGGCTGTCCATTTTGAACTGGTACTGGCTGCCGCTCTTCCCGATGTTCGTGGTGTTCTTCATCTCCGCATTGGCAGAGACAAATCGCCCGCCGTTTGATTTGGCAGAAGCTGAGTCAGAACTGGTTGCCGGTTTCATGGTTGAGTATGGCTCCACTCCCTACATGATGTTCATGCTGGGTGAGTATGTTGCCATTTCTCTCATGTGTTCGCTCACAACAATCCTGTTCATGGGCGGTTGGTTGCCACCATTGGATATTGCGCCGTTCACATGGGTGCCGGGAATTGTCTGGTTCTTGCTCAAGTCCCTTCTGGTGTTCTTTATGTTCGCCATGGTTAAGGCAATGGTACCGCGCTACCGTTATGATCAGCTGATGCGTCTGGGTTGGAAAGTATTCCTGCCGCTGTCGCTGGCGATGGTGTTCATCGTTGCCGCAGTGCTGATGACAATGGGCTGGGCACCGTAAGGCCATGGTGAGTTTTTCGCCAGTTGGTCTGCTAGGTGCAGCGCTTGGACTATATATCGGATGGCTGGACAGCAAAATCCTTTTCGGGGTTTTGCAGGCCGCCGTTTTGAAACGGAAACAAGGTCGGGTAGGAGAGACGTTCTGGCTGGAAAAGGCAGAACCTCATCTACGGAAGATCATTTTTTGCATAATGATGATTGGGTTTCCAATCATCGGCTATCTGGCTGGCGCATCAATTGCCGGTTAGATAGCTTGGTTCGCCAAGGAGAGGCTTTAGGGCTATGAGACTCGAACAGGCCGCAAAATCGTTGCTCTTGAAAGAGTTCGTATCGGCGTTTTTTCTCGCCATGCGTTATTTTTTCAAGCCAAAGCCAACAATTAACTACCCGTTTGAAAAGGGGCCGATCAGCCCACGTTTTCGCGGGGAGCATGCTTTGCGCCGTTATCCCAACGGTCAGGAGCGCTGCATTGCTTGTAAGCTGTGCGAAGCGATCTGTCCTGCGCAGGCAATTACAATCGAAGCAGGTCCGCGCCGCAATGACGGAACACGCCGGACCACCCGCTACGACATTGACATGACCAAGTGTATATACTGCGGCTTCTGTCAAGAAGCGTGTCCGGTGGATGCAATTGTTGAAGGTCCGAACTTCGAGTTCGCCACGGAAACGCGTGAAGAGCTGTTTTATGACAAAGACAAGCTGCTTCAAAATGGCGATCGTTGGGAGCGTGAAATCGCTCGCAATATCGAGATGGATTCACCCTACCGTTAATCGGTAGCTGATAAGTTTAGGGGGCTTTTTCGGCGATGGCAGCAAGAGAGCATGCCAGCGGGAAAGCCAAACAATGAACAGAGGCAACCTCTAATGGTTTTGCAGGCCCTTTTCTTCTATTTGTTTGCTGCGGTGGCGGTTGCCTCCGCATTTATGGTGATTGCCTCGCGCAATCCCGTTTATTCGGTTCTGTTTCTGATCCTGTGCTTCTTCAATGCGGCTGGGCTGTTTGTCCTTATCGGGGCTGAATATCTGGCCATGCTTTTGGTTGTGGTTTACGTGGGAGCGGTCATGGTGCTGTTCCTGTTTGTGGTGATGATGCTGGATGTGGATTTTGCATCCCTTCGCCAAGGTCTGCTGCAGTATATGCCAATTGGTGCTTTGATCGGCTGTATCTTGCTGGTTGAGCTGTTGATGGTAGTCAGCGGCTGGGTTATTCAGCCAACGATCGTGGGCAAAGGTGCATCCCCAATTCCGCCAATTGCGGAAACCCAGAATATCGCTGCAATCGGTAATCTTCTTTACACGCACTACATCTACTTCTTCCAGCTGTCCGGCCTTGTGCTTCTTGTGGCAATGATCGGCGCAATTGTGCTGACCTTGCGCCATAAGGAAGGCGTTCGCCGTCAGGATATTGCAACGCAGGTTGGACGCCGACCTGAAGATGCCATTGAAGTGGTAAAAGTAAAAACCGGAAAAGGGATCTAAGGCCGGTGGTCTGGAACCTTAATATTAACCGGCCTATCATTGGAGGAGAGTGCTCCTCCAATGATTGGGCTGCTTCTAGAACTTGAGGGAGCACTGCGAGGCCCCATGGAAATTGGATTATCGCATTACCTGTCGCTAGCTGCGATTTTGTTCACGATCGGTATTTTCGGAATATTCCTGAACCGTAAAAACGTGATCGTCATCTTGATGTCCATCGAGCTGCTTTTGCTGGCCGTCAACATCAACCTTGTTGCTTTCTCAGTCTTCCTGAATGACTTGGTCGGCCAGATCTTCGCGCTGATGGTGTTAACCGTCGCAGCTGCGGAAGCGGCGATCGGCCTTGCCATTCTGGTGGTCTATTTCCGTAATCGCGGCTCAATTGCTGTCGACGATATTAACATCATGAAAGGCTGAGGGACGAATGTATACGGCAATCGTATTCCTCCCGCTGCTGGGCTTTCTAACGGTCGGTCTGTTTGGCCGGGCGCTCGGGGCAAAGGCAAGCGAATATATTACAAGCGGCCTTTTAATTGTATCTGCGCTGCTGTCATGGATAGCATTTTTTCAGATCGGACTGGGCTCGCATGAGCCAGTTATGTTTGACCTGCTGCGCTGGATCAATTCGGGTGATCTGAACATCAACTGGTCCATTCGTGTTGATACGCTCACCGCTGTAATGCTGGTTGTGGTCAACACCGTGTCCGCTTTGGTACATGTATACTCCATCGGTTACATGCATCACGATCCGCACCGTCCAAGGTTCTTTGCGTACCTGTCTTTGTTCACATTTGCCATGCTGGCACTGGTGACCTCCGACAACCTGCTGCAAATGTTCTTTGGTTGGGAAGGCGTGGGCCTGGCTTCTTACCTTCTCATTGGATTTTGGTACAAAAAGCCATCTGCAAACGCTGCGGCCATGAAGGCGTTCGTGGTCAACCGTGTGGGTGACTTCGGCTTTGCTCTGGGCATCTTTGGCGTTTTCGTCATTTTCGGCTCCACAGACTTTAACGTGATCTTTGCATCCGCCAGCGCTGTTGCTGATGGTAAGGACCCGATCATGCAGTTCTTGGGATACAATCTGTATCCAGGAGATGCCTTGACCGTTGTGTGTCTGCTGCTCTTCATGGGTGCTATGGGTAAATCAGCCCAGTTCCTGCTGCACACCTGGCTACCAGATGCCATGGAAGGCCCGACACCGGTTTCCGCTCTGATCCACGCTGCAACCATGGTGACTGCTGGTGTGTTCATGGTAGCCCGCCTGTCGCCGTTGTTCGAACTCTCCACAACAGCGCTCACGGTCGTTACCTTGTTTGGTGCAACAACCGCCCTGTTTGCAGCAACTGTTGGCTGCGTA
This sequence comes from Pseudovibrio sp. M1P-2-3, assembly GCF_031501865.1. Classification (NCBI taxonomy): domain Bacteria; kingdom Pseudomonadati; phylum Pseudomonadota; class Alphaproteobacteria; order Hyphomicrobiales; family Stappiaceae; genus Flexibacterium; species Flexibacterium corallicola. The sequence continues at coordinate 1,672,703 of NZ_JARRCW010000001.1, forward strand.
CAAAACGACATCAAGCGCGTGATTGCCTATTCAACCTGTTCCCAGCTCGGTTACATGTTTGTGGCTCTGGGTATTGGTGCTTACGGTATCGCGATTTTCCACCTGTTCACCCATGCGTTCTTTAAAGCGCTTCTGTTCCTTTGCGCCGGCTCCGTAATTCACTCGGTTTCCGACGAACAGGACATGCGCCGTATGGGCGGCTTGCGTAAGCATATTCCAGTAACTTACTGGACCATGATGATCGGTACGCTGGCTCTGACCGGTTTTGGAATTCCATTCACCGCAATTGGAACAGCAGGGCACGTATCAAAAGATGCGATTATTGAAGCTGCCTTCGTTGGCCACAACGTGTTTGCCAGCTATGCTTTCTGGGCAACCGTGGTTGCTGCGCTGCTGACATCCTTCTACTCATGGCGCCTGACTTTCATGACATTCCACGGCAAGCCGCGTGCCTCCGTTGATGTGATGAGCCACGTTCACGAAAGTCCGTGGGTGATGACTGTGCCGTTGATCTTGCTGTCATTGGGTGCCTTGTTTGCAGGTGTTGTGTTTAAAGAATTCTTCTTCGGACACGACTATGATGCGTTCTGGAAAGCGTCTTTGGCGGTAACAGAAAACACCAAAGAAATCTTGCACGAAATGCACCATGTGCCGATGTGGGTGAAGGGGATACCATTCTTTATGATGGCAACCGGCTTCATTGTGGCCTTCATCTTCTACATTCGCTCACCTGGCATTCCAAAGGCCATGGCAGAGCGTCATCAGCCTCTCTACAAGTTCCTGCTGAACAAGTGGTACTTTGACGAGCTCTATGACTTCCTGTTTGTAAAGCCTTCAATGAAGCTGGGCCGCTTCCTTTGGAAATCCGGTGACGGGACTGTCATTGATGGTCTGGGACCAGACGGCGTGGCGGCACGCGTTCAGGCCGTGACTGCACGAGTTGTGAAACTTCAGTCCGGCTACATTTACCATTATGCATTCGCGATGATGATTGGCGTAGCGTTCTTCATTACATACGCCATGTTCTCGGGCGGGGGAGCCCACTGATGAGCGATTGGAATATTTTATCAATCACCACGTTCCTGCCGATGGTAGGTGTCTTTTTCATCCTCCTCGTTCGCGGGGATGATGAAGAGGCAAAAACAAACATCCGGCGGGTGGCGTTAATTACCACCTGCTTCACCTTCATTGTTTCCCTGTTTATCTGGGGCGGGTTCACCGACGAGAACCCGGGCTTCCAGATGGTGGAGAAATATGACTGGCTGGGCGGCGTCTTCTCCTATCACATGGGTGTAGACGGCATTTCCATGCTGTTTGTCATTCTGACAACCTTCTTGATGCCGTTTTGTATTCTTGCGAGCTGGAAAAGCATTGATACGCGCGTCAAGGAATACATGATCGCGTTCCTCGTTCTGGAAACGCTCATGGTCGGCGTCTTCTGTGCGCTGGATCTGGTTCTGTTCTATGTGTTCTTTGAAGCCGGCCTTATTCCGATGTTCCTGATCATCGGTATCTGGGGTGGTGCACGGCGCGTTTATGCCAGCTACAAGTTCTTCCTCTACACGCTTCTTGGCTCGGTTCTCATGCTGATCGCCATCATGAGCATGTACTGGACCGCTGGCACGCTGGACATTCCAACCTTGATGAAGTTCGACTTCCCAGCAGGAATGCAGACATGGCTCTGGCTTGCCTTCTTCGCAAGCTTTGCGGTGAAAATGCCAATGTGGCCGGTTCACACATGGTTGCCAGATGCCCACGTGGAAGCGCCTACAGCCGGTTCTGTTATTCTGGCAGGTATCTTGCTGAAGATGGGTGGTTACGGCTTCCTGCGTTTCTCCTTGCCAATGTTCCCGCTGGCCAGTGACATGTTTGCACCGTTTGTGTTCACATTGTCCGTGGTCGCGATCATCTACACCTCTCTGGTGGCTCTGGCTCAAGAAGACATCAAGAAGCTGATTGCCTACTCCTCTGTGGCGCACATGGGTTATGTGACCATGGGTATCTTCGCGGCAAACGCCCAAGGTATTCAAGGTGCACTGTTCCAGATGCTGTCCCACGGTATTGTCTCTGCAGCGCTCTTCTTGTGTGTTGGTGTGATTTACGATCGCAAGCACACCCGTCAGATTTCTGCTTATGGTGGTTTGGTCAACAACATGCCGAAGTATGCTGTTGCTTTCCTCATCTTCACCATGGCGAATGTGGGGCTGCCAGGTACTTCTGGCTTTGTGGGTGAATTCCTTACATTGGTCGGTATCTTCAAGGTCAATACATGGGTTGCTCTGTTTGCAACAACAGGTGTTATTCTTTCCGCAACCTACGCGCTGTTCCTGTATCGCCGCGTTGTATTCGGTGCGCTGGAAAAGGAAAGCCTGAAGTCCATGCTGGATCTGAGTGCCCGCGAGAAGGTTATCCTTATTCCGCTGGTTATTTTGACCATCTTCTTCGGTTTCTATCCGGCACCTGTGTTTGATGTAACACAGGCATCGGTGGATTCTTTGATTACTCATTATCAAGCAGCAGTGGAAGCGGGGGGCAGTGCCCTTTCTGCAGCCGCTGTCGCACATTGATCATTAGGACGAGTTGACGTCATGCATGCAGATGTATTTCAATTTTCTGACCTGATGCCGCTGCTGCCAGAACTGTTTCTGGCATGCGGAGCGCTCTTCCTATTGATGCTTGGAGCATTCGGAGGCGAGCAGAAGACGCCGGTTGTTACTGGTATCTGTGTTGCGCTTTTCGCGGTTGCAGGTTTGATGCTCATTATGAGCCCGAACTTCGGGGAGGCGTTTAACGGCGCCTTCATTCAGGACCGGTTTTCTCAGTTCCTGAAAATTCTTGTTCTCATTGGCTCCGGCTTTGCCATTGCCATGTCAGTTGCCTATGCACGCTCTCAGAACTTTGACCGGTTCGAGTATCCGGTCCTGATTGTTCTGGCGACAATAGGCATGATGCTGATGCTGTCTGCCGGTGATTTGATTGCCATGTATCTGGCCATTGAGCTTCAGTCTCTGGCGCTCTATGTGGTGGCAGCCATCAACCGCGATTCTGTGCGTTCAACAGAAGCGGGTTTGAAGTACTTTGTTCTGGGTGCCCTGTCTTCGGGTATGCTTCTTTACGGGATGTCCTTTATCTATGGCTTTACCGGCCAGACCGAGTTCGGTGCGATTGCGAGTACGCTTACTGAAGAGCATGTCTCTCTGGGCCTTGTGTTCGGTATCGTGTTCCTGCTGGCAGGCCTGTGCTTCAAAATTTCCGCAGTTCCGTTCCACATGTGGACACCGGATGTTTATGAGGGGGCGCCAACACCTGTGACCGCGTTCTTCGCGGCTGCTCCGAAAATCGCAGCCTTTGGCATGCTGGTTCGCATTCTCATCGATGCGTTCGGCGGCGTAGGGGCGGACTGGCAGCAGATCATCGTATTTGTCTCCATCATGTCCATGACCCTTGGTGCTTTTGCCGCTATCGGTCAGCGCAACATCAAACGTCTTCTGGCATACTCCTCCATCGGCCACATGGGCTTTGCCCTCGTGGGTCTGGCCTCCGGCTCCGTTGTGGGTGTTGAGGGTGTGATTGTTTACCTCACCGCGTATCTGGCTATGACACTGGGCACATTTGCCTGTGTTCTTTCCATGCGTCGTAAGGGCGGTATGGTGGAAGACATTCAAGATCTTGCAGGTCTTTCCAAGACAAACCTGCCTATGGCGATCCTGCTGGCATTCCTCATGTTCTCGCTTGCCGGTATTCCACCGTTCATTGGCTTCTTCGCCAAGTTCTACGTGTTTATCGCGGCTGTGAAGGCGGGTCTTTACCCACTTGCGATCATTGGTATGCTCGCCAGCGTGGTTGGTGCCTACTATTACCTTCGCGTCATCAAGGTCATGTTCTTTGATGAGCCAAGCGAGGAATTCCTGCCCATGTCCGGCGAGATGAAAATTGCTCTGGGTGTTTCCAGCGCAGTGGTTGTCCTGTTCCCGTTCTTCAACAATTTCATTGTTGAGACAGCTTCGGGTGCAGCCAATTCGCTGTTTTAAAGTGAGTTAGATGGATAAGCTACTCTTCCAAGGCCCGGTGACCAGTGCACCGGGCTTTGTTGTTGAACACTATGAAACACTGGATTCCACCAATACCCGTGCCGCCCAAAGGGCAACGGAAGGCTATGGGGGCAATCTGTGGGTTCGCTCGGATGTGCAAGAGCAAGGTAAGGCCCGACGGGGCCGCTCATGGACCTCGGAAAAAGGCAATCTGTTCGCCTCTGTTCTCCTGAGGTTTGAAGCCTTTGATGAAAACGTGATCCAGATGCCGTTTGTAGCGGCTCTCGCTCTTGCCGAAGCCGTGGAAGCTGCCACAGGCACTCTCAAGCTTGTTGAGCTGAAGTGGCCCAATGATCTGCTGGTGGATGGTGCCAAGATCTCCGGAATCCTGCTGGAAAGCGCAACAGGGACCGATGGCTCACTTTATGTAGTTTGTGGGTTTGGCGTCAATTGCGTTCACCATCCTGATCTTGGACTTTATAAAACCACGGATTTGCGCAGTCTGGGCTACGGGTGCGAGGTCGATCAGGTGTTTACCCACCTTGCGTCCCGTCTGGCTTATTGGCTAGAGCAGTGGCGTGGAACAGGTGGCTTTGAACTGGTTCGCCGTGAATGGTTGTCCCGCGCGGTTGGACGGGGCAAGGAAATACGGGTAAGACTTACCCATGAAGAGTTTAAGGGCACTTTTGTCGATATTGACCATTTGGGCCGTCTCATTGTTAAGCGTGAAAACGGGCGTGAACAGCTTGTGACCGCCGGTGACGTATTCTTTTCGTAGGAAATATTTGAAAGTATAAGGCCGCACTGGGTCGCAAGGCCATGGCCGTGTTGGAGGTATTGCAAATGTCGAGCGAGTCTCAGCTCGTTTTTTTGCCGCTCGGCGGCGTTGGTGAAATTGGAATGAATTTGGGCCTTTATGGATGGGGCCCAGAAGATGACAGAACTTGGCTTGTTGTTGATTTCGGGGTCTCGTTTGCGGGTCCCGAGTTGCCGGGAGTGGATTTGGTTCTGCCAGACTTGCGCTACCTTGAGGAAATCAGGGATCAGGTGGTCGGTATTGTCATCACCCATGCACATGAGGATCATTACGGGGCACTTTCCTACATCTGGGATAGGGTACGCCTGCCTGTTTTTGCAACCCCGTTTACCGCGCGCTTGTTAGAAGCGAAGCTGGCAATGGATGGGGGAGGGCTGGATATTCCCGTCACAGTGGTTAATCAAGGAGACCGGTTCAAGGCTGGAGCCTTTGATATCGAGCTGATCACTATGACCCACTCCATCCCCGAGCCTTGTGCGCTGGCCATTCGTGTTGGTGGCCATTTGGCGGTGCATACGGGCGATTGGAAGATTGACTTGACACCGGGAATTGGCAAACCCATAGATTTGGACCGCCTTGCAGAACTTGGCCGTGAAGGGGTGGATGCCCTTATTTGCGACAGCACCAATGCCCTGCGAGATGGCACCAGCCCCAGCGAGAAAGACGTGCAGGCAGCCTTGACGGAAATTATCAAGGTTGCTCCAAACCGCGTTGCCGTGACCACGTTTGCCTCTAATGTGGCCCGCATGCGGGCGGTGGCAGAAGCGGCTTATGCGTGTGATCGCGAAATTGTGGTTATTGGCCGCTCCATGGCCCGCACCTATGAGATTGGCCGTGATCTGGGCTATTTCGACGGCTTGCCTCCATTTCGTGATGAAGAAACCTATGGCTCGCTGCCCCGTAAAAATGTGGTGGCTCTTTGCACAGGCTCGCAAGGCGAGGCGAGGGCGGCTATGGCCCGTATTGCCGGCGATAACCACCGGCAGGTGGCCCTTTCCGCAGGTGATACGGTCATCTTTTCGTCCCGCACCATTCCGGGAAATGAGAAGGCGGTAAACGGGGTCATCAACGAACTTGTCTCGCAGAAGCTCAAAGTCATCACCGACAGGGACGCACTTGTGCATGTATCGGGCCATCCACGGCGTGGTGAACTGTCTCAGGTCTATGACCTTCTCAAGCCCAAGCGTGTGGTTCCTGTTCACGGCGAAGCTTTGCACTTGGCAGCTCATGAAGAGTTTGCACGTACCAAAGGCGTAAGAGATACAGCCATCATCAAGGACGGCGATATGGTTCGCCTTGTTCCGGGCAAGCTACAAGTCATTGACGAGGCCCCAGCCGGAATAACGGTCAAGGATGGCCGCCTCATTGGCCCACCAGAGGAAATGGGAATTCAGGAACGGCGTAAACTCTCGTTTGCCGGTTCTGTTGTCGTTTCTCTAGCTGTCACCGGCAAAGGTGAACTTGATGGCGAGATCGACGTGATCCTTATGGGCATACCCGATTGCAATCATGACGGTGATGACTTTGAAGATCTGGTGCGCGATGCCGTCTATTCCGCCGTCATCAGCATTCCAAAAGGACGGCGCAAGGATGTGGATCTGGTAAGAGAAGCCGCCCGCCGCTCCGCCCGTTATGCCATTGTAGATCACTGGGGCAAGAAACCCCAATGCACAGCCCTCGTAAGAAGGGTGTAAAACTCAACCGCGCTCATGACAATGAGCGCGGTTTTTTGTTTCCTGGAGCATGGGTAATGAAGTGGCTCAAGCGGGGCAAGTAAGGTTATGCTCTGGAAAGCAATGTGTTGCCTACCTAAAAGCACTTCAATCAAGTCGTCCTATAATTCGTTTAATCAGACATGCTTCGCCGGTCTTTATGAACGGAATATCTATTTGACGATAATTGAAGCCTTTCAATGACGGCACTGGATCGAACCAAATCAGCAACCGTTGTGTCCTCAAGTTCGGCCTTAAATGCGGAATCAGCTGCAGTTAAGGCATTTGAAACGGCTTCATGTACGGACTTTTCAAGAGGGCATGTCGGCGTATCACCAGCGTTCCCAACAGCAAATAATTGCGGTGAGCCCAGTGCTGCATAAACTTCAGCTAGTGTGATATTTTCAATTGGTTTTGCCATACACCAGCCTCCGCCATGCCCCTTGAGCGAAGACACGATCCCTGCATCTCTAAGCCCCCCCATCATGCGCCGAACGAGCGAGGGATTAGTCCCAAGAACCTTACCGATTTGCTCGGAAGTCTGAGAAACGTCGTTCTGGTCTAAATGCAGCATCACATGGAGCGCTCGGGAAAGGCGGCTATTGGGTCTCACGGGTAACTCTCCTGTTTCTGGCAGGTTACACCAAGTACAGTTTTGTTACAAATAAAGATACATGAAATTGACAGGGCATTATTGTTACTTTAAAGGTTACATGTATCGTGAGGCTCTCCCCATCGAAACGTACCGGTGACTATTAGGGATTGGCCTTAGAAGTCCAAGTCACCAAGAGGCTACAAGTTGCCTCCCGTGAAAATCAATATCTAGCAAAGTCAGAGTTTAGCCGGGCCATTCAAGAGGCATCTAAAACTATCCTACTGATATTTGTTACAATTGATGTATCATGAAAAGGATATGATTTTGTCAACGGAACTCTTAAATTTGGAACAGCAGTTTCCAAAGCGCGGGCTGGCGGTTGCTGTCCTCTTTCTTGCTGCATTTATGAATACGCTGGATGTTACTATCGTTAATTTGGCACTTCCCACCATTCAAGAGGAACTAAACGCAACACCAAGTCAGCTGGAATGGGTGCTGATTATATATGTTTTGACTTTTGCAGCTGGCCTTTTGCCTTTTGGCCGATTTGGCGATGTGCTGGGGCGCAATAAATTATTCGGCTGGGGGCTGATTGGCTTTATTGGCAGCTCGGGCGTTTGCGGCGTCGCACCAGACATTACCACGCTGATCACTGCAAGAGCCGCGCAGGGATTTGCCGGTGCTATGATGGTGCCGCAGGTTCTGGCAATTGTTCATGTGCTCTTTGAGCCGGAGCAAAAAGGCAAAGTCATCAGCCTGTTTGGAACCATCAGCGGACTGGGTGCGGTGACAGGCCCGGTGCTCGGAGGTTTTCTGGTCTCTGCAGATATTGCTGATCTGAGTTGGCGGGCTGTCTTTCTGATTAACTTGCCATTGGGGATTATTTCTCTAGTTGGCGCTCTCCTTTACTTACCGAAGAAAGAGGCCCCAGCCCACAAAGGCTCAGATTGGGGCGGAGCGGCTTTGTTTGCCTTCAGTATTCTTGCGATTACCTATCCCCTTGTGGAAGGACGACTTTTGGGCTGGCCGTGGTGGTGCTTTGCGTTGATGCTTGGTGGTCTGATACTCTTGCTCCTGTTCAGCAGGACACAAATTTTGCGTGCAAGGAAAAACCTGCCGCAAGTAATGCCGGCAAACTTGCTTAAAGACCGTTTTTTTCTATTGGGCCTTGGTATTGTTGCGCTCTTCTTCTCTGGCACTGCTGGTGTTATGTTTATGCTTGCGGTCTATCTTCAATCTGGGTTTGGTTTGTCCGCTCAAGATGCCGGTGTCGCTTTGGCGGCGCATCCTGCTGGTGTGATGATAGCCTCGTTTTTCGCCAGTCGGCTTGCAAACAAGTGGCTGGAAGCGCGCCTTGCGCTTGGGGCTTTAACCGTATTGCTTGGCATGATAGGCCTCGTACTGGTTATAAACTCTTCATCCACTGCATTTGACCAGCTATCCTTTTTGCCTCCCCTACTGCTTGTTGGTATGGGTATGGGGACATCTCTGGCAACAATGTTCCAACTTGTGCTTTCACGTGTTGCAAGCGAAGATGCTGGCGCCGGATCGGGTATATTGCAGGCATTCCAGCAAGTAGGTGTGGCAGTAGGTATTGCTGTGATCGGGCAAATATTTTTCAGCACATCTTCACAGTTTGGCAATAATTCAGGGCACAGTGCGGCCGCATCCGCGGCACTGCAATATCCAATCGGCATATACGTCGCCCTTACTCTGATTGCAGTGTATTTATGGAAGAGCAAAGCCAGCGCACAGCGGTAAAGTTCACCCCGACTTAGCCCTTACCTGCAGTTTGGTCCCGTGAAAAGATAATCAGGTTGTATTTGTCTGTCTCATTGCCCTTCTTGGAAGATAGGGCAGAGATGACACGGCCTTCTCTCCTCACGGGACTAAACACTTACGACAGTGGTCACCTCGATCCACCAATATTACCTCTCTTTCAAAAAAGGAACTTGATGAGATCGTTCACAGGTATAATTCTACATCAAAAAAGTGCCATTAACGTTGCACTTCGCTCGTGAGTCACTAACCTCGGATCAAGTGCGGGGGTGACATCCTTGTTTTCTTACGAGGTCATCCCGACCAACAAGCTGGGATCAAGACAGAACCCGATAGATTCCTCTTATTGCTGACTGGCATAACTTCTTTATTTTGAAAGAATTCTTCTCGTTTGATTGAATTCTCCAAAACGGAACAGGGCTCTAAGCCGCTGACAATTCTTCTTGCCAACCGAACTGGGAATAGGCCCTTGCACCTTGAATATGTCCCATAGCCTGTCTCACATAAGGCAATGTGTTTTTGGGGGGGAAATCAATCGGGTGCCACTCTAAACTGGAGTGTTTATGGGGCTCAGCCAGATAGGGCGAACCCTGCCAGCGGGTTGCCTCAAAAAAGCACCCCATCCATTCGTTCCCTTCGGTGAGGCAGTGTATTACGTGACGAAGTCGAAGGTCATCGGGAACTATGGTGATGCCTACTTCCTCAAAGGCCTCGCGGGCAGCGGCCTGCCTTAAGGGTTCTCCGCCTTCTACTGCCCCCGCCGGAAGGCTGTAAAACCCGTCCATCCATCCGGTGTGTGAACGCTTCAACCATAAGATATCCTCTTCACAGCGCACGATCACGAACACGGAAGTAGAGTGTTTAAAACGATCTCTTTTCACTTGAAGCATACCTTTATTTTCCATCGCCTTCAGCAAGTTCCGACCACACGGCCAACTCGTTGCCGTTGGGGTCTTGAAAGTGAAACCGTCGCCCTCCGGGAAACGAGAAAATGTCACGGCATATTGTGCCGCCATTTCGGAGGACTTCCTCTAAAACCTCCTCAAGTTTCTTGGCGTAAAGAACAACCAGAGCTGCTCCGTGATCAGCTTGGGAGTGCAGCGGTGCATGGTAGAAGCCTCCGTCAAAGAACCCATCATTAAATGCAGTGTAGTCTGGCCCGTAATCTTGAAAGCTCCAGCCAAATGTCTTCGAGTAGAAGCTCTTTGCAGCGGAGAGATCTTTTGCGGGTAACTCGATGTAATTAATGGATTTGTCTCTGTGCATAGTGCAGGGCCTAATATTCAAGGGTTAAAAGAATCTTTCAACGAGCGTAGTTAAGGAAAGTTAACAGGAACATAACATGAACATGCTTAGGTGGGGGCCAATAAAAGTCTGCGGTGTGATGAAACGAACACGAAAGGCACAATGATGACGGCCTTGAGATAAACTGTCAGTCCCTGAAGTTTTATGGTTGACAGTGTCACCTATATAGTTGATAGCGTCAACTATATAGAAATCTGCAGAATCTGTAACAAGGAGCGCTTCAGTGACAAGCCCGCCAGCTGAACATTATGCTGAAAATCTCTATGATATGTTCTTGACCTTGTCCTGGCATTTCAGCTCCCAGTGCTGCGGGGGGGTGGCCAGTGAGGCGTTTTCGCTCACCGATCTTCTGACGCTTCGTATTGTGGAGCAGGAGCCCCAGTGCGCTGTCCAGGCTGTCAGCAGAACGCTGGGGATCTCCAAAAGTGGAGCCTCCCGTATTGTAAAACGGCTGGAGGAAAAAGGGTTCTTGACCACCGAGCCAAGCCCGGAAGACGGGCGGGCCCGTCGTTTGGTCTTGACCCTTGAGGGAACTCGGAATATGGCGCTCATTGCCCGTCATCATAGCGAACGTATCGGGGCCGTACTTCAGAAAATGCCGCAGGACGTGGGGGCGCAACTCGCCACAAACCTGCAATTTTTTGTCGATATGATCGAAGACGGTCGTGTCGAATCTTGTTGAATTAAGTCGTTGAAAGACCTATTTCCCCTCGAGGGACTATGGGATGAAAGTAAAAAAATGTTGGCACTTAATCACTCCAAACTTCCAATATTAAACGACCCGAGTGTGCGGGCCAGTTTGGCCCAAATACGGGTTGGTTTGGAAAAGGAGAGCCTGCGGGTCACCGAAGAAAACCTCATTTCTCTTCATGATCATCCAGAGGCTCTTGGGAAGACGCTGACCCATAAGTATATCACCACAGACTTTGCAGAGGCACAGCTGGAATTTATCACGCCGGCAAACACCAATATGGCGCAGAGTATCCAGTTTCTAAAGGATATTCATATTTTCAGCTCGCGCCGGTTGCCCAGTGGGGAGTTCTTCTGGAATGCCAGCATGCCGCCGAATATGTCCTGTGACGAAGAAGTACGGATTGCCCAGTACGGGAAAAGCAATGCCGCACGTATAAAGACACTCTACCGGCAAGGTCTCGCAAATCGCTATGGAAAAGTGATGCAGACAATTTCCGGCATTCACTATAACTTCTCTCTGCCCGAGGATATTTGGGAAGCAATTGCGCCTCAAGGCAGCACTGCCCGCGAGATGCAGCATGTTCGTTCCGATGGCTATTTAAGCCTAATTCGGAATGTCCAACGGCACGGTTGGTTGGTGCTCTACCTGTTCGGGGCAACACCTGCTCTGGATAAAAGCTACTTGAAAAATAAGAGCACGGGTTTGAAATCGCTGGGCGATGACACATTGTATGCCCCCTACGCCACGTCGCTGCGCATGAGTGATCTTGGGTATACCAGCGTTGTGCAGGGTAAGCTGGACATCCACTTCAATAGCATGGCTGACTACCTTGATGGCCTGCGGGCAGCCCTTGGAACATCCGAGGGAATTTATGAGGAAATCGGCGTTCACGAGGACGGTGATTACAAGCAGATGAACACGCATCAGCTGCAGCTGGAAAACGAGCTTTATGGAACGGTCCGGCCCAAGCGCAATGCGCTGTCCAATGAACGGCCCATTACGGCCCTTTGTCGCGGCGGTGTGGAATATATCGAGTTGCGCAGCGTGGACATCAACCCGTTCTTGCCCGTGGGGATTGATGAGCAGGAAGCCTATTTCCTCAATACCTTCCTGACCTATCTGGCACTTGCTGAAAGCGAGGGGTTATCGCCTGAAGAGCAGCGCCAACTGAATGACCAGTTGCAGTTGGTGGCAGTCGAGGGACGAAAGCCGGACCTATTGTTACCGGCAGACAGGGAAGGGCGGACCTTGAAGGATGCGGGCCTTGCGCTGTTAGTGCAGATGCGGGATCTGGCTAAACTTATGGATGAGGCCCATGATAGCGGGCGAAGTCATCAAGACGCCTTGGAGGTGCAAATCGCCAAGCTGGAAAACCCTGAATTGACGCCTTCGGCCAAAGTTCTTGCTGGTGTCAAGCGCTATGGATCTCATCAGGCATTTATTAGTGCTCTGGCAAAGGCCCAGACTGATTACTTTAAGGTTCTGCCACAGGACAGCGCCCGTAAGTCTCATCTGGAAGCGCATGTGGCGCAATCACGGGCCGCGCATGAGCAGATTGAAAGCGCGGCAACAGAAAGCTTCGAAAACTACCTGAGCCATCAGGCCAAGTATTTCTGTCCACCAGACTGCTTTCGAAAATAAGTTAAAGGCCGACTATACAAGTCGGCCATTTTTATCTGTTCTATCAAAAAAATCGAGACTTCGCGAAAGCATCAACCTCTATCGCAGTGAGCCGCTTTATTAAAACAACTCACTGCTTTAACCTATTGTTTGGGCGCCCTACCTTTTACCCGGAAACTGGTATCCACTTTTTGGCGATACGCCTCTAAGTTTCTTCTGTGAGTACTGTTCTCAGCTCGTTCATTTGAAGAATGAGAGCGTTGGCCGTATCCAGATCCATATCAAGCGCTTCAAGAGCGCAGGCCTGTATGCGGCAAATCCCGTCGCTCAGTTGCCGACCCTTTTCCCTCAAGCTAATAATCACCTGCCGCTCGTCTTTGCTGGACCGCTGCCTGAGTATGAAGCCTGAGGTCTCCAGCCTTTTTAAAAGTGGCGTCAAGGTGCTGGATTCCAGAAAAAGAAGCTTCCCCAAGTTTGTAACAGTCTGCCGGTCCTTGTCCAACAGCGCCAGTATGACGAGGTACTGCGGATAGGTCAGCCCCAGTTCTTTCAACCGGGGCTTAAAAAAACGGTTGAGCGCATGACTTGTTTTATAGATGGAAAAACAAAGATTGTCTTCCAGCTTGATCCTCTGTTTGGTGGCAAGGTTTTCCTCGCACATTCCGCAATCCTTTATATTGGTCTTTTTCATTTTATATATCGTGCACGATTATTTCACAATAAGCTTGATTTATCTTTGGAATGGAGTACTTATATCGCGCACGATTTAATATGATGCGATTGAAAGGGTGAATCATGTCCGTTAAAGTTCTCTATGAAACAACTGCAAAGGCCACTGGTGGCCGCGATGGCACAGCAAAAACACTGGATGGCTCCCTTGAACTATCCTTGTCCACGCCAAAAGAACTGGGCGGAGCTGGTGGTGCTGGCAACAACCCTGAACAGCTTTTCGCCGCTGGTTATGCTGCCTGCTTTATTGGTGCCATGAAAGTGGTTGCCATGCAGCGTAAAGACGTGAAAGTAACCGACGAGACCAATGTTGAGGCAACTGTTGGGATTGGCCCGCGCGCTGAGGGTGGCTTCGGCTTGGAAGTGGCTTTGAAGGTGGATCTGCCGGGCGTTGAAAAAAGCGTAGCGGAAGAAATTATTGCGGCTGCACATGAGGTGTGCCCCTATTCCAACGCAACACGCGGTAACGTGGATGTGAAACTCTCCCTCGCTTGAGGTGCAGCAGCTCACCAACCACTAATTCTAGAGCCTCTTTCCAGCATATTCACTGGGAAGTGGCTTTATTTTGCAAGCTTTGAAACTTATATCAGCAGTCATCAAGTATAATCGGTGGTTTGTGGTCTGGATACCGGATCGGCGCTTCGTTTGTCTGCAATGACACAATGGGGGCAGATCTCTCGCCACACTTTCCGCCGACATCCGTGCCAATGAGGTTGGATCCAAACCTACCGATAGGCTTGCAATAATTCCGATTGCTATTACCCTACGTCGCATAGTTATTCGAAAGTCTACAGGTGCTCATACAATCTCGGAAATTTGCGCCATACTATGCAAATATCCTGAGGGTAAATTGACATTTGCCCCTGCCTATGGAACCGTAAAAAGCCTGATAACCTAAGCCCGTTTACATAAAAAAGGCGGGCTTGCGTATGCTGTTACTTTACGGGAGGAAAGTTCCATGGCGTTGCAAGGTAAAATGATGCATAGGCCGCTGCTCATTTCAGATATTTTGACATTTGCAGCTGAAGTTCACGGTGATGCGGAACTTGTTTCTGCAACTGTCGAGGGGGGGATACACCGTGCCAGCTACCGGGAAACCGAGGTACGGGCGCGGCAGATGGCAAAAGCGCTTCTGGCGCTGGGCATAGAAGAGGGGGACCGCGTTGCAACCCTCGCATGGAATGGGTATCGCCACTTTGAACTTTACTATGCAATTTCGGGGATAGGAGCTGTCTGCCACACAATTAACCCGCGCTTGTCTGCGGAGCAGATGGTGTATGTCACCACTCATGCTGAGGACAGGGTCCTGTTTCTCGATCTCACCTTCGTGCCTTTGGTCGAGAAACTTCTCGCGCAATTTCCCAAGGACATGAAGTATGTCATCATGACGGACAAGGCGCATATGCCTGAAACGTCTATTCCAAATGTGCTCTGCTATGAAGAGCTCTTGGGCGCGCAAACCCCTCAGTACCAGTGGCCCGATCTGGACGAAAACGCAGCCTCCGGCCTTTGCTATACCTCCGGTACGACTGGCAATCCCAAAGGGGTTCTCTATACCCACCGCTCTTCCGTACTGCATGCATTAATGGCTGGCATCACATTCCCCGATTGCCTGCGACCAGGAGTTAAAATCCTTCCTGTTGTTCCTTTGTTCCATGTAAACGCATGGGGATTACCTTTCCATGCCCCTATGGCTGGCGTGTCCATCGTTTTTCCCGGTCCGCATCTGGATGGTGCCAGCCTGTTTGATCTTATGGAGCAAGAAAACGTCTATTCGTCATGGGGGGTTCCAACCGTGTGGCTGGGCCTGCTTGGAGAAATCAGCAAGCGTGCCAGAAAACCCGAGGGCTTTGGCGAGGTTATTATTGGCGGAGCGGCGGCCTCCCGTTCCATGGTTGGTTCCTTTGAAAAGCTCGGTGTGAATGTCTGTCATGCATGGGGTATGACTGAAATGAGCCCCATTGGTACACAAGGGCAGCTTTTTGGAAGCGAGCGAAAACTGCCTGAAAATGAGCGCCTTGATTTGAAAGCCAAACAGGGGCGGCGCATGTTCGGTGTGGAGCTCAAAATTATTGATGAAAATGGCGAGGAACTTCCTAAAGATGGAAAGGCTGCTGGTGAGTTATTTGTACGCGGCAATGCAGTAGCCGCGGGTTATTTCAATAATGAAGAAGCCAGCAGTGCTGCTCTGGATGCGGACGGATGGTTTGGTACCGGTGATGTTGCAACAATCTGTGAAAGAGGGTTCCTGACAATAACGGACAGGGCCAAAGACCTTATCAAATCGGGCGGCGAGTGGATCAGTTCCATCGACGTTGAAAATATGGCTATGGCGCATCCGGATATTGCCAATTGTGCAGTCATTGCTGTGCCCCATGCGAAGTGGGATGAGCGTCCTCTGCTGGTTGTTGTTCCAAAAGAAGGAAAGACCATTCACAAACAAAGTGTCTTGGACCTCCTGAAAGAACATTTGGCAAGCTGGCAAATTCCAGATGATGTGGTGCTCGTCGACCAGTTGCCTATGACTGCGACAGGGAAGGTCTCAAAACTGACATTGCGGAAAAACTACGCTGACCACAAGCTGGAAAACGCACAGGCTTGAACTGCAATATAAAATGCATGCAGCTTGCCGGATCATGCCGGTGAGCTGCATACGACAGTACTGTCGGAGCGTGGCTTGTTGGCTGGCAAATATGCCAGTGACATGCAATCTGCTTGAGCACTGCCACGTTCATATCCCCTCAAAGCGGCGGACATTGTGTCAGCACGGCTAAAGACACGCCGGGCAGCTCCCCTCAGTTTATGGTTATCAAAGGGTAAAGGGTATGCTGGGCCCAGAAGTGGTACCGCTCTTGAAACTACAGGGTAATTGGCGCTGTTATAGTTGCGAGACTGTTAAGTTAATTCTTTGTTTTTATTTGATTTTTATTTTTTTAACGATGTTCTTCAACACTTCTCTCACCCTGTTTTCCCATTCTAACCCTGTGAGTTCGGGTTGTATCTTCTTTGGGAGTTTAAAGATGGGTGAAGTGAAATTCTTGACAAATAAACCTGTTCGGGAGCGGGATCGTTCAACCTCCCCAGATGACCTTTTGCAAATGGGACTGGATTGCGCGTTAGGGCGAAGCGGTCCCGTGGAACTGGTTCAGGCCCATAAATGGTTCAATCTGGCAGTTCATGCTGGCAGTGTAAAAGCAATCCGCCTGCGCGCCGAAGTCGCGGAACAAATGAGCCTTCAAGATATCTCCCAAGCTCAAAAAGCTGCGCGAGACTGGTTGCAATACCAATCCTGATGAAATGAGCGTGTTAAAAGGTGAGTTAAAGCGCTAAAATGGTTCGGGAGCCCCTGTTGAACTTTCTTGAGGTATGAGCGGGGTTCTTACTTGGGTGAAGGGGATAAGTTATGCCGGTTCGGGGATAAGTTGGCCGGGGCGCGGAGCTGTTAGGGCGTTTGGTCCATGTTCTGACCGGATTACGCTTTCCTCTCATGCCTTGTTGATCTGGAGTTCCAAGCCATCAGGTGGCAGTGCCCGAATGGCCTTTTATATGGACATTTCCTCGCACAAAACCGGTCGCTGAGCGTACATTTTGCGGTGAAATTCCAGCTTTTGCCCGAACTTGTGAGTACACTCTCGATCTAACGGCTTGTTCTGAAATAGGTTTTGGCTGAAGTGCCTTGTTGTATTTGTGCGCATTCCATATTAGCTACAGGCTTACAGTCGTTTGAGTAAGTATTGGTGGCTCACGGTAACATGCGGGAGTAAGTCTCATCCCCATCCAGTTTTTCCAATTCTAGAGCGGGAAGGCGATGAGGGGGATACCTCTCATAAACGCTAACTTAAAACTCAAATAAGTACCCCACCAGTACTTCAGGCCGCAGGTCTGCCCCAATATGGATTATCGTTGCCAATTATCAGAGTTGTTCTTTGGACTATAATGGTAAGGGTTGGTAGGGAGCTCGGTTCCTTCCATATCGTTTTAAAGAGTACTTCCTGATGCGGAATTTCAAAATTAGATCTGGAGATAGCTCGGATTGTCAGAGCATTACCGATATATTTAATTATTATATTACAAAAAGCTATGCCAGATTCGAGACGAAACCATTTAGCTATAACAACAGGTTGGAGTGGCTGAAACAGTTTAATCCCGGGACAGTTCATCAGATTTTAGTTGCCGAGGGAAAGGAAGGAGTACTTGGATTTGCCTGTTCCCAACCTTATCGTGACGACATTGCCTTTGAGGGAACAGCTGAAGTAACGATCTATTTGTCGCCGCACACGGTCTCCAGCGGGATTGGGACCGCGCTTTACACGGAGCTTTTTAGAAGCCTATCTAAAACCGGATTACATCGTCTTTTGTCGGGAATTGCTCTACCTAATGACGCTTCAGTAGAGCTTCATAGGAAATTTGGCTTTGAAGAAATTGGTGTTTTTGACCAATACGCTAAGAAAAATGGGAAATTTATTAGCTCGATTTGGTTACAAAAATTAATGAAGTAAGGCTTTGCTTGCCATATTGCATTTAGTTATTTCCTCCAAGGTCGTGCTTTTTCGGTGACCAGCACCGGCACACCGAGAAAGCGAAGACTCCAGCAGTCTCCGCAATTTAGTCCCTTAGGTTAGTGCCTATGGGGATTCCCCCTCCATCATGCCCGCCCAGCATTCGCTTCCTGTCACCTCTTCGATCTCAGCAGTTCATTCTAACGGTCTGAGCCCACTGGTTTGGCAAATACTTTTGAATAGTCCGTCCGCAATCTCCGATCTTGTGCTTGGTGTGTTAATGAACCTGCTGGTCTTTTGTCTCTTCCCCAAGAGCAAAATCTGGTTTGAAAGGTGAAGGGTGAGCGGACTGTCCATTTCACTCTTCTGTTGCGCTCTTATAGTTACCTCCCAACCTCCCAACCTCCCAACCTCCCAACCTCCCAACCTCCCAACCTCCCAACCTCCCAACCTCCCTGCCTTCTGATTTCGCACCACCTTGCTTTACCGCTGGTCTCTCGCCCTCTCTCCCTTCTCTTGGTGGTGCCATAGCGGTCGACTGAGTGCCTTACCGCTCCCGAGGGTGTCATCCCGGACAAGCGAAGCGCTGATCCGGGATCCAGAGCGGTTTGAGTGTCGGTCTCCCATCGGTTCCGGAGTAAAGGGCGGAGGTCGCTGAAGAGGGGAGGGGGCTCTCTCTCTCTTATAGTGGCGGTTCTTTCCTATAGGGTGGCGCGTCTGCCTGAGCGCCCCGAGTTCCTTTTGGCAAAGCCGCTTGTGTGGGGAGGTAGCCTTATATTCTTGAGCCTTTATACTGAAACATATCCAGCTGCCTTGAAGTAATTCCAACACTCTTGGGGTGTGAACAGATCGCATATGTCACCCAGAGCCTTTATCAAGGTCTCAAAGGTTCTGGCTTTCATTCTGCGTAGGTGTGCTTTGAGCTTGGAAAACGCCATTTCGATAGGATTGAGATCAGGAGAATAGGGCGGCAGAAAAAGGAACCAACACCCGCTTTGTCTGAGGGCCCTTGCGGCTTCTGGAACTTTGTGTGTGGACAGGTTATCCAGAATGACCACCGTTTTAGGGTGCAAGCATGGAGCCAGTTGTGTCGTGATATAAGTGGTGAATGCCTTGCCATTCATGGCCCCGTCCAGAACCCAGGGCGCAATGAGTCCCTCGTGGGTCAAACCGGCGATAAAGGTCTGGTTCTGCCAGCGTCCAAACGGCGCTGTGTCAAGGGCTCGTTCCCCTTTAAAGGCTCGGCCTCGCAGCCGGGTTAAATTCGTTTTAACACTGGTTTCATCGAGAAACACCAGTCTCTCAGGCAGATCACGCATTATAGGCTGACGGGTGTGGCGCCATTCATCTCTGGCATTTTGTACATGGAGTTTGCCACGCTCGGTTGCCACCAACGATTTTTTTTATAGGTGTAGCCAAGACGGCGCAAAGCCTTGGAGACGGAAGTATGGTGAACCCTCACTCCCTCAGCCATGAAAAGTGCATCACATAACTCCATCAACGTGATATCTCCGTCTTGATTGACCAGCTCGCGCAAGAAGGAGAGGTAGGGCTCCAATTTTCCGCCTCCCTTTGGGCGCCCTGTCCTGACCGGGATTAAACTCTGCCCCTCCCGAACTTTACGGGCCAAGCGAGATCCTGATGCTGGAGAGATCAGCAGGCGGCGTGCTGCTTCACGCCCGCTCATCCCGGATAAAATGAGCCTTTTAAAGCGAAGGCGTAAATCAAGTGAAAGTGGCCGACCCATGTGATCTCCTCCCTAAAAGGAGTGAATCACAAATCAACCTGATTGGGAATCCCCAATCGATTCAGCGTTGCGCCTCATTGCTTTAGCCGCTGCGGTTTGTCCTTCGTTCTGCGTTGGTGGTGTTGGTTCACATTGGTGTGTTGTTTGTTGATGTGTGTATCTGTGGGAATTGATTGTTTGTTAACAAGTTGAGAGATTGGCTGTTTTCTGGGGTTTGTGGGGTGTTTTGGTGGTGGTGTATGGGGGTGGTTTGACTCGTATTGGTTTAAT
>NZ_JARRCW010000001.1:3682500-3872500 GCF_031501865.1 Pseudovibrio sp. M1P-2-3
AACCTCTGAACCGGCGCCTCAGTGGGCCGCCCCGTTGGTGTGGAGCGGGTTATAAGCACATCCCTCCAACCCGTCAACAACCAAATCCAACAATCTGCACAAAAACACGAGAAAATATCAAAATTAAACCAATACGAGTCAAACCACCCCCATACACCACCACCAAAACACCCCACAAACCCCAGAAAACAGCCAATCTCTCAACTTGTTAACAAACAATCAATTCCCACAGATACACACATCAACAAACAACACACCAATGTGAACCAACACCACCAACGCAGAACGAAGGACAAACCGCAGCGGCTAAGGCTACCTCCCCACACAAGCGGCTTTGCCAAAAGGAACTCGGGGCGCTCAGGCAGACGCGCCACCCTATAGGAAAGAACCGCCACTATAAGAGAGAGAGAGCCCCCTCCCCTCTTCAGCGACCTCCGCCCTTTACTCCGGAACCGATGGGAGACCGACACTCAAACCGCTCTGGATCCCGGATCAGCGCTTCGCTTGTCCGGGATGACACCCTCGGGAGCGGTAAGGCACTCAGTCGACCGCTATGGCACCACCAAGAGAAGGGAGAGAGGGCGAGAGACCAGCGGTAAAGCAAGGTGGTGCGAAATCAGAAGGCAGGGAGGTTGGGAGGTTGGGAGGTTGGGAGGTTGGGAGGTTGGGAGGTTGGGAGGTTGGGAGGTTGGGAGGTTGGGAGGTAACTATAAGAGCGCAACAGAAGAGTGAAATGGACAGTCCGCTCACCCTTCACCTTTCAAACCAGATTTTGCTCTTGGGGAAGAGACAAAAGACCAGCAGGTTCATTAACACACCAAGCACAAGATCGGAGATTGCGGACGGACTATTCAAAAGTATTTGCCAAGCCAGTGGGCTCAGATCGCCTGCTGTTGCGCCCGCGAGAAAAGGAAGCGTCAAGCGAATACTGAGCGGGCATGATGGAGGGGCGGTTATCCCCCTCTTCCCCTTCTTGCTCTAAGGTTGGTAAAACGGGATTGGGAAGAGACTTACTCCCGCCCGCTACCGTGAGCGGCCAGTGCTAACTCAAATGGCAGAACATGAGCAGATTTTATGAAATGCGTACAAAGAGCAACAGGAACGCTTCAGCGAAAACCGAGTTCAGAACAAGCCGTTAGATCGAGAGTGTACTCTCAAGTTCGGGCAAAAGCTGGAATTTCACCGCAAAGTGTACGCTCAGCGACCGGTTTTGTGCGAAGAAATGTCCATATAAAATGCCAATCAGGAGCTGACCGCGAAAGAGTGGGGCCTTTACGATCAACCGGCAACAGGACCTGAGAGGAAAGCGTGGGTTGATCAGAGTATGGGCCAAACGTCCTTAACACTCCGCACACCCGCCCGACTTATCCCCTCTCCGCAAAAGATTATCCCCCTCTCCCGTCTGGAGTGAGGGGGAGGTGGGGAGAAAGGAAGCACATACAGAGCTACAGAGCTACAGAGCTACAGAGCTACAGAGCTACAGAGCTACAGAGCGCCATCTCATTGTCCCATGCCTGTCCACTGGGCCAGATTTGGGAAGACAAATGCGATTAACCACGAAACGAAAGAGGAAACCAGAGCGGACACGAAGGCCGATAAGAGAGAGGAAAATATTGCGATAAGCCATTTATCCCGACGGTTGATTTGCTCAGACAAATCGCGGAGCTGCATCTCCCAAGCCCTAATTGCCTGCGGATCTCCTGTTTTGGCCACATCCTCAATTGTTCCCAAGAGGTCGTTTCGTTTCGTCTCTAACTGCCGGCCTTTTTCATAAAAGCGCAATGCACCGTACCTCCAAGTGATGCTGGAGGTGACACTATGGTTCCTCCTGTCGAACAAGGGCAATCCGTTGTATTTCCGCAAGGAAAAGTTTCGAGCAAGATGAAGGAAGACCATTTCAAACTTTGGTTTTCACAGGTAACGCCTGAGAAAACCTCTTATTTTCCAGTAAGAGACACTTCAGCGCTAACCATGCCAAAACATCAAGTTTCTTTCCTAGTCAAAAATAGTCAACTTTTTTAAGGGATGATCTTCATGCAGCTACCTTGGAGCACCTTAAAGGAGGCCATCGCATGCCCCAGTTAGAGATCCCATTTCTATTTATGCGGGGCGGCACTTCGCGCGGAGCCTACTTTCAGCGCAAAGATTTGCCGGAAGACCGGAACTTGCTTGAAAACACCCTCCTAGCCGCAATGGGTGCAGGACATCCGTTGAACATCGATGGCATCGGGGGAAGTTCAGAGGTCACAACGAAGGTTGCCATACTTTCTCCTTCCAGCGACACCTCCACCGATGTTGACTATTTATTTGCGCAGGTTGATGGAGCCAGAGGAATTGTAGATTTTGGCCCCACTTGCGGCAATATACTTGCCGGTGTTGGACCTGCCGCCATTGAAATGGGGTTGGTGGAAGCACAAAACTACATCACACACGTTAAGATCAGAGCGGTAAACACAGGCGCACATATCACCGCCAAAGTAAAAACCCCGGAAAAGTGTGTGGAATATGAAGGAAGCACTCATATTGACGGGGTGCCAGGTACCGCTGCAGGCATTGTTCTGGAGTTTCGAGGGGTTGTAGGATCCAGCACTGGAAAAATACTGCCGACAGGCGAACCACGCACGCTCATTGACGGATTGGAAGTAAGCTGTGTCGATGTGGCGATGCCGCTGGTTCTTGTGCGCGCCAGCGATATCAACATCAGTGGCTATGAAAGCACTGAAGAGCTCGCAGCAAATAAAGAACTATTAACAAAGCTTGAAGGGATTCATCTGAAAGCTGGCCAGCTCATGGGACTGGGCGACACGGGCCGCAAAGTTATTCCCAAATTTGCAGCCCTGGCCAAGGCACGAAATGGAGGCGATATCACCGCCCGCTACTTTACTCCATGGGCTCCCCACCCTTCCATGGCGCTAACCGGTGCCCAATGTATTGCAACATCTATGCTTTATAAGGGCACCATAGCCGAAGATTTTTACACTCCAACCTTAAGCCAAAGCGATGACCAGCCCACAGTTATTCAAATTGAGCACCCCTCCGGACATATAGATGTGGTTATTCACTGCAAGAATGATGGAGGAAAGTTCCAGTTCATCTCAGCAAGCCTTATCAGGACCGCCCGTCTTTTGGCACGAGGTTCAATTTGCATCCCCTCCAACGCCTGGCATAATCCCACTTAACTTTATAGCGTTTCAGGTTAAAGCGCGCTCCGTATGATTGTGTCCACTCAAACGGCAAGAGTTCGCTTGAAATATAAATGTTGGAGTGCGAGGCGTGAATGTGAATAAACGCGACGTGCTTGTCTTATGCTTTTTTAGTGCCTTCTGCGAATATAGGCCAATGGCCACCGTATTGACTCGGGAGGGCAGTGGCGGTGGTCGGATTGAGATAAGCGAAAAAGCAACACTTACTTCGGTGAAGTGTTTCAATGAAACATCTCACTGAATGTAGAGCATGGCGGCAAAACTATTCACATTATATAGGAGATAGATTGTAGGATGTATGCATGAACAATGCTCAGATCTCTCGCATGAATACAAGAGCCTCGCAAGGCAGTCATATTTGAATTTTCAGAAAGGTATTTTGAATATGAGTACTTAGCGAAATGGTACAGACGAGTGGATTCGAACCACCGACCTTCGGAGCCACAATCCGACGCTCTAACCAACTGAGCTACGTCTGCTCGCCAAGTTCGCGGAACATAGGTTTATTTTTTTTCGTTGGCAAGTGGGTGATTCCATCATTTTTTCAAAAGTCCACAGAACCCAACAAAAATAAGTAATTATACGCGTATTTTTGAGGGTCATTAGGGGGACTTCTGTCATTTTCTTCGCAAAAAACCTGCGAAGGCGCTGCTTCAGCACCTCTTAAGACATGCGAAAATTCAGAAAAATGAAAAAATCGACGCTTCCCCTTGAGGAGGACCGGAGGGAAGCGCCGACTTGTTGGCGGACCTGTGAAAAGTACGCCCGGTAATTTCAATCCTGAGTTCCACGGAACTCAGGCTTTAGGCCTTAAGCAACCTTGAAATCTTTGGCAGCTTTTTCAATTGCGTTTTTTGCAGGCTCAGAAAGAGAGGTTGCAAGTTTGGTTGCAAGTTCCTGCATATCCTTGGCCTGCTCAGTGACAGCTTCATACTGTGTACGGGCAAATGAGGATTGAAGCTCAATAGCTTCAGACAGGGTTTTTGTACCAAACATGTCTTTCATATAAGAAAAGACAGCATCCGAATTTGTTTTGGCAGCATCTACAGCTTTAAGGTTGAGCTCCAAAACGCCTTCACGAGTTGTCTCGAAAGCTTCTTCAAGAAGGTCTGTAGCTTCTTCAGAAGCGGACTTCATTTTGGTGTAAGCATCTTTGGCTTGTTCAACACTTTTTTCAGTTGCTTCACGTAGGAATGCAGGAACTTCCATTGTATTCATAGCAAACATCTCCGTATCGGCTTTGGGTGTAGATTTAGGGGTAGCCGCTGCTTTTGCAGTCCGACCTTTAGGTGCAGTCTTGGTGGCAGTTTCAGTCACAGCCATTATCATCACTCCGTTATCCAGTTTGGATTTTTCTCTGACGAAGTCTCAAGCCTTGAACCAGCAACCGTTTCCGTCAGGTCAACTATGACTAAGATAAGCGATTCATATTGCATTGCAACATATTTTTGCACCGCAATATGAACTATTTTCATTTGAGAGAATTAAGTCTGATAGAGTAATGACTTAGAGGAATAATAAATATTTATTAGTTAGCAAATCAACGAGACAAAGAGAAAACCCAGTATAAATTACCAAGTAAATTACTGAATTACATGGAGCTAATTGATCTGATTCCCTATTACTTTTGCAAGGGTAATCTACAGAGGGAAATTTACTCTATAATTATCAAGAGCATAGAAAGAATATTTTTCAAAACTCTCTATTTTTCCCGCTCATATACATTGCACGGCCAAAAAGATCGTGGATTAAAGGCTCACTATAATTGCCCCAGTCGACAGCCTCGCCAACTTCCGGCTAAGCTCGCTACCGCATTTTCCGCACATTCGAATATTTCTCCAGTATTTATACGCAGGTATAAAGAACGAGGAGTATTTTAAGAGGCAACTAGCATTATTGAGACAAACCGCTTACCTGATCCTTTGAAATAACGTATTATTTTGTGTCAGTGACGAAGATGGCGAAGATGAGGGTCCTTTTTTTGCTAAAAACCAATCGTATGTCGTATCGCTCAGAGGATTGTTTAAGTGGCTGACTTCAAATTCCGACGCAGACAGCGACCCATCCGTTTTACCTGGCGTATGGATGGCGAAGGGCACTTGCTTGAGCTGTCCAAAGAGTTCGAAATGTGTGTTGGACCACAAGCCCCTGCCTTGATTGATAAGCTCTGGCATGACCTCTTGCACGATTTGAATATGGATGATGCAGGGCAAATAGCGACCGCCCTGAAACAACACGAGAGTTTTACAGGTGCGGTAGTCGATTGGCCCATTTGTAACTCACGCCTGCGTGTTCCCATTAGCCTTTCAGCCCATGCTATCTTTGACGATGAGAAAGAGTTGCTCGGTTTCAACGGCTTTGGCGTCATTCACAGCGTGCGTGCCTACACGTGTGACAGTGTGGTCGACCCTCTTGAAATCTACGAGATTAGCGAACGGGCCCTCCCCGTAAGCACCCACAAGACTGAACCTGAAACAGAAGAGGAAACGCTCGACCTGTTTCAGATTGGAGCCCAAGCGATCCCACCTGCCGACGATACAAGCCGTGACGAGCTGGAGGAAGATTATGCCGGGCTAACCACTCCGGCCAAGGATACTTCAGTGGAAGGCGGGGCACTGGGGCAGGACATCCCTGTGGAGCTGGAAACCGGTGAGATATTCGAAGAGGCTCAAAACAGCCCAGAAGAAGACGTTGCGCAGGACAACGAAGTTCAAGCTGAGGCAATTCAAGAGCTTGTAGAAGTGGCTCCACTCTCTGCAGAGGTAACTGAGGAGACTGCACAGGCTGGTGACCAAGAGGTCGTCAGTATTGCCCTCACCTCTCCCGACGACTCCGAACTTCCCGTAGAAGAAGAGGAGGAGCCAGTCGATACGCCTGCTCTTTCCTTTGAGGAAGCGATCGCCAGCCTTCCAGATGCACCAGCTCGAAAAATAAAGGACAATACTCCGCGTAGCCTTGCTGAGCTAACCTCCAATATTGTGCGGTTTATAGACCGCAAACCTGCCCCTGCTGGAACATCCAACCTTTCAAAGCCGGAAAAGGACGCTTTTGAGCGTATAGCCAAGGCTCTTGGAAAACCGGAGAAAAGGGTGGAGGTTCCCGCCCCTACACTCAAAGCTACCCATGACGTTGCAAAACCGGCCAAGGACACCGTTACCCAGCTGGGATCTGTGAAAGTCCCTATCAGGCACATGGAACAGGACAGTGCAACACCCCAAAACGCCCCGCTGGCGCAAATGGCCCCCAAGCCGAAAAAAGCTCCTAGGAATAAAGGTGACAAGAGCGCAATTTCTCCTATTGATCCGCGCTTGATGGACCGGCTTCCCATTGGAGTTGCGATTGTACGGGATCGGGAGATCTTTTACGCCAATGACACACTGCTCAGTCTGCTGGACTATGAAACCCTCAGTGATCTGGACGGGTCAGGTGGTCTTGAGGCGATTTTTGCGGAAACGGACAAACCTGTCGATCTGAAAGATGAAACAATCGACCGGCAAGTTCGTGTGCGTAAAGCTGATGGAACCATCGTCCCTGCAGATGCACGAATGCACTGCGTTCCTTGGGAGGGGGGCAATGCCCTCATGATTTCCCTGAGCCTCATTTCATCGCCGCCCCTGAGTACCAGAAAAAAGGCGACTGCGGAAAAAAGACAGGAACCAGAACAATCCGTTCGTGCGACAGCTCCGTCAAGTCTCAAGGAAGTTAAGCGTATAAAAGAGCTGGAGGCTATTCTCTCTCTAGCAGTTGATGGCGTACTGACCATTAACTCCAGTGGCGAGATTCTCAGCGCGAACCTGTCGGCAGAAGCGCTTTTGGGCGTGGAAGAAGATGAACTGATAAGCAAACCCTTCACCACCTATCTCATGCCCGAAAGCCATGACAGTGCCATGGATTATGTGGAGGGGCTTTCCTCCAACGGCATCAGCAGCATATTGCGAGATGGGCGGGAAGTACTGGGTAAAACCAAAAATGGCTCTCCCCTTCCGCTGTTTATGACAATGGGCCGGATTGAAAAGGGAAATAACGGTCCCCTTTGTGTTGTTCTCAGGAATATCAAAGACTGGAAAGACAGTGAGGCGGAGCTGACCCAAGCGCGCATTGAAGCGGAGCAGGCCAGCACACAAAAATCGGAGTTTCTTTCTGAAATCAGTCATGAAGTCCGCACCCCCCTGAATGCAATCATCGGCTTTGCGCAGGTGATGCTGGAAGATAAGGCAGGAGCGATGACACATGAGCGCTACAGGGGATATCTGCATGATATCGAGCGCTCCGGTCAACACATCATGAGCTTGATTAATGACCTGCTGAACCTTGCCAAGATTGAATCTGGCAAGATGGATTTGAACTTTGAAGCCGTCTCCCTGAGTGAGACCTTGGGTGAATGTATTGGCCTGATGCAACCACAGGCGAGCCAGAACAAAATTATCGTTCGGACCAGTCAGTCGGATCAAGTCCCCCCTGTTGTGGCGGATGCAAGAATGCTGCGGCAAATTCTCTTGAACATCCTGTCCAACGCCATAACCCATAATACAGAGGGCGGACAGGTTATCGCTTCACTACAATATGAGCCCACAGGAGAAGTGAAGCTGCGCGTACGCGATACCGGAGTTGGAATGTCGGAGGATGAGCTGGCCATTGCCCTAGAGCCTTTCCGCCAGCTTGGATCTACAGCAGGCGGAGAAGGGGCCGGGCTGGGCCTGCCGCTCACAAAAGCAATGGCGGAGGCCAACCGCGCCAATTTCTCTATTACCTCGCAAAAAAACCAAGGCACGCTGGTTGAAATTACCTTCCCGTCCCAACGTGTTTTGACAGAGTAGCGATCTGGAGCACGCATACAGAAAAGCGTGGCTCTCACTTCTTGGGAATACATTTGAGAAAGTAACCGGCGTATGTGTTGCGGATACCATATTCGCAACACATACCCTTGCTCATTTCTTAATGCGTATCCTTACGGAACATTAGCACTTATTGTAATGGGGTACGCTAGGTGTCTGGCCAGTCTCTTCCTTTGGGTCAGGCGCACATATAGGTCTGACACACTCGAAGCGGAGGCTCCAACATGCTTACTCTTGCCGCATTAGAAAATGCCCGCGATGTTGTTGGCGCTCACATGGCCCCTACCCCGCTTTACTCGTGGCCAAGCCTTAATGCCGCAATGAAGTGTGAGGTCTATGTTAAGCACGAAAACTATGCCCCCACAGGATCCTTCAAGGTTCGCAGCGCTCTGGTCTATGCCCACCATATGCGCAAGCATTATCACCAAAAAACAAATTTGATCGCAGCAACAAGCGGAAATCAAGGGTTAGGGCTGGCCTTTGCCGCCAGAAAATATGGCTTGCAGGTGGCCATTGTGGTTCCCCAAGGAACGTCCAGTGAAGTGAGCGATGCCCTACAAACCCACGGCGCTTTTGTTATTGAACACGGGCAGTCGCTGGAAGAGGCACAGGAGTTTGCCGCTTCCCTCTCCGAAGAGTCCCATAAGTTCACAGTCCCTGCGTTCAGTGCCGAATTGGTGGCGGGTACCGGTACCTATGCACTTGAGCTCTTACGGGCGCGCCCCAAGGTTGATGCGATCTTTGTTCCAATTGGTCTTGGCACTGGAATTTGCGGCCTTATTTGCGCCCGTGAGCTGCTCGGACTTAAAATACCCATTTACGGAGTTGTTGCGGAAGGAGCGGATACATACGCCCGTTCTTTCGAGCGCGGGGCGCTTATCTCCGTTGGGTCCACCAATACCTTTGCCAAAGGCATTGCCGTTAACGCCCCTAACCCCGAAGCACTCGCAATTATTCGTGAACTGGCAGAGGACATTATTCGTGTAAGTGACAGCCAGATTGCCGAAGCAGTGCGAACCATGTTCCAGACCACCCACACATTGTGCGAGGGAGCGGCTGCCGCATCCCTTGCGGGCCTGAGTTCCCATGGTAACAAGTGGAAAGGTAAGCGTGTGGTCATTATTCATTGCGGCCAAAATATAGAACGCAGCCAGATTTCGGCAATTTTGCAAGGACGCACCCCTACTCCCGATTGAATTCCATTTGGCATCTCTCTTGAAAGCGAACGCAGTAATCCTACTTAAGGTATTATCACGGCACCTAATCCTGCCATGAACAAGATCAGCTGCAACGTCCAAGGGAGACATCAGCTCATGAGTGAGACAAGCACCTATACCCCCCCTAAAGTGTGGACTTGGGAACAGTCGAACGGCGGGCAATTTGCAAACATCAACCGCCCGATTTCAGGGTCCACCCACGAAAAAGAACTGCCAGTTGGCAAGCACCCGTTGCAACTTTACTCCCTTGGCACGCCCAACGGCGTTAAGGTCACAATTATGCTGGAAGAGCTTCTGGCGTTGGGGCACACCGGTGCAGAATATGACGCGTGGCTTATCAAAATTCACGAAGGGGACCAGTTCTCTAGCGGGTTTGTCGGGGTCAATCCAAATTCAAAAATCCCTGCTCTTCTTGATACAACCACTAAAGAGCCTTTGAGAGTTTTTGAATCCGGTTCCATCCTGCTTTATCTTGCCGAAAAGTTCGGCGCGCTTCTGCCTGAAGACCCTGCCAAGAAAACAGAGGTTATGAACTGGTTGTTCTGGCAAATGGGCGCGGCCCCTTACCTTGGCGGCGGGTTCGGCCACTTTTATGCTTATGCTCCGGAAAAATTCGAGTATCCCATCAACCGCTTTACAATGGAAGTGAAGCGCCAGTTGGACCTTCTCGATAAGACACTCGCCGAACGGCCATACATAGCCGGCGATGAGTATACAATTGCAGATATTGCCATCTACCCTTGGTATGGCGCTGTCGTTCTGGGTCTTGCCTATGATGCTGCCGAGTTCCTGTCTGTGAAAGACTACAAGAACGTGGTGGCTTGGGCGGAGAAAATTAAAAAGCGCCCTGCTGTTCAAAGAGGCAGTATAGTGAACCGTACTTTCGGCAATGAAAACAACCAGCTTGCCGAACGCCACGATGCCAGCGACATTACTAATAAGCTTGCAGAAAAAGCAGAGTAATTCGGAATAAAAACGGAAACGGGGGCGTCAGTGCCCCCATCCACTCTTAGTTAGAGCCGTCTTGTAAACCCTTTGAAATCTCATCAACCATTTCACCAAAGGAAACAGCCTCTTCCCGAGAGACTTCTGAAGCGGCTTCACTGTCTTGAGTGAGGGACTGCTCTGCTTGAATAGCAATCAATGCGCCGCTGGTTTGATCGCTCATTGGAGCTAAACGGGGAAAGTGCTCATCGTTTTGCTTGCCTCCGGCTTCCGAGTCAAGGTCTTTTGAAGAACTATCAATGTCAACTGCAACAGGTCTGTACTCTGACAGCTTTGAAGGTAATACAGAAAGAACATCCATATCACCGGCATCAAGGGCATCACTGTCCGTTGAGGACGCCTTGGCTGCTTCCACATAAGCGGGTGTCGTTTCGAGAGAAATCGCCATGACTAGATCCTTTCGTTTGCCTGCCTTCGTGCAGTTGCTTCTATAGTTAGAAAGATAGCCTATCTGAAGTAGCTTGCCCGAAACATACAATTTTAAGAAAAATTACAACAAATATAAAAAGGGAGCTCAATCCCGCCCTTTTCCTTGTATCTTTAGTGTCGGCCCCGCCAGTTTTAGGCTTCCTAAAGCCATTTTTCCTATATTTCATTCCAAAATTGAGGCGGTTGATGCAAGTTGCAGCTATATTGAACACACGCAGTGGCTCCTTGAAACAAATTGATTTAGGCAGATTGGAGCGCGCCATCCGCGAGCAGTTTGCCACTGCAGAGCGCACCGTGGCCTGCTTTAGAGTGAACGGAAGCGAACTTAAAACAGTTCTTGCTGAGCAATGCTCAAGGCAAGAGGTATCGCTTCTGCTGGCAGCTGGAGGTGATGGAACTATTTCTGCGGCAGCGGAGGCGGCTTGGCGCTCGGGAAAAACACTTGCGATCGTCCCTGCCGGAACCATGAACCTCTTTGCCCGCTCACTTAAACTGCCCTTGGACGTTCATGAGTGCGTTACAGCTCTTGCACGCGGACAACAAACTTCCATAGATATTGCCGTTGTGAATGGCCGCTCTTTCCTGCACTTCTTTACTATTGGTGTCTATCCAAAGCTGGTTAACAAGCGCAGTCATTATACTTACAGCGGCAGACTGACAAAGGTTTGGGCTGGAATTAAAGCCTTCTTCAGCACCCGGGCAGAACCCGCACTCCACTGCGTCAAGTTCACCCGTGACGGCTCTCCAGAACAGCACAAACACCTAAGTATCCTTGGCGTCTCCAACAATCTTTTCGGTTCAGGGCACCTGCCTTTTGCAGATGACCTTCAAGGGGGGAAGCTGGGGATCTATAGTGTGGGCAAGATTTCGGTCCCAAAGCTTTATCAGCTTGCAAAAGACATTGCTTTTGGAAGGTGGAACGAAAGCTCCCTCATCAAAGTTTCAACTGCCAGAACAATCCACTTACGACTGGAGAAAATGTCCAGTAAAAATCACTGTGCAATAGACGGTGAGCTGCTGCCTATAGAGCGGGAATACACCATTGAGCTGCATCCCAAGGCACTGAACCTCCTTATTCCCTAAGGAAACTCGAAACGTGGGCACACCCTACAGCAGTGAGATGTTGTAGTGCGTATATCACTCCGAAAACTGGTGCCCACTTTTCAGCGATACGCTGTAATGACCTGCTATCGGGGCGGAAAGCCACCTGCTCCCCCAAAACATAGAGAGGCAGGTAGCCTCACTTTTGCAGCGAGAAAAAGAGTTTACTTAGCCGACCATGCATTGGCTTTGAAGGGGGCATCTACTTCCGTGTGCGCAATATGGTTGGTGTAGTTGGACATCACCTTAAGGCTTGTACCCAAAACCACTTCCAAAACAGTCTGCCGTGTGTATCCCGCTTCCAAAAGAGCGTCCACTTGTTCTTCGGAAGGCCAACCACGCGTTTCATTGATAACTTCCGAGAATTTACGCAGGGCTTCAAGTTTGGGGTCGGCAAGTTCTGTGCCATTGCGCAAGGCTTCTATCACGTCAGCAGGAACATTCTTCATCTGCGAAACTGTGGAGTGGGCCGCCATACAATATTCACAACCGTTCAGGCGATTGTTGGTCATCATAATAATCTGACGCTCTGTTTCAGACAGGCTGGTCTTGCCGAAAATACCGGCAAGGCTCATGTAGCCCTCCAAAATTGCCGGGGACTCGGCCATTGTCCCATAGAGGTTTGGAATAAAACCAAATGCCTTCTTTGTCTTTTCCAAGAGGGGCTTGGAAGCCTCGGGAGCATTTTCGGGAGTATATGTTTTAAAGTCTGACATGGGTCTCCGTCCGTTTATATAGTGATTTAAACCGATCAGTACAAACTAAAATAGGAACGCAATAGCAGCTAATCAAGGCTTTACTTCCAGTAATTTCAGCACCTGCTGCCCCGAAAGTAACCGCTCATCTTGATCAAAAACACCTCTGGACAGAACACATTGCCCCACAAGCAAAGCAAGAAGGGACCGAGAGGTCACGTCTCCTTTGACAGAAGAGGGAATTACGCCGGACTTCTGGCCCAATTCGATTTGCATCATAAAAAAATTCTGAATTAACGAAAAACCCCGTTTGACGGTTTTGACAGTTTCCTCATCATGGTTAGGCAGGTCAAGAGCGGTATTCACCATGAAATTTCCATTACCGCTTTTATCGGGATCACCCTCGGCAATCATCACCTCAAACAAAGTTGTGATAGCACGCACGGGATCGTCAACTTCGGAAATACGCTCCCTCGCTGCCTTTTCCACATCAAGCTGATGCTTTAGAAGACTTCGGATAAACAAGCCTCTTTTACTGCCAAAGGCATTATAGAAGCTGCCTTTATTTATGCCCATAGCAGCCAGAAGATCAGCCAGAGATGTCGCTTCATAACCTTTCGCACCGAAAAGTTTAGCTGCTTGATCCACTGCCTCTTCTATGTCGAACGACTTTTCCCAGGGCATTTCCTACTCCTTAGCAGGTACTTTAGATATGAGTTTCCATTTACACCAATTGGCAAAATAAAAGCGTATCGTTTACTGCCAGAAGCAGGCGTAATGAATTAGGAACTTTTTAGCTATCATTCAAAACCTCTTTAAATGCCACATCCAGAATCTCCACAATCTCATTTATGTGCTCATCCTCGATAATAAACGGGGGAGCGAGAAGAATGTGGTCGCCGTTTAGCCCATCAATGGTTCCGCTCATCGGGTAACACATAAGGCCAGCTTTAAATGCAGCTTTCTTGATCTTTCCTGCAAGGCTTCGTGCCGAGGCAAATGGCTGCTTATTTGCCTTGTCCTGCACCATTTCAATTCCCCAAAACAACCCACGCCCGCGAATATCGCCAATGTACTCATGATCTGAGAAGGAGTTGCGCAGTGCTGCCTCCAACTTTTTTCCCATGGGTAAAACACGGTCCACCAATCCATCTGTGAGCTTGGTAAGAACTGCTAGAGCGGCAGCTGCAGCGGTTGGGTGCCCAATGTATGTATGCCCGTGCTGGAAAAATCCTGACCCCTCTTCAATCGCCCTGTAGATTTCACTGGAACAAAGCATAGCTCCTATGGGCTGATAGCCTGCGCCCAACCCCTTGGCGATACAAAGGATATCAGGTGCAACACCGTCCTGCTCACAGGCAAACAAGGTCCCTGTCCGCCCCATGCCACACATAACCTCATCCAGAATGAGCAGGATACCGTAGTGGTCGCATATCTCGCGTATACGCTTGAAATAGCCTTCCACAGCAGGCACAGCACCGGAAGTTGCCCCGACCACGGGCTCGGCGACAAACGCCATAACCGTTTCCGGCCCAAGATGTAGAATTTTACTCTCAAGCTCATTGGCAACCCGCTGGCCATAGTCAAAGAGGCTCTCCCCTTCAAGCTGGTCACGGTACGCATAACACGGGGCGATGTGATGGGTTTTTATCAGCATCGGGGCAAACTGCTTGCGCCGCCACTCGTTTCCCCCTGTAGCCAAGGCCCCTAGCGTATTACCGTGATAGCTCTGCCTGCGGGCGATGATGTTGTGACGCTGGACCTCCCCTTTTTCCAGATAGTACTGACGGGCCAGCTTGAGTGCCGATTCCACCGCCTCCGACCCACCGGACACCAGATAAACCCGCTCCAACCCTTCAGGAGCATGGGCGATTAGCTTATCTGCCAGTTGCTCGGCTGGCTCACTGGTGAAAAAGCCGGTATGGGCGTAGGCGACTTGGTCCACCTGTTGCTTGATAGCCTGTTTCACGTCTTCATCGGAGTGACCAAGACAGGAAACAGCAGCGCCGCCGCAGGCGTCCAGATACTTTTTACCTGATTTATCAAAAAGGTAGCACCCTTGACCCGAATGAATAACGGGGGGCTGCACATGTGTATGACGGGGGAAAATATGGGGCATTTTCGTTGGACCTCTTGCTGGAGGGCTCTGCATTTCGTTTATTTGTACAAAAGAGTTAATTAATATGTTTCACTTTTTCAATAGATATGAAACATATGAATCACAATTAAATTGGAGCCTTGGCCAGATGAGCAGTAAGACTATTTATCAATACATCACGCCCCACTACGAAGGGTTAAGTGCCAAACTAAAACTTGCTGCGGACTTTGTGCTGGAAAATCCAATTGATGTGGCCGCAAGGAGCCTTCGGGCAATTTCTCTGGACGCAAAGCTGCCCCCTTCAACATTCTCCCGTCTGGCTCGAGCATTAAAGTTTGAAAGTTACGAGGCCATGCGGGAGGTCTGCCGCAGTGAACTGCCCAAGTCCTTTGCCTCCTCCCTAACAAAAGAAAGCTTCCCTTCGGCATCAAACTCTTTTACCAACAGCTGCGCGGCCC
Source organism: Pseudovibrio sp. M1P-2-3 (assembly GCF_031501865.1). Taxonomy (NCBI): domain Bacteria; kingdom Pseudomonadati; phylum Pseudomonadota; class Alphaproteobacteria; order Hyphomicrobiales; family Stappiaceae; genus Flexibacterium; species Flexibacterium corallicola. The sequence goes on from NZ_JARRCW010000001.1 coordinate 3,697,542, forward strand.
ATGCGGCCACTTTGGAGGCACTGGCAACAAACACCCCACCACAAGCGCTGGAACAGGCAGCAGGTGCGCTGAGCGCCGCAAGAAATATTGTTGTGGTTGGGGCGCTCAGTTCTGCCGGTCTTGCAGCTTACCTTGGGTATTTGGGTGAGTGGCTCGGAAATGGCTGGCGTGTTCTTGGGTGTAGCGGAAGCTCTCCAGCCAGTGAGCTAGAGGGACTTGGGACGGAGGATCTGGCGGTTATCATCGCAGGCGAGCCGTTTGCAGCCCAATCCATTAAGACCGAAAGACTGCTCAAAAGCCAAGGCATTCCAACCCTTATCATCACCGATAGCCTGCGCTGTCCGGCCTTAAAAAGTGCTGATCATAGCTTTGTCATCCCCTCCCGAAGTTCGGGCATATTTCCCACTCATGTACCAATGCTGGCTCTTATCGAGACACTGGTGCATTTAACAGCTGAAAAACTTGGAGATACGGCCAAAGAACGAGCGCGCAAACTGGATCAGGCACATAGGCAGCTGGGAGACTATTGGGAATAGTTAAGCCCTTCTCAAGAGGAAAGTTCCCGTTTCAATTGCCGAAGGTTTTGTCTCACTATGAGCTTGTGGGCTGGCGCGACCGGTATCATGTAGAGCCAGCCGAACCTATTGTGTACTTTCACAGAAGAGGTGATCGTCAACATCTGACCCTGAGTAACAATGGAGGTCATCACATCCAGATGCCGGTCCCGACCCGTCAGCACCAACGCATCGCTTGAGATGTGTTCCACCATAAAGAAATCAAGTTTTTGACCGGCTACCACCGTTTGGGGAACAGTGCCGGAAAAGCCGCCTATTTTCTGCACACCAAAAAGCGAACAGACCGCATCCCTAATCCGAAAAGCCAAATTCAAAACCGGCATGGGCTGGGACATAATAATTCGCCAAGCCTCCAATGGAGTGATCTTTGAAGACAGCTGAACCGATCCTTGATGAAAAAAATCAAGTGTCTCAATTGGTCCCAAGATCGGCACATTGGTATCTGGCAGGGTATAGACGGGTGCTTGCAAGTTCTCTCTCCTATACAACCAATGCAACTTGATAGGAATCAACTGAAAACACAAGTGATGACAAACACAACGCAAAACCAGATTACCCTGCGGCCCCTAGTTCCCGAAGACTATCAGCAGGCCATTACGCTTTATAATGAGTTCAAAGGCCCTCCTATCCTACTTGAGGGAGAAGCAGCAAAAGAGCACTTTGCTAAAATAGTAGAGCACAGCGATACGACCATCTTCGGCGCCCAGCTGGGTGAGCGCGTGGTTTCCATGGCAACCTTGCATGTGCTACCAAACATGACATGGGGTGGCAGGCCCTACTGCCTTATTGAGAACGTCATTACGCTTGAAGCGTTTCAGGGGAGAGGCATCGGTAGCAAAACTATGGAACACCTGATTAAAGCTGCATGGGAGGCGGGAGCCTATAAAATCATGTTGCTCACCGGCAAGGAGAACACAGCCTATCAGTTCTATGGGAAATTCGGTTTTTCTCAGGATCAAAAACGGGGAATGATGTTGCGAAGGGTGCCATCACGCCATGAGATAGGCGCATAGTCAAACTGGAGCGCTACCAAAGACAATGAATTGCCTTGGAGCGCTCAAGTTCAATTTAAATTAGACCAGCTCTTGCAAATGAGAGGCTTCAAAGCCTTTCAGATTGGCGCTGTCACCTTCTTTGATTTTCGCTACCCAGTTCGGGTCACTGATGAGCGCACGGCCCACTGCAATCAAATCAAACTCATCCTTTTCCATCCGCTCTATCAGCTGGCCAAGTTCGGAAGCTTCTGAGCCCTGACCGCCAAACGCACCAATGAAATCACCGGAAAGGCCAACAGAACCCACACTGATCGTTGGCGCTCCCGTAACCTTTTTTGCCCAGCCAGCAAAGTTCAGGCCTTTTTCGCCATCAATCTCCGGGAAATCCGGCTCCCAGAAACGGCGCTGTGAGCAGTGCAGAATGTCAACGCCAGCCTCGACCAATGGCTGCAGCCACTGTTCCATCTCTGCCGGAGTTTGAGCAAGGCGTGCCGTATAGTCCTGCTGCTTCCACTGACTGACACGAAGAATAATTGGAAAGTCCGGTCCAACAGCTTCCCTGATTGCAGAAACAATCTGGCGGGCAAACTGCGACCGCTCTTTGATAGTTGCTCCGCCAAACCGGTCGGTGCGTGTGTTGGTGCCGCTCCAGAAAAACTGGTCAACCAGATAGCCATGGGCACCATGTATCTCAACAGTATCGAACCCGAGAGCCTTGGCATTTGCCGCCGCTCGTGCAAAGCCTGCAATAGTATCGGCAATGGCCTCTTCGCTCATAGCGTTTCCGCGCGGAACATCTGGCGCAACCAATCCGGAGGGGCTCTCAACCGTCTCAGAGGGCTCCCATCCGGTCATTCCCTTTGTTGAGCCGGTGTGCCAGATCTGTGGGCCCATACTGCCCCCTTCGGCATGAACCGCATCAATAACACTTTTCCAACCGGCTAAAGCAGCTTCGCCGTGGAAGAACGGAATTCCGCGCTCGTTTCTTGAAGCTGGACGGTCAATCACTGTTCCTTCAGAAAGGATAAGCCCAACTTCCCCCGCAGCCCTGCGGCGGTAATAAGAGGCATTGGCCTCGCCCGGCACTCCCTCAGGCGCAGCAAGGCGCGTCATGGGGGCCATGACAATGCGGTTTTTAAGGTCCAGTGTTTTTAGGCGAAAGCCCTGAAAAAGAACGTCATGTTTTGATATAGTGTCCAGCACTGTGCAGCTCCGTTGTAAAAGGGCTGATATAGATATACAAAGTATACCTAGTGTCAATCAGGCACCTAATTGCGCCTAGGTATACTTTAGGAAACCCCAGATGAATGATGATCAGTGTACATCCTATTTCTCCGCGGCCTGTCCCGGGAGGGAAGTTTTTGATCAGCTTGCCGATAAATGGTCGATGATGGTGCTCACCACATTAAACCCCGGCCCCATGCGTTTTAACGAGGTTCGCCGCCAACTGGAGGGCATCACGCAAAAAGCGCTGACCCAGTGTCTAAGGCGTTTGGAGCGCAATGGACTGGTCACACGCCACGTCATCACCACCTCTCCCATTGCCGTTGAGTACACAATCACACCTCTAGGAAGTTCGCTTCAAAAGCCTTTTTACGCGCTCCATCTCTGGTTTTTGGAAAACATGCCTGAAATTGAGAGGGCACAGCAGGGCTATGATGAACGTAAAGCGGACGGGCAGTGAGACAGTGTAAGTGACAAACTAAAAAGGTAAGATATGGCCTCTAGGGCCTTTCATTTCAAATAGACTATATAACCGTTATTTTTCAACTTCGCCTCCATTTTGGGTAGATCTTTTACTTCCGCCTGATAACGGAAAAGCGAGAAACCATTGCAGGATTTTGTCTCCAGAAGCTCCAGAGAAACACCTTCAAGCCCCTTGCCTTGCACGAAATTGCCTAGTCTCGAATAGCCGGGTAATTTACTTGTGCTTTCAAGGTATCCTTGAACCTCTTTTGAAAAACGGCTGGAAATCAATACGTTTGTATTTGCCCCTTCGGCTGCCAGCACGACATACGATAAATTATTTCCCCCCATATTAGGAAAAGTCAGAACAGGCGTACATCTCGATGGAATAGTTCTCAAATGGTCATATTTGTGCATTTTCGATACATAAAAATCAATACAATCAGGCTCTGAACCTTGAGGCCAATTACCCCAAGTGGTTCTACTCCCCCCCTCAAAACGTTGCACCTGATTAGTGGTAAAGATACAAGGAGTCTCTGACCAGTCCCAGTAATTCGTATCGTTGTCATTATTAACTTTTGTCGGAAATGGCATAGCAGCATAAAGAGCAAGGGCTCTAACCGCCTCCTCTGTATATGCATTACTTAAAGCCTTGGTTCTCCATATATGAATAAAGAGTTCCAACCCACCATATGCAAGTAGCAAAAGTACTAGTAAAATAAAGATAACTCGGACACAAACACTTATGACACGGCCAATTAATTTTCCAAGCACGGACACCTCCCCATAGAAACACTATCTCCAATAGTGGGATTCATATTGTTTTGGCATACTATCTAATTCCTCAAAATAGCGATGACGAATAAGTAAGAGCAAAACAAGCCTAAGCTGACTCAGCAGGGCTTCCTTTTATGAGGTTTCAATAGATTAGCGAAGACCTTATCTATGGCCCAGCTTTACCACGTGACCATCCTACATATGGGCACCTCTAAAAATTCCAATTCTTCTTTTTTGTTGTATAGTCAATGACTTGAAATGACGAGTTTGAGGGTTCATGGGGCAGCTTGGATTTTTTGATATTGCCACTCGCTATAAGGATCTCGATGCAAGCAATGATCCGCTGGCAAAGATCGATGCAGTCGTTCCATGGGAGAGTTTTCGCGCTCGGCTTGAAAGCATCTGGCGTCAGCGCTCACAAGGTCGCAAGTCCAAAGCGGGGCGTAAACCCTGGGATGCGGTCTTAATGTTCAAGGCGATTGTCCTGTGCGCCCTGTATAACCTGTCGGATGATCAGGCTGAATATCAGATGCGTGATCGCCTGTCGTTCATCCGCTTTTTAGGGTTGGGACTAGAGGATCGTGTTCCCGATGCCAAAACCATTTGGATGTACCGAGAACAGCTGGCTCAGGCGGGTACCATCAAGGCGTTGTTCGATGATTTTGACAGCTACTTGAAAGGGCAAGGTTATCTGGCCATGGGCGGCCAGATTATTGACGCTTCGATCGTTCCTGTACCAAAACAGCGCAACCTGCGGGAGGAAAATGCAACGATCAAGTCTGGAGAAATTCCCAAGGACTGGGCCGATAAAACCTCTAAGCTTCGCCAGAAAGATACGGATGCCCGCTGGACGAAAAAGCGAGGCCAAAACCATTTTGGCTACAAGAACCACATAAACATTGATCGTCGGCATAAGTTGGTGCGCCGGTACGAGGTAAGCGATGCAGCGCTGCATGATAGCCAAACTGTGGACGCGCTTCTGGATGAGAATAATACCTCTTCGCAAGTGTGGGCTGACAGCGCCTACCGCTCAGCTGAGGTTGAGAAAAAGCTGGCAGACAAAGGCTTGAAAAGCTAGGTACACCGCAAAGGCAAGCGCAACAAGCCGCTGAACAAAAGGCAGCAGCAGGGCAATAAAACCCGTTCTTCGGTCAGAGTTCGTGTTGAGCATGTCTTTGGTGCTCAAAGCAATGACATGGGCGGAACACTGGTTCGATCCATCGGCTTGATCAGGGCCAAAGCACATATTGGACTGAAAAACCTGAGCTATAACATGCGACGGCTGGTACAGCTTGAGCAAAAAATGGCCTATTCCCGCGGCACATCGTAGGACCACGTCAGCAATAGCTGCCTGTACCTTGAAGAAACATCCCGCACACCCCCGCAACGGGAAGCTCAACGCTAATGGCCTGTCCTTGGAAAAAGGCGGACGCTCTTTAGTCTTGCAAAAATTCTAGAAAAACTGATTTTCAGAGGTGCCCATATGTATAGATTGACTGATTACATTATAGCCCCTTAAAGGAAACAGATTAGCGTTCAGTCTCAGTTTTCAAAGAAGAGCCGTACCTTGAGGGGGCGTGGACAGCTCTTCTTTTTGTGGGTTCCATTTCACTGGAACTTCTTATTATTTATTTGTTTAAAGAGAAGTACTCCCTCTCTTTAAACTATGCGAAAATGAAGTCTGAGGCTGTAAGGGTATCCGCGATCTGGGTACCTTCCAGAGTGATGGTACCTTCAGAGTAACTAATAATAGTCTGTGTACCGCTTTCAGAAATACTCAAGTCGGAGAAGCCCAGACCCAACTCATCGTCAAACGCGATAAAATCGGTACCCTGTTCAAAGTCGGTAATGGTGTCATTACCTGCATCCTCTTCAAAGTAGAAGGTGTCGGCACCGTCATTGCCGGTCAGGGTGTCATCCCCTCCCCCTCCAAACAGGGTGTCGTCTTTATCTCCACCAATGATCACATCATCACCGCCAAAGCCAAACAGGAAAGCATTATGAATGGCATTGGTGGAAGAGGAATTCATGGCATAAATTGCATCCCCGTAGTCAGTACCTGCCAAGTACAGGTTGCCATTGGCAGAACTGATTTCCTCTCCTTCCAGAATAAGGCCCGCATAGGCCCCCGTCATGGTGATCATCTGACCATCTTCAAGCTCAAGCGCATCCAGATTTTCACGCAGGGTGTCGCCGTTGCCCATTTCCGTTGACAAATCGCTGGAAGAGATTTCTAGGCCAGCGGCATCATAGTAGGTGCCATCTTGATAGCGAACTGTGAAGGCCGTATCCATCATCTGCTCGGCCAGCTGCTCCCGCACAACGTTGGAGGAAGAACCTGCATCAGCCTTCTCCATAATGGTTGTGACCAGATCACTATCGATATTGACCTCCGCAATAAGCCCACCATTGGACTTGCTGTCCACATCGGTCCAAAGTTCATAGGCTCCAGAACTGCTCACATTGCCGGTGAAATAGTCCAAGGCACCGTTAGAAGTGGAGGTTGCCGTATACACGAACACATCTTCGCGCTGATCGAAATCGGCGATGGTGACATAATCCTGCTGCGCGTACTCAACGATAGAACTGGCGCCGCTGTTTGCCAGAGCTTTCAAGGTGGCAGCTGAAGCCGCACTGGCGGCCAAACCGAAGGCAATGCCAAACCCTGTGGAGCCTGCCGCAGCCATTCCCCCCGCGATCAACGCTTGTGTGGCTACAGTTTTACCTTCAACGAAAGCGCGACCTGTGGCCCATGAGGTCCAGTCTACACCGCTTTTGTCTACGGGGGTGACATACTCGCTTTTCAAGCCGCCTGTGATGACCAAATCGGAACCGGAGCCAAGAGTGACTCTGTCGATGGACTTGCCGTCTCGGCCGCCCACATGAACTACATCATCCCCAGCGCCCGCATCAATGGTATCGCTGCCTTCTCCTGCATAAATTACATCATTGCCAGAGCCGCCTTTAATGACATCATCTCCATTGTAGGTATCAATGAAGTCATTGCCACTGCCACCATAGACGGTATCCGAGCCTTTGCCCGAGTAAATGGTATCATTGCCCCAACCACCATAGACGGTGTCATCACCCTTACCACTCTCGATATAGTCGTCACTACCGGCGTAGTTGGTATTGGGGCCGTCACCGTATATGAGATCGTCCCCTTTTGATCCATAGATGGTGTCATCACCGCTACCGCCGATCAACTCGATATCAGAGTTATTACCTTTGTCCGGCACCTCACTGGCATCAATCAGATCATCACCCGAACCGCCGTCTATGTAAGCATAGAATTTATCGTGGTAACTGCCGTTCTGGATGTCGATGATGACAGTATCATCGCCATCTCCAGCCCAGACCTCTGCCCCTTTGAACGTGGCCGTCGAATGGGCCTTGTTCCACTTAAACTTGATAAAATCATCGCCGCCATTGGAATAGACTTTATAGGATCGGGCTTCGTGCTTCCCCATACCTGATCCTTTAAAGACAATGGTGTCGTCCTTGTCTTTTGTTGTCACTTTTTTTGTCATTTTAGACCCCGATTTTGGGTGTTATTTTTGCTATAAACTTTCCGAACTGAATGAATACGCTACCGGTAAAACGCCGATGAACTGTAACCATGAACACGGCAGGCCTAAAACAAATAAATTCAAGTATTATGCAAATATAACTCAAGATTTAACTTAGCTTTACTATAACGTAAAAGTAATTTTAGAATACAAAACTACAAAAAAGAACGAAGATACAGATTCATTAAAAATTGAAATATAAAATGCTTACATTTTGAGCATATTTTTTTGGGGTGAGAAAAATGCATTTTATAAGAAAAAACGCGTACAGTTCTCTGGATTTCTACAAATGAAGGTGGAAAGATCTTTTACCGCACAACCACAGGGTTTTAGTGGGCCGAATCATGCGGTGATTCGGAGATTTTCATGGAGCAATATAGCCAGTAAAAAATACATTGCGCTTATACAAAAAGATCTCGCGCTTGACGCCATTCAACGTTCACTCTGCGCTTCTCAGGCATTTAAAGCACTTTACGCAAGAAGCTCTGTGTACGAGGGTCCTGTGGGTTGGTAAAGATTTGCTCCGGAGGTCCCTGCTCCACAATGCGGCCGCCTTCCATGAAGATGACCCGATCGGCGATGTCGCGGGCAAAACCCATTTCGTGGGTAACGATGAGCATGGTGCGGTGCTCGTTGGCTACCTTTTTCATGAGCTGGAGTACTTCCTCCACCCACTCAGGGTCCAAAGCGGATGTGGGCTCATCTACCAACATCAAATCCGTATCTGCGGCCATGGCGCGGCCAATACCCACGCGCTGTTGCTGCCCGCCAGAAAGAGAAGCGGGATATGCCTCCGCTTTATCGCCAAGGCCAACTTTCTCCAAAATTTCGTCGGCATGGGCAAAGGCTTCTGCCTTGTCCCATTTGCGAACGGATATCAAACCCTCCGCAATATTCTCGCGGGCCGTTTTGTTGGAAAACAGAGCGTAGTTCTGGAAGACAAAACTGGTTTTAAGGCGGGCCTGCTGCATGTCCTTTGGCTTTGCCCGAGCAGCATCCACGGTCAGGTTACCAAAACTGAATTCCCCCGCATCCGGCTCTTCCAGAAAATTGAGACAGCGCAGCAGAGTTGATTTACCGGTTCCCGATGGGCCGATAATGACAATGCGTTCGCCCTTTTGAATGTCCAGATCAATTCCGTTCAGAACCGGCGTTCCATTATAGATTTTGGTTAGTCCGCGGATTTTGATCATCGGTTTACAGCCTTAGACAGTCGGTCCTCTAAAAGCCGTTGAAAGACGGCCAGCACTTCCACAATCGCCCAGTAAACAAGGGCCACCACAACAAAGGTTTCCAGATATAGGAAACTGCCTGCCGCCTCTTTTTGGGCAGCGCCCATAAGCTCGGTCACGCCAAGGGTAAAGGCAAGGGAGGTGCTTTTAATAAGGTCAATGAAATAGTTTACCAGCGTCGGCGAGGCAATGCGCGCCGCCTGAGGCAGGATGATCCGGCGCATCATCTGCGCGGTTGTCATGCCAATAGCCTTAGCCGCTTCCCACTGGCTGCGGTCCACACCCAAAATGGCAGCGCGGATACTCTCGGCCATGTAGGCGGAAAAATGCAAGGTCAGGCCAATGATGGCAGCGGTAACCCCGCCCATTGCCGTCAGGCTCGGGATCAGCTGCGGCAGACCATAATAGAACAAAAACAACTGCACCAGCAGCGGCGTGCCGCGAAAGAAGCTGATGAAAACGCGTGTCAAAACATCCAGAACAGGAATTTTTGCCACGCGAATAATCGCCAAAAGAGAGGCCAGAACGAGCGCCAGAACCATGGACACGGTTGCCATACCCAAGGTCAAGGGCAGGTACTTTAATAAGACCGGGAGAAGCCCCAGCATATAATCCAGATCAAACGCTCGCATTGGCTTTTAACTCTTTGCTTTAGTTAGCGGTAATATCAGTACCGAACCACTTTTGAGAGATCTCGGTGAGTTTACCGCTCTCACGCAGGGCAGTTAACGCGCCATCTACTTTAGCTGCAAGCTCTTTGCCTTCTTCATCCGAACGGAAAGGCATAGCATTGCGGATTTCAGAGAATGGCTCGCCTGCCAAGGCCAGTGGCAGCGGTGTTTCTTTAATGACCTGAGCTGCGCTCACACGGTCCATAACAAAGGCGTCAACGCGGCCCAGAGCTGTTTCCTGCTCCAGATTGCTGTCGTATGTCTTGATCGTGATTTCTTCAGCGTATGGCAGTTCACGCAGAAGCTGTTCGAAGTTAGAGCCAAGGTTCACAGCAACACTGCGGCCTTTCAAAGCTTCAACACCGTTGATTTCTTCTTCATTGCCTTTTTTCACGACAACCTGTGCGCCGTCAAAAACGTAGGGCTGGGTGAAAGTGAATTTGGCTTCACGCTCTGGAGTGATTGTGATCTGGTTTGCAATGGTGTCGATCCGGTTGGATTCCAGTGCGCCTACAAGACCAGAGAAGCTCATTGTTACAAACTCAATGTCATCACCGGTTTGCTCGCCAACAGCATTGAGAACATCAACCTCAAACCCTTGAAGCTTATCTTGCTTAACAAAAGTGAAAGGGAAGTAGCCACCAGACATGCCCACACGAATTGTGTCAGCTTGAGCTGGAAGTGCCGCCAATAGAGCAGCGCCAAGAAGAAGTGCACGCATGATTTCTCTCCGAGTTATCTCGTAAATTTCTGGAGAGCTATGTAGAGGCTTTAAACAATTTTTCCAATAGTGATAAAAATAATAGCGATATAAAAGAACACGAATCTACTGAACTTCAATAAATCAGTTTATAGTTCTAATAGCTAAAGATACAGAATACGGGATTTTCATTGCACATCTCTCATCACGGGAAAATACGAACCCGCCTATTCTTTGCCTAACTAATCATACTTAAGTAAAACAGCTTAAGTATTGAAAGGAGTACGCGTATTTCTCCTAGCCCTTCGCGTGAAAGTTTCCCACAATCGGACCTCGAAGCAGGCAGCAACCGCACACTTAAGCGCTTCTGGAACAGAAATTTCACAGTCCTCTCTTGAATTATCGCGGCAAAAAGGCAAGAAAAGGCACCTATCTTGCATACACATGAACCTTTGTGTTCAACTCCTCGGAGATCATCTGCCTATGACTATTCGCCCACTTGTCGCTGGAAACTGGAAAATGAACGGGACGCCAGCCTCCCTTGAAGAATTCCGCAAGGTCGCGGCTGGTTATGACAATTCCCTTGCCGACAAGGTCGAGCTGATGATTTGTCCCCCAGCGGTTTTGCTGGCTCAGCTTGCCTCTGAAAAGTCCATTCCGGTGGGCGCGCAGAACTGCCACTCTGCTGTCTCGGGCGCTCACACGGGTGATATCTCCGCGGAGATGATTGAAAGTGTTGGTGCCAGCGCCGTGATTGTTGGTCATTCCGAGCGCCGCGAAGGTTACGGTGAAAGTGATGCGGACGTGGCAGCCAAGGCAGAAGCGGCCTGGCGTGCTGGCCTTCTGGCTATTGTATGCATTGGCGAAAGCCTTGAGCAGCGCGAAGCGGGTGAGACAATTGATGTTGTCACAAAACAGATCACCGGCAGCCTGCCTGATGGCACCACAAGCGAAAACACTGTTGTCGCCTATGAGCCAATCTGGGCAATTGGCACAGGGAAAACACCAACGGCACAGGACGTTGCCGATGTGCACCTGGCCCTTCGCAACGCTTTAGTGGAGCGCTTTGGTGAAGATGGTAAGAAAATTCGCTTACTCTATGGTGGTTCTGTAAAGCCTTCCAACGCCGGTGAACTGATGGCACTTGCGAACGTGAACGGTGCACTTGTGGGCGGCGCGAGCCTGAAAGCCGCCGATTTCCTCGGCATTGCAGAGGCTTACAAAGCTATCCGCTAGGAAAATAAGGATAATGGCTCTGGAAGAGTATCCAGAGCCTGCCTCTCGCCCCCACTCTTTCTTTACCCCTCCTATCGATAGATCAGGTTTGACGCCTGCGGGGAGCCTGCTCTTTTTGTATCTGGCGCCACTGTTTCAGCAACGCACTGCGCCTTTTTGGATAGCGCTGCGCCTGCTCCTGCATTTTCACGATGCGGTCACTGCGAAAGTGCCGAAAGTCCTCCCGCTGTTCACAGTAGGCCACCAAGACTCTGACTTCCTGAAAATATCCTAGAGCCAATGGCCAAATGGTTCTCTCGGAGCTGTTTCCCGCTTCATCCATGTAGGAAATCTTGAGCCGCCGCTCATTGCGGATCGCGCTCCTTAAGTCTTCAAGGTTTATCTGCTCATCATCTTGAGCGGTTCTCGGGCCCACCAGAAGAGCCGAGTTTTCCAACTCCTCTTGCAAGTCTTTGGGTAGTACCGCCGCAATTTTGGCTTTGGCACCAAGAGCGGCTTTGGTCACAGGATCATCAGCGACTTTGGCAACCCAGCGAAAACCCAGCATCAAGGCCTCCAGCTCTTCTTGAGAGAACATCAAAGGCGGCAACATAAAGCCGGGGCGCAACACATATCCCACGCCTGCCTCTCCCACAATATCGGCCCCCTGCGCCTGAAGGGAGGCAATATCTCGGTAAAGTGTGCGGATGCTGATGCCAAGCTCTTCAGCCAAGTGCGCCCCGCTCACCGGATAGCGGTGCACTCGCAGGATTTGTAACAGGCAAAGCAATCGTTCTGGACGGGTCATGGCTCCATACTGCCAGTTTTTGACAGTGCTATCCAATAGAAAGACAGGGCAATCCAACAAAAGGAGCGTAATCTATGGCATTGCCAAACTTATTTATTCTTTATGTGAAAAATACTGAAACCAGCCGCAGGTTCTATGAAAACCTTCTGGAACGCCCACCCCAAGCCGCATTTCCAAACTATGTGGCCTTTGACCTACAAAACTCCATGATATTGGGGCTCTGGTCTACACAGGCCGAGAATTTTGTATCAGGCGGAGAGGGACATAAGGGGGAAGTCGCTTTCATGGTGCAAGATGAAACTGCCGTCAACGCCGCATATGCGCGCTGGAGCGAGCTTGGAGTGACAATAGAGCAAGAGCCACACTGCGCCGTATTTGGCCCAACCTTTGTGGGAGTTGACCCGGATGGGCACCGGCTGCGCGTGTGCACACCCGACACATGACCAAGGCTACTTGATAAAAGAGAACGCGAAGGGGTTCTCCACTTCGCGTTCCACTTCTTATGCAGATGAGAAAATTTAAAAAGGCTCACTCAAACAACAAGTGCAAGAGCGAGGTAGCTGGCCAGACCATAAAGAGACAACAGGCTGATACTCATTGACAGTCCGCGCGCACTGTCATTGCCGCTAAGATATGAAAATGTGTGCCCTAAACGGCCAACAGCAAACCCGATTATCCAAATTTGCGCGGCAACCACAACTGGCGACACCATGCCCATAAGCAGTGCCAGAAAGACAAAGTAAACAGTGTTTTCCGTTGCATTGCGATGAGCGTTATGCTGCCGTTCCAGCTCATCTTTCCCCTCGTCAAGCACATCTTCGCGCCTGAAATCACTTGCCTGCCACTCTTCCGGTGTTGCCTTGATGTTGTGCCTTAAACGGACCAGCTCGGTGCTCGTCATCAACCAGCTATGATTTGCAAGCAGCAGCACAGCACTCATCACAAGCACCGCCACAACGGGAGGTACGGGGATGGAAACCACAGCTCTCTCCACCCCAAATACAAACCAGTTGAGCCCCGCAGCGGTGAAGAGCAATGCAAATGGGTAGGCCAAAATAACAATGGAAATCTTTTGTTTGCGCCTGTCATCACCCGTCATAAATGCCCCTCCCCCTATAGAGCAAACAGGGAGCTGCAAATTTCCCTAGAATAGGTATCAATTGAATGACTCGCAGTTATCAAGCAGCCCACCTAAATCTCACACTACGAAAGAAACCTAAATTTCTTAACCACTTAGATTTCTGGGGCAGATACACTGGCACGCCAAGCCATGTCGTCTTGGACCATAAATTACTTGATGGAACCAGTAGATAACTTAAACTGTCATATGCGTGATTATATTCGCTGTCTTTCGGTTCACACACAGTACCGCGTCTTCTGCGTCGCAAGCTAAACTCAGGGAGAAGCCAATGACTAATGATGGAAACAGCCCAGAGAATCTGCATGAAAAAGGCCAGCGCGTTCTTGACCGCGTCAACAAGAAGGCGTCAAAGACCATGAATGAAATTTGCTCCGACCTTGCGCCGGAGCTTCAGGAGATCATTATAGAATCCCTTTTTGGAAAGCTTTACAGCCGCGAAGACGAGCTGGGTTTGAGGGAACGGGTCATCGCCACCATCGCCGCCCTGACAATTCTTGGGTATGCTGAACCGCAACTTAGAGTACACATCCAATCCGGCTTGAATGTTGGCTTGAGCAAGCAGGAAATCATCGAGATCATCATGCAAATGTCGGGCTATGGAGGATTTCCGGCTGCACTAAACGGCATCAGCATAGCAAAAGAAGTTTTCGCTGAAAATCCATAGAAAGATCATCCATAATCTTTCTCTCAAGTGTATCACTGAGCCCAGTGCACGGGCACTGCCGAACACCTCTTATTTTAACCCTATTTAATAGTATAGAATGACGCTAAATTTTAATCCTGAAGACATAACCATTTCCGCTTACGAGCCCGCTGACCTTTTTGAGGTAAGTGAGCTTTATATGCAGGTCGCCCGCAAAACATTTCCTCACGACCCGAGCGACCCTGTTCACTCAGGCAGTTTTATTCAGATCACCCGTGGGGAAGATGTCTGGATCATGAAACACAAAGGGAAAATTATCGGCTTTATAGGCTATCAAGTTCCCAATCGCTTCCTTCATTCCCTCTATCTGGACTACACCTACCACGGCGCTGGTCTGGGGCGGAAAATGATTGAGTTTCTTATCGGCACCTATGGATCAGGTCACACGCTGAAGGTTGTTAAAACAAACCGAGACGCGTTAAAGTTCTACAGGCATCTGGGGTACACTGACATTACAAGCCCACTAGACGCCCAACAAAACTGGCTTCTTATGAGTTCGCCGTAAAACCAGCTATTTAGATAGATCCAACCACCTGCAATATTTGAGATTTTCGGTGAGACAGTCTTTCACAAAAAGATGTAGTTGAACTCGGCACTCTCCTCGCGCTCACCGCTCAATTACCTCAACAGTCTTACCCGATATTTTAAAATGACAACACCAAGGGTTTTGTATATACGCATTTGGGTAGTTTCCCTGCCTTAAGTGGTTGGACCCCATAACCCCATAGCTGCCCTCGCGCTGTTCGGCGCGAAATCGGGATCACTCACATGAACGATATTGTTGCTTCAGCCAAAAAGCTGTTTCTTGACTCTCTTTCGCTGTTCTGGACCCTGCTGAAAATTATGGTGCCTGTGATGGTGCTTGTGCGTGCCGGACAGGAAATTGGACTGATTGATTATTTGGCTAAGGGTCTTGGCCCTGTGATGGGTATTTTTGGTCTGCCTGCCGAGGCCGCATTGGTTCTTGCTACCGGGCTTTTGGTTGGCAACTACGGGGCCGTGGCCATTCTGGTAACGCTGTTGCCGGGCAGTGAATTCAGTGTGGCTGATGTGACCGTACTGCTGTCGATAATCCTGATTGCCCATAACATGCCAATTGAGCAGAGCGTGGCGAGAAAGGCGGGGCTTTCTGCCCTCTACTCGACCGGATTCAGGCTGATTGTGGGACTGTCCTACGGATTGGCGCTACACCTGTTTTACTCGGCAACCAACATGCTCCAGTATCCTGTTGACCTTTCGTGGCTGCCATTCACTCCGAAACTGGAAGAAACTTGGGTAGAATGGACGCTTTCCAGCACCTCTTTCCTCTTTAGTCTGTTCTGGATCATCCTTGGTCTCATCATTCTTCTCAGGGCATTTGAGGCTTTGAAGATCACCGATTTCCTGAGCTGGCTTCTCTCCCCTCTCCTGCGTTTGATGGGTATCAGTAAACAGGCCACACCAATTACCATGATCGGCGTTCTGCTGGGCATTGCTTATGGCGGCGGGCTTATTATCCGTGAGGCGCAAAAGGGCAAGCTTTCGCCAAAAGAGGTCGTTCTTTCCATGAGCTTTATGTGCATCTGCCACGGGTTGATTGAAGATCCACTTATCATGGTGACCTTTGGCGCGCACTGGACAGCGGCATTCATAGGGCGCTTTGTTTTCTGTGTTGTTGTGATGATTATCATCTGCCGCGTTGTGCAGAAGCTACCGGAAAGCACATTCAACCGAACATTCTACCGCGCTCCACAGCTGGCAACCTGACAAATGGGGGCTCTACGGCGCTCTTTTGGTTATACAATGGTGCAAGACCATAGGAATATCCTAAAGTTTAGCGGGATAAGTGCCAATGGTCTGTGCTAGAGTGCCCTCAGAGCTTTCCCTTGGGAAGCAATCAGAACCATTTATTTATTGAGCTGAATACATATGCCTCATTTTGTCATTATAGGTTGCGGACAGGCTGGCTCCTCGCTTGCAGCAAAGTTGCGATCCTGCGGGTTTACTGGAAGAATTACGATGGTGGGAGAGGAAGCAATGCTTCCCTATCAGCGCCCACCTCTTTCCAAAAAGTATCTGCTCGGACAGATGGATGCAGAGCAACTTTTGCTGCGCCCGCAAGCTTTTTATGAAGAAAATGAGATTACGCTCCTCACAAACGCCAAGGCCACCCAGATTGACCGCAGCGGACAAACCGTTCGCGTAGGAGGCGAAAACATCGCCTATAACAAACTGGCCCTGACAACAGGAAGCCGTGCGGTTCGCCTACCAGCGGCACAAGGTGGTGAGCTTGAAAACGTCTACACCGTGCGCACCCTTGCCGACATTGACCGCATGAATCACCAGTTTGTTGAAGGGCGCCGCCTTCTAGTGGTCGGCGGGGGCTATATTGGCCTTGAAGCGGCAGCCGTTGCCGCGGCCCGGGGCTTGAAGGTCACCCTTATTGAAAAGTCCGAGCGGATCTTACAGCGCGTGGCCGCCAAACAGACCTCCGATTTCTTCCGTCAGCTTCATCAAGGGCACGGTGTGAAAATTCTGGAGGGAGTGGGCGTTGAAACGCTGGAAGGAGATGAGAAAGTTCAATCCGCAATTCTGGAAGACGGCAGCACTTTGGAAGTTGATTTCGCGATTATCGGCATTGGCATTCGACCGGAAGTAACGCTGGCGGATGAAGCAGGATTACAGATTGAAAACGGAATATGGACCGATGAAAACGGACGGACGTCCGACCCCACAATCTGGGCTGCCGGAGATTGCGCCTCCTTCGAATATCGCGGCGAACGCATTCGCCTTGAAAGCGTTCCCCATGCCGTTGAACATGCCGAATGTGTTGCCCAAAATATGCTGGGAGCCAATAAAACCTATGTGGCACGCCCCTGGTTCTGGTCCGACCAGTATAACATCAAGCTACAAATCGCCGGCCTTAATCATGGTTACGACAGTGTCGTCACCCAACTAGGCAAGCGGGAAGGGTCCCAGTCTTTCTGGTATTACCGTAAAAACGAACTTCTTGCGGTGGATGCAATCAATGATCCAAAGGCCTACATGACAGGCCGGAAACTGATAGAATCTGCTGACGGATAGTGTAGTTTCCTATCACGTACAACGGGCTCCAGATGGAGCCTTTTTATTTGTGCTGCGGTGCTTGGCTGTTCTCCTTCATATTCAGGTTCCCTCCAAAATCATGGCACTTGCTTTCTCAGCTATCATCACGGTTGGGGCATGGGTATTTCCTGAAGTTAAAGTGGGCATGATAGAGGCGTCCGCGATGCGGAGGCCAGCAAGCCCGTGCACTTTCAAGGTATCATCCACGACGGCCATATCATCATTACCCATTTTAGCGGTTCCCACCGGATGAAAGATTGTTGTGCCAACATCACCTGCAGCTTGTATCAGCTCCTCATCTGTTTCAAAGGCAAGCCCCGGCATGATCTCACGGGGATTGTACTTTGCCATGGTATTCGTTGCCATTAACTTTCGCGCGTGGCGGATGGCCGTAATAGCCACCTCCTGATCTTCTTTTGCCGAGAGGTAGTTGGGTTGAATTTTCGGCTTATCGCGAAGGCTTGGGGATGTAACCAAGACACTTCCTCGGCTTTGGGGACGCAAATTACATACCGACACTGTAATGGCTGGGAATTTATGCAAAGGTGCCCCAAAATGGTCCAGTGAAAGCGGCTGCACATGATATTCCAAGTTGGGTGTGGCGTAATACTCGTGGGAGCGGGTAAAGATTCCAAACTGGCTTGGCGCCATGGATAAAGGACCGGAACGACGCAAGGCATACTCTAAACCAATGCGTAACTTGCCCCAAAGGCTGGCATTGAGCTCATTGAGCGTCTGCGCCCCTTCCACCTTAAAAATGGTGCGCAATTGCAAGTGGTCCTGTAAATTTTTCCCAACACCTTCCAAAGCATGGTTGATCTCGATCCCGTGGCTTTTAAGAGTGCTTACGGGCCCAATACCGGAGACTTGCAGGATTTGCGGAGTCCCGATAGAGCCCGTAGACAAGATAACCTCCTGTCCTGCGGTTACTTCATGCAGTTTCTGGTGATGGGAAAACGTGAGGCCGCGCACCCGGCGACCGTCGAGCAGAAGCCTCTCAACCTGTGCCCCCGTCATAATCGTCAGGTTTCGGCGATTTTTGATCGGTTTGAGATACCCCCGCGCTGCACTCCACCGGAGCCCGTGCTTCTGGTTTACCTCGAAATATCCAGCGCCCTCGTTGTCGCCATCGTTGAAGTCGTCCCTGCGAGGAATTCCAACCTCTTCAGCAGCATCTTGAACAGCCTCTAAGATATCCCAGTGAAGGCGTTGCTTCTCAACCCGAACTTCCCCTCCCTGCCCATGAAAGGCACCACTGCGAAAGGCATGATCCTCAGATTTTATATAGAAGGGCAGAACATCATCCCAGCCCCAACCCCGATTTCCAAGTTGGTGCCACAGGTCATAATCGGCTGCTTGTCCGCGCATATAGATCATGCCATTGATGGAAGAGCAGCCCCCCAGCACTTTACCACGAGGATAAATCAGCTTTCGCCCGTTCAGGCCTTTCTCTTTTTCCGTTTCAAAGCACCAGTCTGTTCTTGGATTGCCGATACAGTACAGATAGCCAATGGGAATATGTATCCAGTGATAATGATCGCTGCCCCCTGCCTCCAGCAGGAGCACTTTGTTTCTTGGATTTTCACTCAAACGATTGGCAAGAACACACCCGGCAGAGCCTGCCCCGACGATGACATAGTCAAATGTTCCGAAAGGTAAAGCCCGCGAGCCATAACCAATTGACATGAAACCTCCCCGCTATTCGCAAAAGCCTACCCATTCCTGTATGAGACAGTCATTGGCACACCACCGACACGGAGAGATTCTCCCAAATCCGCAAAGCAAAAGCACCTTTACTTACCCAGAAAGGTACGGTTGCTTTCACCAAGCTCCGAGCTGGTAAGCATCGCTTTTGCCACTCAAAAGCGCAAGGATTCCTTTAAAAATATTTCATGGGCCTGCTCTGGCGATTATCCCTAGCCAAGCATACCCCAACGAGCTGGGAGAAAACGCTCCGCAGCTCAAGGAACTCTCGGGTGAATTTTCCTTAGATGTCCTGTCCCATTTTGCGTTGCAAACGTCGCCAGCGCTTCATAAAGGAACGTTTCATACGCTCGGGAAAAGTGCTGGCTCTTTTGGGTTGGAACGGGTCGTGAACATGCTGTCCGCCGCCGATGTGGTGGCAGGAACCGGGATCAAGAAAAGCAACCATCCAGCCGTCGCGTTTCATAACAATGCTGATGCGTTCTTCCGTATCATATTGGGCATAGGGGCCATATTGCTCCCATAGGCTTTTACGAGTCATGCCAGGGTTAAAGGAAAAGCTGAGCCATTCCGGGTGAATATCCAGCGGCATCAAAGCATAGCGAACTCCGTCAATTTCCTTGCGGATGCAGTTGTCCTGAAAGCGTTTTTGTAGATCGGAAATTTTGCGAACACAAACCACACTTACCTTCGGCTCCGCTTCCATCACCTTCAAACAGCTTTCAACTGTGCTGCCTTTTTCAAAAAGCCAGTCATCTTCACCATGAAAGATAAGGGGAGCTTCAACCTTGGAGTACATCTTATCGATGGACTTCATCTGCCCCAGCTGAGCTTCATTTAAAATGGTTTCAACCTTGGGGTAGGTCTGGCTCAACCAGTCGCGAATCTCGACTGTGTTGGCATCATCAATCACCAGCATTTGGGAAAAATGCGAAGCATGATCAGGCAGGAAACTGTCTAGAGTGGGCGCCAAAAGGTCCAGCCGTCCGCAGCTGGTGATGCACATTGCAATGTCTTGATCTGCCAATGTTCTGTCGCCTTCCTTATTCCTGCCTTTAACACCCGTTAGAGGGCAAAAACTGAATGTATTTGTTCCACGGGCAAAACACCCTAAGAGATTGCACCCGTACCAACTCGGGGTATATACAAGACTCACCTAGCAAGAAAAAGAGCTGATTAATATGACAGGGATTCCTGCACCGATTTCTGTGCTTTTAAGAACATATAATGAGGCGGACCGTCTGGGCCGTACCCTTGAAAGCATAGTGGGCCTTGGCAGCGAGATTATCGTCATAGATTCCGGTTCCACCGACAACACAGTTGAGATTGCAGAAAGCTACGGCGCAAGGGTTATCTATAACCCTTGGGAAGGGTTTGGTCCGCAGCGCAGTTTTGGCGAAAAACAATGCGCTAACAACTGGGTTTTCTATATTGATGCCGATGAGGTGGTCTCCCCTGCCCTGAAAAAGGAAATCCTTGAGCTTTTTAACGAAGGGGAACCCCCTTTCAAATGCTATAATGTACTCAACACCATGGTTTTGCCCGGTGACAAAAAACCACGACCCCTTGCGGATTATAGAAAAGTCCCGCGTTTTTACGACTTGCGCCATGCCCGTATTCAGCTTCAACCCTCCTATGACCGTATGGAACTGGACAAGGGCTATGAAATGGGAACTTTGAACGGGCGTCAGCACCACTTCTCTTTTAGAGATTGGGGCCACACTCTGGCGAAAATGAACTATACGTCGGAGCTGGCAGCAAACACTCAGAAAGAAAAACCTGTGTGGCTACTCTATCTACGTCTGGTGACCGAATACCCTCTTGAAATGCTTAAGTACCTTTTTGTACGCCGCTTTATTTTTGGGGGCTGGAAAGGCTTTGCCTTTGCCTCTACCCAGTCTTTTTCCCGCTTCATCCGTATTTTGAAGATGATTGAACATCATCAAAGTGAGAAGACGAGATAAGCGGCAACGTTATGCTTAAAAAACTTCGCGTCTATATAGATATCATTTCGCTTTTCGTTTCACTCTTGCTAGCTCGCCTGTGCAAAGCGATAGGGCGTCAATCAGCCATTGCCTTGTCTGTCTCGAAAAACGAAAAAGATATTTTGTATGCGGAGCATCCAGAAGGCATAGCTATTTTTGGTGGGAGAATTCACAAAGTTAAAAAGAAGGTTGTTCGCCTCCCCTCTTTTGCCGCAGATCTGTTATCAAAAGTACTTTTAAAAGCGAACCGCGCGGGAATCCCGGTCTATATTAAAGGCTATGCCGACCGCAGCTGGGGGCTGAGCCTGTCTTCCCTACCCCAATTATACCGCATCGAGACAAGTATATGGGGTAAGAGCGCACAAGATAAAAACGCCAATTCCTTTAGCTATATTCTGGATAACAATGGGATCTATTTTGATGGACGGCTTGCAACCGATCTTGAACGAAAGCTCAACACTGTTCAGTCAGGCTTTTGGCGAGAAGACGCCGCCCTCTCCCAGTTTATTGACAGTTTGCAAAACTCCAGCTTTCAAAAGTACCCGCAATTTGCTGGCGCAGTTACCTTTACACCACCTCAAGAGGCAGTACTCGTTGCCGGACAGGTGAGCGGCGACGCTTCCACCATAGAGACCACAGCGGCAGCACAAACCAACTTTGAACTCGCTCAGATTGCACGGCGCACCTTCCCTGAGCGACCTATCTATTTCAAAGCCCATCCCTTTGAAAAGAACGAGGAAGAAACACGAAGGATTATCGAGCAACTGGATATGGTTCTGGTGGACCCTTCGCTATCATTCACCCAACTTTGCTCGGTATTTAAAACAGTTATGGTCAATACATCCGGCGGCGGGTTAGAAGCTGCCTTGCTGGGGTGCCAAGTTTATACGGTGGGTGTTTCATTCTATAGTCATTGGGGGTTTACGAGCGACATTGCAGCTCCTGTTTCACGTAGAACCAACAGGCTTTCACCAGAAGACGTGTATGCCTGCTTTGTGCAGCAATATGCACGCTATGCCTTAAGGCAGGGAAGCGGTACCGCGCCACAAGCAATAGATTTTGAAGGATTCTTAACGAAGAACCCGCCCACTACGGCTGCTAACCCTTCTTAATATTACAGTTTTTACGTTCATGAGTAAGTTTATGCCTATTAATATTGTCTTTGCAGCGGATCAGAACTATCTGAAGTATACGGCTGTTACGCTTAATTCTCTTCTACAAAATTACGAAGGTAATGCCGCCCTAAATATCTATATTCTTGCCGATCGCGAACCTGCACTTGAAACGCTGCAGGCCTTTGAATGCATGCAAAGTGTGTTTCCGTTCAAAATAGAATTCATAGTGGCCAATGCTGGCCCTTACAAAGATATCAAAACAACCAGTGGCATTTCTGAAGCAACCTACTATCGTCTAAATATGCATAACCTCCTGCCGTCCTGCTGCAAAAAAGTTCTTTATCTGGACAGTGATCTTCTTGTCTTGGACTGTATCTCAAAACTCTATGATACCCCCATGGACGACCTTCTCTTCAAGGGCGCACAAGACACAATCAGCAAACGCTACGCCAAGAAGTTTGGCATTCCCTCAAAAGCCAGAAACGTAAATGCGGGCGTTCTACTCATCGACCTCGTTAAAATGAGGGAAATCGACTTTGACGCCACCTGCCACAAATACATTGAGAAGAACGCCAAGAAGATCTTCTTGGGTGATCAGCAAATTCTCAATAGCTGTTTCTACAAGTGCATTGGCTATATCCCATATGAGTGGAATGTTCACGGATCTGTATTTGAAGATGGGTGGATTGAGCAAAATGCCGGAAAACTAAATAGCTTCACTGCAAAAGAGCTGACACAAGCAACTCAAACTCCCTCTATTCTACATTACTCCTACCGTATTAAACCGTGGGACGGTGCAGCTCACGCAAAAGCGGAAAGATGGTTTGAATATGTGAAAGGCTCAGGCTTTGAAAAGGCTTTGCCCCAATTTGAAGATGTGCCATTAGTGGAGCTCTCCAAACCACGAAAGAAACAATCTGCGTTAAAGAAGTTTATGAGATGGGCTAGGAAGTAGCCTTATCACTTCGGATCTGGACACGAATATGTTGAAAAAAATCAAGAAATACCAAACAGCAACGATTAGTAAAGATGAGTTATTTCGAGTAGTATCTCAGCATTTTTTTGACAAATTTGGACACTACCCGAATTTAGAATTCCCCGAAAGCTATAATGAAAAAATTCAATGGCTTAAGATACATGATCAACGCCCCGAGCACGTTGTATTTTGTGACAAACTACTTTCGCGGCAATATGTGGCCCGCCGGGTTGGAAGTGATGTACTATTAGATATCTATAAAGTGGCAGATGATCCTCGCCTCATATTCGAAGCGGATTTACCAGAAAGGTTTTTCCTTAAAGCCAATCATGATAGCGGCTCCACATTTCTTGTAACACCCGAAACTGACCGCAAAAAACTAAGTAAGCAGTTACGCAAACGTCTTGCTAAGGTTTATGGCACTGAAAAGTCTGAGTACGGGTATCAGCATATTCAACCCCTTGTCTATGCAGAAGAACTCATGAACGGCCCTATCGTTGATTATAAGTTCCATTGTAGCAATGGTAAGGTCAAATGGGTTCAGGTGATCAGTGATCGACAGTCAGGTTTACCAAAAGAAGTCAACTTCAATGCGCTTGGCGCCCCAATCGAACTTCATTTAGATCACGAGATGGGCAGAGGGAATCCAGATACAGTATTACCGCCGAACTGGAATCAACTGATAGAAATTGCGGAGAAACTTAGCTTGGAGTTTAAGTATGCTCGAGTAGACCTATACAATATTGATAATATTCCCAAATTTGGTGAACTAACCTTCTGGCCCAAAGCAGGTTACTATAGAACAAAAGACAACTTAACTTTTGGGAAAATGCTAGATTTCGACACCTCTACCAAGGTAGAAAGTAACTTGTATTCTGTAGATCGCTGTTCTATTAAAGCCACCAACTCAATACGCCGTAAGCTATCGGCGCATGCTGCTAACTTATTCAAGAGATAAAATGAAAATAGCGTTTTACATGAGGCGCCTTGTCAATATGACTGGTGGCGCTGAACGTGCAGTACTTTCAATTTCCAGTACACTTGAGGACCGGGGGCATGAGGTGTCACTATACACTTATGACCCATTAATAGGGGAGCCATTTTACCCCTATTCAAAAAACTTGAAAATCATCAATCTGCATCCTTGCCCAAAACTTCCTGAAGCGACAGCACAACAAAGTCCTGTAAAAAAGAAAAGAAAGAAAAAGTCACGGACGAATTATTGGAAAATTTTTACACGAAAAATCCAATTAAAGTTTCCTCTTATTCTGCACTCATACTGGAAACATAAAAATAAATCAGAGGTTGAACCTCTGGCTGACGTTCTAAATAAATCGAAGCCAGATGTGATTATTAACTTTTTGCACGGTTCCGGGGCCGTTGTGGCTACCGCATCTAAGCGAGCTAACATTCCAAGTATATTGGCTCTAAGGTCAGACCCGGTTTTGGACTACAATCTCAAAGCAACAGCTGACTATAAGCGCACAAAAGAAATTTACGAACTGCAATGTCTTTCCAGCTTTGCTGGTATTACTGTCCTTATGCCTTTTTTCAAGGACAACCTCCCTGAAACAGTCTTACACAAAACTGTTTTGATCCCCAATTTTATTGCCCATGAACGGTTTGATAAAGTTCGCGATATACCTCTCTTAT
The DNA here is from genome assembly GCF_031501865.1 of Pseudovibrio sp. M1P-2-3. Classification (NCBI taxonomy): domain Bacteria; kingdom Pseudomonadati; phylum Pseudomonadota; class Alphaproteobacteria; order Hyphomicrobiales; family Stappiaceae; genus Flexibacterium; species Flexibacterium corallicola. The sequence continues at coordinate 3,722,131 of NZ_JARRCW010000001.1, forward strand.
CTCGCCCAAAGAACATCCTGTTTATCGGCCGCCTCGTCGAAGGAAAACGTCCAGCCTTACTCGTCGATGCTTTCAGCAAGGTTTGCGATAAGTTTCCAGAGTGGACTGTCACTCTCATTGGTGAAGGTGTCCTTAAGTCTGAACTCGCGGCTCTGATAGCAGAAAGAGGGTTGGAGGACAGAGTTAAACTAGCCGGAACCACCAAGGATGTTGCAGGCGTTTGCAAAGACGCTCAGATATTCTGTCTCCCTTCCACATTTGAAGGCTTCAGTAATGCTATCGGAGAGGCAATGTCTTCTGGCCTGCCATGCATTTCGATGAGTGACTGCCAGTCCCTTGCCTTCATGACAGAAGGTGGCACGGGTATAACAGTGTCTCCAAGTAATAGCGAAAGCTTGGCAAAAGAACTTGCCACACTTATGAGCGATGATGATCTTCGCGTGAGACTTGGTAAAAAGTCTTTGCAAAAAATACTTCCTTATAATCGCGAGGGTATGATTTCGCAGTGGGAAGCATTTTTGCAAGCAGCAATAGATGGTCAAGTATCACAGTTCAATATCAAAGAACCCAAAAAGAACGCAGCATAGCCTTGTGAGCTGATCTCGGTTTGTTTGGATGGATAAAGAACGAGGATTGGAAGTGGATACGCTCCTGAACACCGCTTTGTCTCACGGTGCGAGTATAATTTGGCCTAAAACCGGTGTTCACTTTACGAAAATACGCTTTTAAAGCGGTTGCCCCATAAGGAAATACTTTGAAAAGCATCTCCTGATGGGGGCAAATCCAGAAACCTAAGGCATATCCGCTCAATAACATTATTGGGAATAAAAGCTCTGACCTAATCAAACCTTGGCCGAGCTTATTCCCCTTCCCTCAAATCGCGGGAAAAGATTACTTCGTCATGCAAAGGAATGCCGTAGAGGCCGGAAAGTGGGATTTCGGGTTTGAGTTTTCGTTCTTCGTCAATGACATCAGGAACCACCTTTTCCAAACGAAAGCGGCGGCGTTGGTAGAAGCGGAAGGCATCTAGATTGTCGTTGGAAGTGCGCACCAGAAGGCGGGGAATTTGATATTCCAATGCCTCTTTCACGACTGCATCCAACAGGGAAGTGCCAATACCACCCCACCGATGTAACGAGTCCAGTGTCAATATTTCCCATTCCCGTTCCCGTTTAATAACCGTCACCGCACCAGCCAACTCTCCCTTGTCCATAGCAAGGAAACCGGGCAGGCGCGATGCATCAATGAGATCGCCATCAATGAGGATTTGCGGACTGGTCCAACGGCGCACAAGAAGATCAGACAGCAGCTGGTGGTCTTCATTGGTGGTTGGTCTGACGATAACTCCCATATTATCTCCCCCTCATTTTATAGGTCTTCTGAAAATTTATTTTTGTACACACGGGTTTGCCACGGTGTGCGACTTTGCCAACCGCGTGTCTGTAATTCAGGAACAGATCTTTCTTCCTGCGGGTATCCCATGCAAAGGTAGGCCACAAAGGACCAGTGATCTGGCGCCTTCAGCACGTCCTTCAGCTCCTCCGGCTCCAAAATAGAGACCCAGCCCAGACCAACGCCTTCTGCGCGCGCGCCCAACCATAGTGTATTGATCGCAGATACCACTGAATACCGCAGTGTTTCCGGCATGGTTTGCCGCCCAAGACCTCTGCCCTGCTCGGGATCTTCATCACAAAATACGGCAAGGTGTACAGGTGCATCTTGCATACCCGACAACTTCAATTGCGCATAAAGAGCGGCTCTTTGCCCATTATAGCCTTTGAGAGCCTGCTCATTGGCACCTTGGAAGTTATCATAGGCCGCACCGCGCAACTCAGGATCTTCAATTAAAATAAATCGCCACGGCTGGCTGTTTCCAACGGAAGGCGACAGATCGGTTAAGGCTAACAAGCGCTCCAGAACCCCTTCCCGCAACGCATCGGTTTTGAAGTGGCGCACATCCCGGCGCCATTCCAGCAGCTCGTGAAATTCCTTTAGGAAGCCCTCAGAAAACTCTGGAGCTTCTCTATTCGCTTTATCGTTCAATGGCCTTCAAACTCCACAAGTGTACGAACAGGAACACCAAGCGCTTCCAGACGGCTGCGTCCATCCAGTTCAGGCAGGTCCACAATAAAACAGGCTGCCACGATCTGGGCCCCGGCACTGCGCAACAGTTTGACTGCAGCTTCTGCTGTCCCCCCAGTTGCAAGCAAGTCATCTACCAATATAATCTTATCACCCGAGTTGATAGCATCAACATGGATTTCGATGGTATCCTTTCCATACTCTAGGTCATAATCCATTTCCAAGGTCTTGAAGGGAAGCTTACCTTTCTTGCGAACGGGTAAAAAGCCGGTAGAAAGCTGGTGAGCAACCGCACCGCCGAGAATAAATCCACGCGCTTCTATTCCTGCAATCTGATCGACCTTGGAACCCGCCCATGGCTGAACAAGAGCATCCACTGCCCGGCGGAAGCTTCGCGCATCGCCAAGCAAGGTCGTGATATCACGAAATAGAATGCCTTCCTTCGGGTAGTCTGGAATTGTACGGATCGAGTTTTTTAACTCATCGGAGATTGAATTATCAGACACGTTTCTACCTTGAACTTACGGAACTGAAGGAACCTACTATTGCATGAGAGCAATTGACTAGACCATGCGTCTTAAAGGTGCAATAGCACGTCAAAGCCCTTTGTGGCAGTGCTTAGCTCTGTACATCAAGAACACGGCCAGCCACTGCATCCAGTTTCGCAACAAGCTCTTTGTCCCAGTTTTCACGCGCAGTCATGATGGCATATTCCAAGGCGCAGTCTGATCCGATCGGGCAAGGGACATATTCGCGGGGAAATTTCTGTACCAGACTAGCTACCAGTTTCTGGGCATTTTCCACATTGTCATGCAGCACTTTGATGATTGTCTGCACATCCACGTTTCCGTGGTCAGAGTGCCAGCTGTCGTAATCTGTCACCATAGCAATGCTGCAGTAGTTTATTTCCGCTTCACGGGCGAGCTTGGCCTCGGGCATGTTTGTCATGCCGATAACGTCGCACCCCCACTGCCGATAAAGGTGACTTTCCGCCTTGCTTGAAAACTGAGGGCCTTCCATTGCCAAATATGTTCCGCCTCTGTGATAGTCCAGATTTTCCTCCACGCAACACGCACCAACTATCTCCAGCAGTTTTGGCGAGACGGGGTCCGCCAAAGATACATGAGCCACACAACCTTCCCCAAAGAAGCTTTTTTCCCTCGAATATGTACGGTCGATAAACTGATCCACCAAGACAAAATGTCCCGGTGTATATTCCTCTTTCAAGGAACCAACAGCTGAGATGGAGACAAGGTCCGTCACACCAGCCCGTTTGAGCACGTCAATATTTGCTCTGTAATTGATATGGGAGGGAGAGAGCAGGTGACCTCGGCCATGACGCGGCAGGAACACAACCTTAAGCCCATCAACTTCACCGATCAGAAGATCATCGGAGGCCTTGCCCCAAGGGCTTTCAATTCTTTCCCAACGACCATTTTTGAAAAACGGCAGATTATAAAGGCCCGACCCTCCAACAATACCAAGAACCGATTTCATGCCATAATCTCCCAGTGTCATGCGGTTTAACTGCTGGATCTACAATGCATAATAATAGACAAATGACAAAGAAAAAGGCCGCCGAAATTTCGGCGACCTTTAAGATTGCAAAATAAGCTGATGCTTAGTGTTCTACATCGCGCCAGATCTTGCGCTTGGTGAAGTACAACAGCGAAGCGAACAGGATCAGGAACAGCATGACACCAAGGCCAAGGCTCTTACGCTGATCCAGTTTAGGCTCAGCAGTCCACATCAAGAACGCGGAGATATCACGCGCGTACTGGTCAACAGTCATTGGCGTACCATCTTCATATTCGACAAGCTCGTCGGACAGAGGCGGAGCCATGGAGATGAAGTGACCGGACATGTAGTTCGGGTTATAGTATTGACCCTCAGGAACTTCCTCACCGTGCGGTGCTTCATCCTTATAGCCAGTCAAGAGACCATAGAGATAGTCTGGACCGTTTTCAGCGTAAACCGTAAAGATGTCGAACACGAACAGCGGGAAACCGCGTGTCACGGCACGTGCCTTGGCCATCAAAGACAAATCAGGCGGATAGGCACCACCATTGGAAGCGCGTGCAGCCTGCTCATTGGCAAATGGTGCCGGGAAGTGGTCGAAAGGTTTACCCTCACGCTCAAACATATCCCCTTCAGGATCTGGACCGTCTTCAACCATGTATTCAGCTGCCAGTGCCTTAACTTCATCCTCGGAGAAGCCAGGGCCACCTGCCTGTGAAAGGTTGCGGAACGACACGTAGTTCAGGCTGTGACAGGAAGAACAAACTTCCTGATACACTTGGAAACCACGCTGAAGCTGCGATTTGTCGTACTGACCGAAGATGCCGCCAAACGACCAGGACTGACGCTCTACATGAGGGCCATCACCAGCCGCCAAGGCCGGTGCTGCAACTGCAAGACCTGCAACAACTGCAAGAGCACGGGTGCTTTGTGCGATGAATTTTTTCATTGTACGTCTCCCCTACCCTATGCCGTAGAACCGTGACCGGTTTTACCCAGCACAGCGTCGTTGATGGAATTCGGCAGGGCTTTTGGCTTCTCGATGAAGCCGAGCGCTGGCAGAATGATCAGGAAGTGTGCGAAGTACAAACCAGAGAACAACTGAGCCAGGCCCACGTATGGCTGCTCTGCAGGCATAGCACCAAGCCAGCCCAACATTACACAGGTGAAGCCGAACAGATAGAAAGACAATCTGTAAAGCGGACGGAATGTTGCTGAGCGGATCTTGGATGTATCCAGCCAAGGCAGAATGAACAGCATGGCAATCGCGCCGAACATGGCAATCACACCGCCAAGCTTGGATGGGATTGGACCGATATCAAAAGTAACAGCACGCAGAATTGCGTAGAACGGCAGGAAGTACCATTCAGGCACAATGTGCGCAGGCGTCACCATTGGGTTTGCCTCGATATAGTTATCGGGGTGCCCCATGTAGTTCGGCATGTAGAACAGGAAGTAAGCGAAGAAGATCATGAAGACCACAATCGCCAGCAAATCCTTCATTGTGTAATAAGGATGGAATGGAACTGTGTCTTTTTCCGTCTTCGGCTCGATACCTGCCGGGTTGTTGTTTCCAACTGTATGGAAAGCCCAGATGTGAAGAATGATCACACCCACCAGCACAAATGGCAGCAAGTAATGCAAGGAGAAGAAACGGTTCAAAGTTGGGTTACCAACAGAGAAGCCACCCCACAGCCATGTTGTAATGCTCTCACCTACAAGCGGAATGGCCGAGAACAGGTTTGTGATAACCGTTGCGCCCCACAAGGACATCTGTCCCCAAGGAAGAACATAGCCCATGAACGCGGTTGCCATCATCAGAAGGAAGATGATTACGCCCAAAATCCATGCGATTTCACGGGGCTCTTTATATGAACCGTAGTAAAGACCGCGGAAAATATGGATGTATACGGCAATAAAGAACATGGATGCGCCGTTCGCATGCATGTACCTGATCAACCATCCAAAATTCACATCACGCATGATGTGCTCAACTGACGCAAACGCCAGTGCTTCGTTCGGTGCGTAGTGCATCACAAGCGCAATACCCGTGATCAGCTGAACAACCAGAACGAAAAATGCAATACCACCGAAAGTCCACCAGTAATTCAGGTTTTTCGGGGTAGGGAAATCTACAAAGCTGCCGCGAATAAGTGAAATAACCGGCAAACGGCGCTCAAGCCACTTTGCAGGTGCACTTTCGGGCACATATTGAGTATGACCAGCCATTGCTGCCTCCAGAACTCTAACCGTTAACCGATGCGAATTGTTTCATCGTCAAGGAAGGAAAACGGCGGAATAAGCATGTTCTCAGGAGCAGGCCCCTTACGAATGCGCCCAGCTGTGTCATAGTGAGACCCATGACATGGGCAGAACCAGCCACCAAAATCACCGGCTTCACCCAGTGGCACACAGCCAAGGTGTGTACAGACGCCAACCATGACGAGCCAGGCTTCTTTGCCGTCCGCAGAGCGGTTCACGTCAGTTGCCTCGGCATTGTCAGCAATGTTGGAGTTACGTGCGTTGATGTCTGGAAGTGACTCAACTGCAACTTCATTTGCTTCGGCAATTTCTTTTTCAGTCCGCTGACGGATGAAAACCGGTTTACCGCGCCAAGTCACAGTAACTGATTGCCCAACTTCAATAGCAGAAACGTCAACTTCAATAGAAGCGAGTGCCAGCGCCGAAGCATCCGGATTCATTTGATGGATAAAAGGCCATACCGCAGCTGCTGCGCCCACTGCACCAACTGCGCCCGTTGCGATATATAAAAAATCGCGGCGTGTTGGTTCGGCCGTGTCCGTGTGTTCCAAGGTCGCGTCCTCTCGAAACAGATTACTACCCCACCTCTGCAACACACCATTAACTGTAAACGGTAATGGTAAGTCCTGCAAAGTATGATTTAAGATTATAGTACGCAGAATGCGCACCCATTATGTCGCAGGTTATCTGCCACCATTAGCCGCAGTTGTCTAGAACCCAGAGGCCGAAGTGGACTTATTGTCGCATGTAACTTGGGAATTACCGAAAATTGGGGGTATTGACACAACTCAAAAGAGTTTTTTTTCGCGGTTAACCCGACGTCTCTCTCTTAATCTGAGTAAATGCCTCGCCTTTTATAGAAAAGGCGAGACACCTGTGGTTGATTCTTACTGGGCGGCGTCAACTGTGTCCTGCGACAAAAAACCACCGGATTGTCGTGCCCAAAGACTCGCATACACGCCATTTTGCTGTAGCAGTTCCCTGTGGCTGCCCATTTCTACAATCTGGCCCTGATCCATAACGACCAGCCGGTCCATGGCGGCAATTGTGGAAAGGCGATGGGCAATGGCGATGACGGTTTTACCTCCCATGAGCTCGCTAAGGCTCTCTTGAATGGCCGCCTCTACTTCTGAATCCAATGCGGAAGTTGCCTCGTCAAGCACAAGAATTGGTGCATCTTTCAAAAGCACGCGTGCAATGGCAATGCGTTGGCGTTGCCCGCCTGATAGCTTCACCCCACGTTCCCCAACCATGGACTCCAAGCCATGCCTGCCGTCTTGATCTTCCAAGGCTTCAATAAAGTCGAATGCATGGGCTCTTCGAGCTGCTTCAAGCACCTGCTCACGCGTGGCCCCTTCCGAACCATAAAGGATGTTATCCTCAATACTGCGATGAAGAAGCGACGTGTCTTGGGAAACAAGTCCGATCTTGGCCCGAAGGCTCTCCTGCGTGACCATGGAAATATCCTGACCATCAATCAGGATTTTGCCACCTTCAAGGTCATAGAAGCGAAGCAGTAGGTTCATCAAGGTTGATTTACCAGCGCCAGAGCGGCCAACAATGCCGATCTTCTCTCCACTTTTGACGTGAAGGACCAGATTTTCCAGCACACCGCTTTCCTTACCGTAGTGAAAGCGGACATTCTGGAAATCAATAGAGGCCTTGCTCACCTCCAATTCAGTCGCATTGGGGCTGTCTATCACCTCTGTTTCCTTGGAAAGCATTTTCAAGCCATCCTGCACAGTGCCGATATTCTCGAAAAGGCCGGAAACTTCCCACATGATCCAGTGCGCCATCCCCTGCAAGCGGAATACAAGTGCAACGGCGATAGCGATATCACCGGTTGTCACCAGTGAGCGCTGCCAGAGCAAAAGGGAGGTAAGCCCCACACCAAACAGAAGGAGCTTGTTGATCACCGTCAGCCAGATATTGAGCTCCGTCACCCGCCGCATCTGCTTGTAAACAGGATCCATGAAACCAAGCATGGACTTTTTGGCGTAGTTCTCCTCTCTCTCAGCATGGGAGAAAAGTTTTATGGTGGTGACGTTGGTATATGCATCGACGACCTTACCAGTCATGTCCGAGCGCTTGTCCGCCTGAACCCTCGAAATTTCTCGCAATCTGGGAACATAATAATACAGCACACATACATAAGCGGCAAACCACAACACCATAGGAATTGCCAGTTTCCAGTCCGCCGATGCCATTACAATGAGTGCGGCAATAAAGTACACGGAGACATAGACAAAGATATCAACTATCCGTGTCACAACCTCTCGCACGCTTATGGACGTTTGCATCAATTTGGTTGCTATACGCCCGGCAAACTCATTTTGGAAAAAGTTCATGGATTGGCGTAAAAGGTAACGGTGAGAACGCCACCGAACCAGCATGGGGAAGTTCCCCACAACCCCTTGATGGAAAACGACTTCCCAAGCAATGCTTACCGCCGGAAAAATCCCAAGAACAACAACGAGCATCCAAAGCAGATACTTCCAGTTATCCGCAAAAAATGTTTCAGGATTTTCGGTGGATAGCCAGTTAACCAGATCACCCAGGAAGGTGAAGAGGTAAATTTCCAAAATCGCAATGGCAGCTCCCAGCGCTACAATTGCTGCCAAAAGAGGTGCGAAGGGCTTGGAGTAATACCAAAGAAACGCCCAGAACGTCTTTGGGGGAGCCGTGACAGCATCCCTATGAAAAGGATCGACGAGCTTTTCAAAATAAGAAAACATATCAATGACCTATGAAAGGTGAGCAGCTTAGCCACTCACCATTGGTTATCAGCGAAAGCGGATATCGGTTTTTCGGTTAACCGGTTCCTCTTCCTGCGGGTTTGAAAAAATGCACCAGATCAAGGAAGCCAAACCAAAGCCAACTGCCATCGCACCGATGAACGTATACCATAGACTTTCACGAAAGGACGAACCGGAGATAGTTTGTGTTCTTGTATACACTTCTTCGATGGAAGCCAGCGATGACACGAATGCCCAACCAAACCCTGCGACTGTTATCATTGCAACAATGGCTAGGTATGTTACGGCGCGGACTACGAATTCGCGGAAGGTTTCTTTTTCTTGCTCTTTGATCTGCGGCTCACGGTTCTTAACTGTAAACGCACGTGACCACACGCGTGATGCCATTGGCGCCATCAACACTTCGAAGGACGACATGGGGAACTCCCAGAAATATAAGTCAGAGGGTAGCTCAGACGTGCCTTGCCAAACGAGGCACAGAGTCTGCCCAGATATAAAGGTGATTTAGAGTTTGAATTTTGCGGCTAGAAACCGAAGACAGCTAGATAAAGCTAAACTGTCGGTCCGGTCTGGCACCAACGGAAGCCATTGCGAAGTACAACGGATGTGTAAACTACATCAGAATTTTTCATAGAATGCTCCCTCTGTTTAATGCCTATAACCATGCCAGAAGTGAAGAACTCCCGACGCTTAGTGTTGCAGTGGCTGCATTGCAACGAGACCCGTTATAGGTAGTTCACCATAAGGTGACTAGCCCCAAAAAACCGCATAATCCAATAGTGGTTGCACTGTGCTTTTTATGCAACACAAATTTGCGGTAACTCTGGAAACTCTGTTCTCTCAGGCTGTGCAGAAATGTGCTATGAGACCTCAAAACAGATATATTTTAGGAAACCATGCCTGACATCGCTCTCTACCAACCCGATATTCCACAGAACACGGGAACCATCTTACGCCTCGCAGCCTGCATGGATGTAAGCGTGCATTTAATTGAACCTGCCGGCTTTCCCTTGTCCGACCATAGTTTAAAGCGTGCTGGCATGGACTATGTGGAGCGTGCCAAGCTGGTTCGCCATGAAAGTTGGGAGGTTTTTCAGTCTTGGCAGCAAAAGGAAGAGCGCCGTCTACTGCTTCTCTCCACCAAAGCCGCCCATGTTTACACCGAGTTTGAGTATAGCAAGAGCGATATTCTGCTGATGGGGCGCGAAAGTTCCGGCGTACCACAAGAAGTGCACGACTACGCGGATCACCGCCTTATCATCCCCATGAAGAACGGCATGCGCTCCCTCAACATTGCAGTTTCTACAGGTATGGTTTTAGGGGAAGCCCTTCGTCAGACGGGTTCCTTTTAAGGCAGATACCTCTTGAGGAAGTCCGTTAAACTCCCTAGAACCATCACAAAGATCAACGCGGGAAAGTAGATAGAATGAGCGAGCGCGGCGGCCCTGTTCCTGAGGGCATTGAAGAGAAAAAACAGATTGCCACGGACTGGTTTGCCAAACTTCGGGACCGGATTTGCGCAAGTTTTGAGGCTCTGGAAGACGAGCTTGGAGACGCCAACGGTCCTTTATCGGCTCTGCCTGCAGGTCGTTTTGAGCGCACGCCGTGGGAGCGTACCGACCACTCCGGCGAAAAAGGCGGCGGCGGTGTCATGTCCATGATGAAGGGCCGCGTCTTTGAGAAAGTGGGCGTACATGTTTCCGCAGTTCACGGCGAATTCTCCCCCGAGTTTCGCGGACAAATTCCCGGTGCCAATGAAGACCCGCGCTTCTGGGCCTCCGGTATCTCGCTCATCGCCCACCCGCAAAACCCCCATGTACCCGCTGTACACATGAACACCCGCATGGTGGTGACAACCCGTCAGTGGTTCGGTGGCGGGGCTGACCTCACCCCCGTACTGGATGCACGGCGCACTCAAGAAGACCCCGACACTGTCGCATTCCACGCCGCCATGAAAGACGCTTGCGCCTCCCATGATGCAGCCGATTACGACCACTACAAAAACTGGTGCGATGAGTACTTCTTCCTGAAGCACCGCAATGAATCACGGGGCACAGGCGGTATATTTTATGATTATCACAACTCCGGCAGCTGGGAAGATGATCTGGCCTTCACCAAGGATGTTGGGCTGGCGTTCGACAAAATTTATCCCGACTTGGTGCGCAAAAACTTCTTGAAGCCTTGGTCCGAAGCACAGCGGGAAGAACAGCTTATCCGCCGTGGCAGGTATGTGGAATACAACCTGCTCTATGATCGCGGCACAATATTCGGCTTGAAGACCGGCGGCAACGTTGCCTCGATCCTCTCCTCCATGCCTCCCGTTGTAAAGTGGCCTTAAGACTACATTTCAAAGAGTTATAGATGGGGTTCAATGGGGCCCCGTCCTCACATTAAGATTGTATTTTTAACGAAAACAACCTTTCGCGATTTCCCAAAGACGGCTATCATTTCTGAATTAAACAAAAAACACTTCACTGAGTTATCTCGGTGCGCTGTGCTTGAAGCTGTATCTACTGCAAACAAAGCCTCTCTTGCTCTTACACGGTTAAAATGAAAACAGCATTCTTCGGGAAATATAGACACCTTATTCCACTCACCTTACTGTGCCTAGCACTTCCGTCTGGCTTGGTGCAGGCGCAAACGCCAGCGCAACACAAAAAAATTCTGGAATCCGTTGATTTAAGTGATCGCGATTCAAAGCTCGGTCTCCGGATTATTTGGGATCAAAACAAACTCATCCCCAATTGTCGGGAAAACTACGCAGAAACAATACCGGGGCGCATCTGTAACAGGCGCACGTTTCAATATATTGATGGCCCTTCCAAAGTTCCACGCAATGATAAGAAGTATAGGACAGACATCAGTTTTCTTCCGAATACTCTGGCAAATCTCTTGGGGTCATCAACACGGATCAGTAACATCTTTACTCTTCATAAGCGGTGTACCGAAACGGAAATACAGGCGTTAGCAAAGTGGTCAAAAGCTGACGCACAGTTGCAACGAGAGGATGTTCTAACAGTATCGTACCTCTCACCAAACGATCCGTGGTCATTTTGTCTTCATCAAGATAGACGTTCTTGGGATACGGACCTTCGCAATGGCATCGAGCCTGTTCTAGCCAGCCAAGAATTTTGGATCTGGCGCGGCGGTGAAGTTATAGGTACCGTAGAGTGTTCTATTGCTCACCGTTCTCCGGGGGGCGGGAGGAATAAAAAATCGAAGATTTTCCCTCAATGCAACATCCAACTAAACTTCGGCAAAGGCGACTACCAGATGCGGATAGGCTCATTTCCCGCAGCCAACATTCACGTCATGTTATCACGGTTAGGGCCAATGACGCGTGACTTCTGGGGGCGTTTTGAAAAAATCATAGCGCAGCATGAGTTTGATAAAGAACTCTACTATCCACCGGTCCACTTTAGCGAACGCACGCTGGATATTATCAAGCAGATAGAGGAACAGGTTCGATAATCACTCCGCTTTACTTCTCACAATCATAAAGCACAGGCGATAGCTTATGCTCTGGATACCGGATCGGCGCTTCGCTTGTCCGGTATGACTCTGGGGTTATCAGGCGCCATCTCACACTCCTCCATCACCCCGGCCAATGAGCCGGGGTCCAAACAAACCAACAACTGTGCAATAATGCCGTTTGGTATTACCTAGGCCCGATCATCTCATCTGGCCTCACGACTTCATCGAACTCTTTTTCCGTGACATAGCCAAGGCGTAGGGCTTCTTCTCGTAGGGTTGTGCCGTTTTTGTGGGCGGTTTTGGCGATTTCAGTTGCTTTGTCGTAGCCGATTTTAGGGGCAAGGGCGGTGACCAGCATGAGGGAGCGTTCAAGCAGCTCTTCGATACGCCCCTCATTAGCTTTGATGCCCGCCACGCAGCGCTCGGAAAAGCTCATCATGCCATCAGAGAGCAGCCGGATGGACTGCAGACAATTATAGGCAATAACGGGCTTGAACACGTTGAGCTCAAAATGCCCGTTACTTCCGGCGATGGACACAGTGGTCTGGTTGCCCATCACCTGCGCGCAAATCATAGTCATGGCTTCGCATTGGGTGGGGTTCACCTTGCCCGGCATGATAGAGGACCCCGGTTCGTTTTCCGGCAGGCTCAGCTCTCCAAGGCCCGAACGGGGGCCTGAGCCTAAAAAGCGGATATCATTGGCAACCTTCATCAGGGAAACCGCCAGCGTATTCAGCGCACCGTGGGCAAAAACACAGGCATCATGGGAGGCAAGGGCCTCGAATTTGTTACCAGCACTGATAAAGGGAAGGCCGGTTATGTCTGCCACCTTCTCAGCAAATCTATCAGCAAAGGCCGGAGTTGAGTTGAGGCCGGTTCCAACTGCCGTTCCTCCTTGAGCGAGACGGTAGAGCCCCACCAGCCCCTGCTCTACCCGCTCCCGTCCCAGCTCCAGCTGCGCTACATAACCGGAAAATTCCTGAGACAATGACAGGGGGGTAGCATCTTGCGTGTGTGTACGCCCGATTTTGATGATACCGGCAAACTCATCACATTTCTTGGCAAGGGTTTCGGTGAGATGATCCAGCGCTGGTAATAGGCTGGCGTGAATTTCCCGAACTGCTGCAATGTGCATGGCGGTTGGAAAGGTGTCGTTGGACGATTGGCCCATGTTGACGTGGTCATTAGGGTGGACCGGCGTTTTACTGCCGATCTCTCCGCCTAAAAGCTCAATTGCCCGATTGGAGATCACCTCATTGGCATTCATGTTGGATTGGGTGCCCGAACCCGTCTGCCACACGACCAGTGGGAAGTCCCCATCAAAATCACCGGAGGCAACTTCCTCCGCAGCTTGTTTGATGGCGTCGGCCAGCCTGACATCCAGCCATCCCTCTTCCAAATTAACACCTGCCGCCGCAAGTTTCACAATGCCGAGCGCATGCACCAGAGGCAGTGGCATGTGCTCATCCCCAATAGGGAAGTTTATCAAGGAACGTGCGGTCTGCGCACCCCAGTACTTATCTGCTGGAACAGCGAGTTTTCCAAAACTGTCGGATTCGAGGCGCTCATCCGGAGCTGGAGATTTTTTCTCATTCATGGCAACACCTTTCAACACGACACAAACTGGCTCGCATTTATTTTGCGTGAAAATCATTCTATAAATTATGGACACTCAAAAGGATGTGAGAATCTTTTTCTTCAAACTTACCCAACCACACAAAAGTGATTGATGATAGATGGCCCTTCCCCCCCTCTCCGCCATTGGCATAGATAATTACCGCTCTGTTCGCTCGCTATTTATGAATATTGGGGCGCTGAACGTGTTTGTGGGAAAAAATGGTACGGGAAAGACCAACCTTTACCGAGCCTTGGAACTTTTACAACAGGCCGCACGAGGGCGCGTTACCCGCGCTATCGCAGAGGAAGGCGGCGTTGAAAGTGTCATGTGGGCTGGAGAACGGCGGGTGCGTGAAAAGCCCCAGATACGCCTGCGGGCAACTCTTGGGGATCTCACATACAAAATTACGATTGGCCTTCCACAAGCCACAGAGGCCGCATTGCCGCTGGAAAGCATGGTGAAGGAAGAGGAACTGCTGTTGAATGCGGGCCGCAGGAATGTCCCTCTTATGCAACGCAAAGGGCCAAGTATATTCTTGCGAGCCAAAGACGGGGAACGCCTGACCTATGACAACGAGGTTCTCAGTTCCGAAACTGCCCTCTATCATATTCGCGATGGAGCCCGGTTCCCCGAGCTTGACATGGTTCGCCATGCTTTGAGCGACTGGCGCTTTTTTCATGGATTTAGAAGTGACAGCTCTTCTCCCCTGCGCCGCCCCAGTTTGAATGTGACAACTCCCACACTGTCCTCAAACGGGCATGATCTGGCAGCCGTATTTGCTACTCTTACTCATATTAAGGCAGACGCCCATGATCTTTATGAAGCCGTGGAAGATGCCTTTCCCGGCACCAGACTTCTTGTGGAGGCAGATGGAACGGACTGCCGGTTTTCCTTAAAAACCGAAGACTTCCGGCGCGCCTTCCCCGCCCATGAGCTATCTGAGGGCACCTTACAGTATCTTGCCTTGCTGGGCGGTCTTCTGTCCTACCGACTACCCGCTTTTGTGGCCCTGAACGAGCCTGAGAGCAGCCTTCATCCTGATTTACTGGAGCCGCTGGCGAAAGTTATCGCCAAAGCCAGCGAGCGGACGCAGATCTGGATCGTTACTCACTCACAGATACTAGCTGATCATCTGGAAACTTATGCAGGTGCCACTCCCCGCCAAATTCACAGGGAGGATGGCGCAACAGCAATTGAAGGTTTAAAGATAACCGGCGAGTTTTGTTAGCAGGAATTTACTCAATGAATACTAAAGGAATGCTGATCTGCGCACTTGCCATGCTCAGCTGGTCTACCCTTATTGTCGTCACCAAGGGTATTTTGTTGGCTCAGAATCTGGATCCGTGGATTTTTACCGTGATCCAGATGGCCGCAGGTGGAATTTTCCTGATCATGATTGGTGGGCGTGCCAATGGGGCTTTGGCCAGCATGCGCAGCGGTTATACTTGGCTCTATGGGGGCCTGCGGGTCTTCTCTGCCTGTAGTTACTCCGCAGCCCTGTTATACGTTAGTGCCGCCAATGCTGGTTTCTTTACGTTTCTTGCCATTCCTTTTTCGGCAATTGCCACGGCTTTGTTGTTTTCCCGCTGGCCCACACGGGGGGAACTCCCCGGCCACCTATCCATTGTGTTGGGGACAGCTGCACTCATCGCTGCACTGGATGGAACCTATAGCAATCCGGCTGTCTACCTGATGGTGGCCAGCGAGCTAGGAGTTGCGCTGGCCACCATTGTGGCCGAGTTACACCCAAGCAACCAAAGCAACACTCCCAGACAAACCGCATCATTGAGCGGTGTTATGCTGCTTTCAAGTGCAACTGTTATGCTGGTAATGCTCACCCTTGCCTCTCTTTATACCGGAGACACAAATCCGCAAGACATCATGAGCGCCAGCTCCCTGCAAGAGAGTTTTCTTCCCAGACTGGAATTGGCCCATATCTGGAATCCGCATATGTGGCTCTTTGCAACTCTGGTTGGTCTGACATTTCGCGGAATGAGCATGTATTTTTCCTTGCAGGCAATTTCGTTGGTCGGAGGGCAAAACTACTTAGCAACCGCTGCCATATTGCCTTTTATGTCTCTAATTTTGGAAAGTATGGGGCATACCTTGGGCTGGATGCCGGAGAGCACTACAACCAATATGGCTGTTGTGGCTGGAGCCGTTATGGCTATAGGGTCGTTAATGCTACTCTTCTCCCGCCGCCATATAGGCAAGGTGGCAAAGACCTAAAAAGGTGTACCTGTTCATAAGTCCGCGAAAGCTATCCCGCGTGATGGGTATCTGCTTTCAAAGAAGTTCAGAGAGAAACGAAATACGGTACGAGACAATAAAAAAGGGGCGATAACCGCCCCTTCTTCTTTTGATGGAATTCGTTTTAGCCTTGCTGGATTGCAGAGAGTTTCCATTGCTCATTGCCAGAGCGAATGAAGGTCCACAGCTCGGTACGCTCTTCAGCAACTTCCGCGTTGCCCTCAACCACTTTATTAGTGGCACGCTCGCGCATTGCATCAATGGAAGAGTAACGCATTGCCAAGGTAGCATAATCACTGCCATTCTCATGCCAGCTCTCAGAGAGATCTCCTTGCAGCAGCTTCACATCGCGCACTTCATTCACAAGTCCCTTGGAAGCGGCCTGTCCCAGTTCCTCGGCAAAAAAGCCCATGATCTCTGGAGTGGTGAGTTCGCGAATGGCACTGTAGTCTTCGCTGGCATACGCCTTCCAGACTTTGGCAAGCATTGCCTCGAAGTGGTCGAAGTCCTCACCAGTGATCCCGATCTGATCATCAGCAGCGCTTGCGAACACAGGCTCTTCCTGTACGGACGCACTAGAAGACTCGTGAGTTCCACCACCCACGTTCGGCATGGAAAACCCGCGTCCACTATCGGGCCCTGACGGGGCATCCCCTGCATTAGAAAAGTTGAAAGGCGCGCTTTGCTGCGGGGCGTGACCACCGGCATGCACACCAGCTGCTTGTGTTTGTTGACGGGAGCGCAAAAAGCGCATCAAGAGCATAATAGCGCCGCCAATGAGCAAGCCCTGAACCAGCATGCCAAACAGACCTGCCATCCCGCCAAAACCGGAGCCAAACAACATTCCGATGAGGCCGCCAAGCGCAAGGCCGCCTAGCATGGAACCTAAGAACCCACCACCAAACAGGCCTTTTTTCTGCGGAGCGGCCGCAGCTGCGCCAGCAGGATTTGCCTTGTTCGTTTGGGTGTTCGGTGTCATTGAACGCTGAACAGGTGCTGAGGTATTGGGTGCGGTGTTTGTAGCCTTTGGTGCAGAAAACGTTTTAGAGCCCCTGCTGCCAAAGCTCATTCCCCGTTTCGCCTCGGCAAGCTCCGCTGTCACGAAAACAAGCGCAATGGCCACGA
Source organism: Pseudovibrio sp. M1P-2-3 (assembly GCF_031501865.1). Lineage (NCBI taxonomy): Bacteria > Pseudomonadati > Pseudomonadota > Alphaproteobacteria > Hyphomicrobiales > Stappiaceae > Flexibacterium > Flexibacterium corallicola. Next base: position 3,739,216 of record NZ_JARRCW010000001.1, read on the forward strand.
TAAACATGGGTACGATACGGCGCAGGGCCGATAGTTTCTTCATTTTTGTTTTCCCCTAAGCGCTTCATCATGGGAACAATTGTTCCTCAAAACGAGCGCGCAAAACATAATTTGCCTGCTTATATGGGTATATCACGGCAAAATTAAAGAGATGATCTATAGATCATCAACAAGATGGGTTTTGTTAAACCCGTCAGCGGCGATCGAGTTACACAAAGGAGCCCAATTACACCCTGCACAGGCTGCATGGCGCGTGTCAGCTGCAAAGTTTTTGCGTAGCTGTGTCACATCGCTAGCGCTAAGTAAAAATTTATGTCCTACTTCCAACGCGCGCCCCAGAACCAAGCCAACACTGGCAAGTGCCTTTTCATCACGCGTGCACACACTGGAATTAAGGCAATGCTCTCCCTCTGGTAGACCTTCTAGCGGGGCACAGATATCATCGGGCCCGTGCACAATCTCAACTTCCTCTCCAGCGTTAATCCGCAGCACCAACGCTCGATGGTTCTCTGTAAAGTCCCGAGTGTAACCTTTGCCAATAAAGGTCAAAATGCACAGAAGATGGTGGGCACGAAGTTGGACGCTCACATCCCCTCCCGCCCGTTCCTTTGGCTCACCAGAGTGCGGGCATAATTCAAAAGCTCCTGATGGCGTGACTGGTAATCGTTGGCAGCCCACTCCTGTTTTACTTTGGCCAAAGCTTCCCCAATTAAAGGACCCGGCGCAAACCCCAGCGCAATTAAATCTCCACCCGATACGGGGAAATCCGGTATCTGCCAGTTTTCAACAAAAGCGAGTGTACTTTCCCAATTCAAAGGAAACTCATCTTGTAGTATTGTAGCCCAATAAAGGAACACAGCATCTTGCACCACTGAGCGCGGTTTATTAACCAACGCAGCTTTTAAGGCTGCTTCATCAAGGCCATTTTGAAGAAACTCATCTAGAAGACTTAATGCAAACCGGGAGGCTTTCACTTGCGCATTGGATAGCCTGAGCCTTGGAAAAGGTTTTCCCTTTATCAGACTGGTCAGGCGCACTTGGGCGCCTTTTGTCGCGGGCATCTTGCGGCCCATACGCTCCAAGGACAAGAAAAGCGCAAGCTCCACATCCCCGCCCAGTGCACAGGAAAGAATACCGCTTTTGTGCATTTCTATCAGACAATCTTTAGCGCGGGGCGATGGCAGCAGCCGCCAGATCTCTTTTGTCACCCGTTCGGCAGAAAGGGACGCAAGACCTTCCTTTTCCGCAATACAGGCAGCTAAAGACTGCGGATCAAACACCCCTTCCCCATAAGTTCCAAAAAACCTGAAGAACCGCAGGATCCGTAGATAATCTTCTTTAATGCGAGTCCGCGCGTCACCGATAAAGCGCAGCCTTCGTCCAAGGCAGTCTTCAAGCCCGCCCAGCGGGTCGAACAGCTCGCCTTCGCGATCCACATAAAGGGCGTTCATGGTAAAGTCCCGCCGCTGGGCATCGCGGACCCAATCTTTGCCAAAGTACACAGTGGCGTGGCGACCATGTGTTTCCACATCCTCGCGCAGGCTTGTCACTTCATAGGGGTGTCCATCACTGATAATCGTCAGGGTTCCGTGGTCAATCCCCGTGGGGATGACCTTTAAACCAGCAGCTTTCGCCCGCTCTAATGTGGTGAGAGGCAGGGCGGTGCAGGCAATATCGATATCATCGACAGGTTCGCCAAGCAGGGCATTGCGAACAGGCCCCCCCACAACGCGGGCGCGGTCGCCGTCCTGCTCCAGAACATCAAAAAGACCCTGCAGCCCAGCACAGTGCAACCAGTCGGCATTTTTTAAAAGTGTCATCTATATTTACTTGTTGTAGCCACCTCGGACCAGTTCTCCATCAACAATCTGGGCAGGCCGATATTGAGAGCCTTGCGGGGCCTTACCCCAAATAGCCAGACTGGAGAAACTAACGACCACTAAAAACAGGCCGCAAATTGCAAGCCACGCTATTGGACCATCACGAAAATGGGCGTTCTCCTCGGCTTTTTTTCCAATATAGAGCCATATAGCATACCCGATAAACGGAATAAGGAACAGCAGCGCGTGGGTGAGTAACATTCGTATCATGGAGTATACACTTTATTGTAGATGCTCCGCAAAATGCCGGCGGTCACACCAAAAATATAATGGCCTTCGTAGGGCATGGCATAAAAATGTACGCGTTTACCGCCATAGACCTTCGATTCTTCCCTGTGATTATAGGGATTCATCAAAAAAGATAGTGGAACCTCAAAGCTTTCCTCCACCTCTTGAGGGTTTAAAGTCAAATCAACAGGAGAAGGCACAGTGGCAATTACAGGTGTCACGCTGTAGCCCGTTGCTGTCATATAGGGACCCAGCGCACCAACTGTTGTAACGCGGGATAAATCCAGTCCCACTTCCTCATTGGCTTCACGCAGTGCTGCATCGACCGGCCCGTCGTCTTCCTCGTCCACCTTACCTCCGGGGAGCGAAATCTGGCCTGCATGGGCGCGAAGATGGGCGGTGCGCAGGGTAAACAAAACACTGGCTCCCTCCTCGCGCTCGATAACCAGCATCAAAACAGCGGCGTTTTTCAAGCGGGACGGATCGGCAAACATATCCTTATAAGTCGGATTAAGGAGGTAATCTCCGCTTGGCTGTATAGCCCGCCGAGTTTGCAGGACTGTTCTGACCCTGCCCACGAACGTATCTCTCGTGATTTCACCAGTCTGCGAAGAAGCTGCTATTGCCGTCCCGGTTCTATTCAAAGGCTCTACCCTAAACTGCTTAGCGGCTCTGCTGGAAAGAATTGGCCATGACTGCACACGCCCAAGTACGGCTCTCCGTCCACATCCTGTTCTACCAGATGATCACTCAGCTCGAAAATTACGGGACGAGACAGTAAGGCATCCAACCGTCCGCGCACACGCACATATGGCTTGAACCCGTGTGTTGTCTCTTCCCGTTCGAAACGAAGTGGATTATCTGGACCTACTTCTACAACATCACCTGTATTTGTGCGCAGCGTCAAGACAGAGCTACCCAGTTTCTCACTCCAGTCCATCTCCACTGCCAGAAACGGTGCATCTTCAACCTGCAGACCAATTTTCTCAACAGGAGTTACAAGGTAGTATTTGCCATCCTCCTCCCGTTTTAAAACACTGGCGAAGAGCTTAACCAGCGCCTCGCGCGAAATTGGTGTGCCCATGTAAAACCAGTTTCCATTTCGCTTGATCTGCATATCCAGATCCCCGCAAAAAGGCGGATCCCATTTGTCGATAGGCGGCAAGCCTCGCTGGTCTCCGGCTCGTTCCATCAACGCTTTAAGACCTGCTGGCATGGTTGCAGTGGGAGATTGTTCCTTTTGCTTTGTCACGAATACTGTTCCATCTCTTTTCTTGGCGCGGGGACCACGCGCATTCGGTTTTCTTCAGGGTCTTTCAAACTATCGGCTTTTCAAGCTAAACCGATTTTACAGAAGAACACAGCAGTTCCAAGTGATCCCTTTATTCTAATAGTTTTCCGTTATGCCCCCGAAAACAGAGGGAATAAAAACGCTCGCCTCTTCCATAACATAGGAACCACACGACTCCTTACCAAGTCCCTTGAGGGCCAAAGGGCTATCACAGAGCCTGAAGTTTAAGGTGTTTTCGCAAGGCGTTCACGCATAAAAGGACTGGCAGACCATGAACACCACGAGCCCCAGCCCCACGGAAAACCCCGAGGACGTTTTGCGAGAGGCTGAAGCGGCAATCGACAAGCTGGCAAAGGCCAGCGAAGAAATATCCCGTGTCATTTTCGGACAAAAAACCGTTATTGAGCACGTTCTAACAACCATTCTTGCTGGCGGTCACGGGCTGCTTGTGGGTGTTCCCGGGCTTGCGAAAACAAAACTGGTAGAAACCTTGGGCACCGTGATTGGACTGGAAAAGCGCCGCATCCAGTTTACACCAGACCTCATGCCCTCCGATATTCTAGGCTCCGAAGTTCTGGAGGAAGCCGCAGACGGCAGCCGTTCCTTCCGTTTTCTCCCTGGCCCGGTGTTTACCCAGCTTCTAATGGCAGATGAGATCAACCGCGCCAGTCCGCGAACCCAATCCGCCTTGCTGCAAGCTATGCAGGAATATCATGTAACCATTGCAGGCCACCGGCATAATTTGCCTGCCCCCTTCCATGTTCTGGCAACTCAAAATCCATTGGAACAAGAAGGAACCTACCCTCTGCCCGAAGCTCAGCTTGACCGGTTTTTGATGCAGATTGATGTCCAGTATCCTGATATCGAGGCAGAACGGCTCATTTTGGCAGAAACAACCGGCGCACAGCAAACAAGCGTTCAGCAAATTCTCTCGCCCGAAGAACTCTTAGGAATTCAAAACCTTGTGCGCCACATTCCTGTTGGAGACATGGTCATGGAGAAAATCCTGTCCCTTGTCCGCTCTGCCAGACCAGGCGAGAGAGAAACGCCTGAACACATTGGAAAGTGTATAGCGTGGGGTCCGGGCCCCCGGGCCAGTCAGGCGCTTATGATGACAGCCCGCGCCCGTGCACTTGTGGATGGCCGATTATCCCCGAGCATTGATGACATTCTGGCATTGGCCGAGCCCGTTCTTCAGCATCGCATGGCGTTAAGCTTTTCTGCACGCGCTGAAGGAAAGAGGCTCCCGCAACTTTTGGGGCAGATTAAAGATCACATTGCCTGATTGAACAAGAGCTAGGCGGGAGTACCCATTGTTTTTTTCCAGTGCCAAACAAGAGCAAACCAGCAATAGCGATGTAAACCAGCTATCGGTTCAGGCCCGCACGCTGGCAGAAGCCCTGCCGGAGCTGCTTGTTGAGGCCCAGAATCTTGCCAATACAGTTGCCGCAGGCTGGCATGGCCGAAAAAAGGCTGGCTTGGGGGAAACCTTCTGGCAGTTTCGCCCTTTTTACAAAGGAGAGCCAGCAAAACGCATCGATTGGCGCCGCTCTGCCCGCGATAATCATCTTTATGTGCGAGAGAGGGAGTGGGAGGCCTCTCATACTCTGTGGCTATGGGCAGACCTATCCCGTTCCATGACCTATCAAAGTACGCTCGCTTCCACAACAAAACGGGATAGGGCTCTTCTTCTGCTTCTTGCATTGGCCAACCTGCTGGCAGAGGGCGGCGAACGGGTGGGACTTCTGGGTATGACATCCGCCAAAGCAGGTAGGGCGGCAGCCCAAAAGCTGGCAGAAACCCTTGCTGGATCTCAATCAACCACAAGCTTTCCCCCATGGGCACAGTTAAAACGTTTCTCTGAAGTCATATTGTTCTCTGACTTGTTCGACGAGAAGTCCCTTATTGAGCAATGGGTGATTTCGGCTGCAGCAAGCGGAGCCAAGGGACATTTGGTGCAAATTATCGACCCCATTGAAGAAACATTTCCATTCACAGGGCGCGCCGAATTCTCAGACCCGGAGAAGGACTTCACCATTACAGCCGGACGAGCGGAAGAGTGGAAACAACAGTATCTACAAGTACTGGCAAGCCACAGGGATTTTCTGGAGACCATCACGACCCGCTCTGGGTGGAGCTTTTCCATTCATCACAGTGACCGCCCGGCGCAGGAGGCCTTGCTGACGCTCTATTCCCGATTATCCAACTCCCCAATGACCAATGTTGGAGGCACCCCCTTTTGACAGGATTACTTTCATCCATTGCCTTCACAAATATCTGGGTTCTTTGGGCTCTTCTTTCCCTGCCTGCCATCTGGTGGCTTTTGCGCCTGACCCCGCCGCCGCCTCAAACAGTTCTCTTTGCCCCCATCAAACTTCTAGCGGCCATCCAGCATAAAGAAGAAACACCACATCACAGCCCCTGGTGGCTGATTTTAATACGTTTACTGATTGCATCGCTTATCATTTTTTCTTTGTCCGGCCCAATCTGGAAGCCACTTTCCCCGTTTGGGAGCACCGAAGGGGTCCGCTGGATTGTTCTGGATAATGGATGGGACGCAGCTCCTGCATGGGAAAAGCAGATACGCCTTGCAATCACCTTAATCAATGAGGCCGGTGAAGCAGGGCAACCGGTTCTACTGGTATCGACTGCAGATGGCCCAACCCAATCAATGAGCACTGACAGCGCAACAAAAACCCTAGAGAAATTACGGGCTCTGGAGCCACGAAGTTGGGCAGCTGATCGGGTACAGCTCCTTTCTGGTCTGGCAGACGTCTCCAGCACAGTTCCTCCCAGTGAAATTTTCTGGCTCAGTTCTCTCATTGGCGAAGACGTTAACCCCAACGCGTTTCAAGAGGCCCTACAGGACATAGCTCCCCAAAGCAAAATTACGATTTTCAATGATCCTTATAATTTGCAGGCCTTAAATGGCATTGTGAACAGTTCCAAGGCCATGGAAGTCTCTATTGAAAGGCTGTTTCCTGACACCGAAGACAACTTGAATATTCTGGCTCAAGATTCGAAAGGAAGAGTAATTGCCCAAGCCTCCGCAAACTTCAAAAACGGAGAAAAATTAGGCTGGGCCTCTTTTAACCTACCCACAGAATTGCGTAATGACATTGTACAACTCAATATCTCAGGCGTGCAAACAGCGGGTGCTGCTTTTTTGATAGATGATCGTTGGCAACGACAAAAGGTGGGCATTGTATCAAGTTCATCCTCAACAAGAGGCCAGCCTCTTCTCTCCCCTACCCATTTTTTGAAACATGCTCTAGAGCCAACCTCCGATTTGCCACAGTCCCGCAATAAGGACATTGCTCAAGTCATCCCGGATTACCTTAACAAGGGAGTGTCTACCCTCATTCTCGCTGATGTGGGCCGTCTTCCCACCCCAACAAAAGCGCGGCTTGAGGAGTGGATAGAAGCTGGCGGTACACTTGTGCGATTTGCGGGACCGAGGTTGGCGGCAGGTTCAGATGACCTCATCCCTGTTCGCCTCAGGCAAGGAGATAGGAGCCTCGGGGGTAGTTTATCCTGGGAAAAGCCTCAATTATTACATAGCTTTTCGCCAGAGGGCCTCTTCAATTCCTTATCTATTCCTCCGGATATCAGCGTCTCCCGACAAGTACTGGCGGAACCCACTGCAGACCTTCAGCGTCAAACCTTGGCTTCCTTGGAGGACGGAACTCCATTGGTAACAGCTCGCCGGATGGGGCGTGGCCAGCTCATATTATTCCATGTCACAGCAGATACCACCTGGTCGAACCTTCCACTTTCCGGTACTTTTGTGGAGATGCTGAATGCAATTGTAACCAGCAGTCATAACCCACGCCCCACATCCCAGAAGGTCCTAGAAAATGAAGACGCAGGCTCACGGCAGCTGGCGCCTTTCAAGAGCCTCAACGGGTTTGGCCACCTCACCCCACCTCCCATTTCTGCCCGCGCAATCTTAGAAGCGGAATTCTCAAAAACTCGAGCTACACGGAAAACTCCCGCAGGACTGTACGGAACACAGACAGCTTTCCGTGCTTTGAACCTTCTGTCTGACGGGCAAGGCCTCATACCGCTGGGTTTTCTAAATCTGGAGGGGCAAGTGGTACGGCCCTACCCGTCCGGCACACCTTTTGACTTGAAGGGGCCCCTTCTGGTTGTTGCTTTCCTTCTGGCCATTTTGGATAGCATTCTGGTCCTTTTCATCATAGGGAGGCCCACTCGCCCCCGCTTTTTGCGAGGCATGAAACAAAAGACGGTTCTGTTGATAGCCTTATGTATCCTCAGTGCAGGACTTGAAGATGCATGGGCACAAGGAGACCTGCGAGCACTCGATGCCACATTGGACACGCGCCTTGCCTACATTAAAACTGGTATCAAAAGTATAGATGACACGAGCCGCGCCGGCCTGTTCGGCCTGTCCCGCATGCTTTCCAGCCGTACTGCTCTGGAGCCCAAAGCTCCGGTTTCTATTGACTTATCCAAGGATGAGTTGGCCTTTTATCCTCTGATCTACTGGCCAGTTGCCCCGCATATGCCAACTCCTTCACAAGAGACCATTTCACGCCTTGATGCCTATATGAGTAACGGCGGAACGGTCCTTTTCGATACACGGGATCAATATAAATCTCCCATCAGCGGAGCGGCTTCCACTGAGGAAAAGCGTAAACTCCAGGACATTTTAAGCTCACTAAACCTGCCCCCTCTGGAGCCAGTGCCGGAAGACCATGTTCTGACGAAGACATTTTATATCCTCAACACCTTTCCCGGTCGTTATGCCGATGGCCCACTCTGGGTTCAGGCAAACACGGGTTCCCAGAGCAACGGCAGTCGGCCAGTGCGGTCCGGCGATGGTGTAAGCCCCCTGTTGATTACCAGCAATGACCTTGCAGCAGCTTGGGCCATTCATCCAGATGGAAGCTATATCTATCCCACAATTCCTGCGGACCCCATGCAAAGGGAGTTTTCCTATAGGGTTGGTATTAACATTCTCATGTACACGATGACTGGCAACTACAAAGCCGACCAAGTTCATATTCCTGCTCTACTCGAGCGTTTGGGACAATAAAGGGAATTGCAACATGTCATGGTCCCTGTCTTTCGCCCCTCTCATTCCTCTCAGTCTTCTTATTACACTTGGCATCGCCGCTCTCTTGCTTCTTACCGCCTTCTTCATTGCACACCCACGAGGGGTAGGTGTGCGAGCCCTCAGCTTTGGCCTTCTCTTACTTACCCTTTCCAACCCCTCAATATTGCAGGAAGAGCGGGAACATCTGGATAGTATCCTTGCATTGGTTATCGATGACAGCCAGAGCCAAAAGCTGGCCAATCGTGAGGCAGAAGTGCATGCCGCGCTTGCACCTCTAAAAACCCGCCTTCAGAAGCTGGCCCAAGTGGAACTGCGTGAACTTCACACCTCCCGCAACCGAGTGGCAACAGAAGATGGTACCAACCTGTTTTCCTCGTTAAAAGCTGGATTGGCTGATGTTCCCGCCGAGCGTATTGCAGGCGCTATTCTTGTGACAGATGGCCAGATACATGACATTCCGCAGAGACTTACAGAGCTGGGATTTAACGCGCCAGTACACACCTTGCTGACCGGCTCAAAAAAAGAGATGGACCGCAGGTTGGAAATCATATCACGTCCCCGTTTTGGCTTGGTCGGGTCCAAACAGCACGTGGAGTTAAAAGTACTGGAGGACGGGCATCTACCTGTCCTTGCAAGTGAAGTTGAATTGACAATCCGCCATGACGGGAAGTTAGCGGACAGGCGGCACATACAAGTAGGCAAAACAATAGACTTGGAGCTGTCTGTAAATCACGCGGGTGACAATATCTATGAGTTTCTGGTATCCCCTATAAACGAGGAGGTAACCCCAGTTAACAACCGAGCCGTCTTGATCATAGAAGGCATCCGAGAAAACCTGCGGGTTTTACTTGTATCGGGCTCGCCGCATGCGGGCGAGAGGACATGGAGAAACCTTCTCAAGTCCGATGCGTCCGTGGATCTTGTCCACTTTACCATTTTGCGACCTCCGGAAAAGCAAGATGGAACCCCCATAAACCAGCTCTCTCTCATCGCTTTTCCAACACGAGAATTATTCTCTCAAAAGATTGACGAGTTTGATCTGATAATCTTTGATCGCTACGAGCGCCGCGGGGTACTACCACTCTTATACTTTGAAAATATTGCCAAATTTGTCGATAATGGCGGAGCTGTTTTAATGGCGGGTGGGCCAGACTATGCTGAAAACCGCAGCTTATTCAGAACTCCACTCAGCAGGGTTTTACCTGCAGCCCCTACAGGCCGCGTGCTGGAAAAACCCTACCATGCTAGAATCTCCAAGGCTGGCCAAAAGCATCCGGTTACCAGAAACCTTGCCGGAGGCAAACAATCACCACCTAACTGGAGCCGTTGGTTCCGCCTTGCCGATACCACTGTAAAAACGGGAGATATTCTGCTTACCGGCGTAGATTCGCGGCCCGTTCTCGTTCTCAGCAGAGAGGGAAAGGGGCGTGTTGCCACCCTGCTTTCCGACCATGTTTGGTTATGGGCAAGAGGATATGAAGGGGGTGGGCCCCACGTTTCCCTCTTGCGCAGGCTCTCCCACTGGTTAATGCAGGAGCCGGACCTTGAGGAGGAAGCCATTCGCCTGCATGTGCAAGGCACTTCTATTCAGGTTGAAAGGCAAACCCTCGCATCCAGTGTAGACCCCATCGTCATTACAGAACCATCCGGCGATACCCAGACACTTTCCGTGAAAGAAGAAGAGGACGGCATGTGGCGGGGCACAATTGTTGCAAAAGCGCTAGGGCTTTACTCAGCAAGCGACGGGCAGCTGACAGCTATCACAAATGTGGGTCCTGCCAATCCAAAGGAGTACAAACAAGTCATTTCAACAGGGCAGCTGCTTGCAGGTCTCAGCAAGGAGACGGGAGGGACAATCAAACGACTGGTCAGTGCCGATGGAAATATTGACTTGCCCCAGATCACCATGATGGGCAGTGCCGCCCGTTATCATGGTGGAAACTGGATTGGCTTCAAACGATCCGAGGCCAGTAATCTGACCGGCGTTACGCGGTACCCTGTACTTAACGGGTTTTTGGGCCTTGCACTGTTGCTGGGGGCTTTGTGTTTTACCTGGTTCCGCGAAAGCCGATAGAAACTGTATACCCCAGTTTTAAAGCGCTTTTACCATGCCGTATGGCAGAGGGGATCCATTCAGATTTAGGGCCAGAAGGCGCGTCGGGTCTACCGGGCCCGGCAACCGTATTTGGCCTACAGGCACTTTTTGATAGCCAAGCGGCTCATAATAGGGAGCATCTCCAACCAGTAAAATGGTCTCAACCCCAAGTTCACCGGCAGCACTATGGGCGGTGCGCATCAAGGCCTTGCCCAGTCCCTTGTTTTTAAATCTTGGCGACACGGTCAGTGGCCCAAGCAGCATTCCCGCACAGTTTCCAATCGCAATCTGTGTCAACCGCACTGACCCTGCAATTTCACCATTAATCAAACCTACAAAGGAAAGACGAGGATGCGGAGAGGTTCCCTCTCTGATTTTATGGGAAGTTTTTTCGAAGCGTTCTGCCCCGAACGCTTCATCCTGCAGTGCATCGATAATTTCATTATCTTCCGGCAATTCAATCCGGATCAACCAAGAGGGTAACATCATATTTTCAAGATCACATATCAGAGCAAACGACAGCGCCGCCCCTCATGTTGCTTAGAAACTATGTAAGCCAAGGGGACAGGCAGCACCGAACAACACGGGAAGATGACTCCCGTGTGATCATTCGTCGTCGCTGATCCCAACACTTTAGCAAAGCAGTTCCTCAAAACCGGTCTATGATCTATCACAAATCAGATAAATGCGGTTAGCATGCTTTTTTTTTTAGGTAAAGTGAGAAATAGCAGATATTTGGTTGGTTATCTCCTTGATCCCAGTGAAACACATGGAAGATAAACTTAAACTATAGAGATCAACTCTCGTTTTTCTACCAGTATTTATCTTGGGGTACAGTACCTTGAATTTCTTCAAGGCGCCGTTTTGTAGCAGAGCTAGTCCCTTCCGGCAGCGCGCTAAGCGGATAAAACTGCGCATCGACAATTTCCAGAGAAGGGCGTTTCCAGCTCTGGTCCCTCTTCCACGTTTTTACCAAATAAAGGGCCACATGATCTCGGTTATTTCCCCCGCGATTATAATAGATGCCTTTTAGCTCCAGTTCATGAGTGGTATTAATTCCGGCTTCTTCCTTCAATTCGCGGCGCGCCGCGTCTTCAAGGGTCTCCCCTTTTTCAACGCCACCTCCGGGAAGATACCACCCTTTCAAATAGGTATGTTTTACCAATAAAACCCTACTCTCACCGTCAAGAACAACCACTCTAACGCCCAAAGTCATAGCTCTGCAAAACAAGGCAGAATACTGTACTAACCGACTGACGAGTTTTGTTTGAAAAGCACCTGTAAGAGAGGGCAACCTGGTTTTCCTGCCTATCCGAATTCTGGTCTTTATTAGTCTTTTGTTAACCATGCACTAAATGCATATCACCTGCGCAAAACTGTGTATTGTCTTCCGACAGTTAAAGCATAGAAAGTGGCTATGAATTAAGCGCTTACACAAATCTTAAGCGCAGATTCTTCAACATTTCCTTATCCCTGCATGTTCCACGGAAACACCACCATGCTTACAAAACTTTTCGCACCACGCCACAAAAAAGCACGCTTTCACTGGAAGCCAGCAACTGACCTTTCCAACACGCGCATTGCTTCCACTTTACGCACATGTAACTACTGCTAAAACTGCCGAACCTGCTGTTTTCTTGGTGTAGGGCCTAAATAAATTAGATTGCCTACTTGACCATTACAGAACAGCCATGACAATTCCGGCATGTTCAAGCTTATTCATTTATCCGACCCGCATTTGGGGCCTTTGCCTGCAATCCAAAAACGGCAATTGGCGTCCAAACGTATTCTTGGTTACATTAACTGGCAGCGCAACAGGGCGCATTCACTGACATCCAAATATTTGGATGGTCTCTTGGATGATATTGGCGACATGAACCCTGACCACATTGCCCTGTGTGGTGACTTGGTAAACATTGCTCTGCCAGCGGAAATTGCAACAGCCCGGGAATGGCTCAAGATTGTTGGATCACCGGAACTTGTCTCCGTTGTGCCGGGAAATCATGATGCATATGTACCTGGTGCTGTAAAGTCTGCCTTTACATCATGGCGTCCCTATATGACCAGTGATGAGGAGCAGGGGCATATTATTCCTCATAGTAAAGACCTGGTATTCCCATTTATCAGGCGGCGAAAAGAACTCGGAATTATAGGCCTTTCCACGGCCAGAGCTACGGGTCCCTTCATGGCAACGGGGTATATGAGCAACCTCCAGCTTCGTGATTTAAAAACCAACCTTCTGAAAATGAAGAGTGAAGGTTTGTTTCGCGTGGTTATGCTGCATCATCCTCCTGTTCACAATTCCACATCGTGGCACAAGAGGTTTGTGGGAGCGAGCAGATTCCGTAATGTGATTGCTGAGTGCGGAGCGGAATTGATCCTGCACGGACATACTCACTATGCCACGAAGCTATCTATAGCAGGCCCAGACGGAGACGTACCTGTTATATGCGTCCCTTCCGCCTCCAATGGTCCCGGACATAAGAAGCCGCCGGCTTGCTACAACCTTTTTGAAATCAAAAGAAAGCCTAGTGGTTGGCATTGCAAGATGACAGAACGTGGGTACACAGAGGATAAGCTTTTTGTGCACACGGTTCGAGAAACAACATTGAGTATTCCGTACTCCCCACAGTAGGAAAAGCAGAGTTCTCTAACCTGAATAGCCTACCGTTTATTGCTGGCAGCGCCATTAAAGCGTATCTTTGAAAAGTGGATACCAATTTTCGGTTCAAGATACGCGTCTAAACAATAGGCTAAAGCAATGAGCTGTTTCAATAAATCGTCTTACTGCTTTGAAGGCTGGTCAGTCGTCAGCCATCAATTCATAGGGTTTGCAAACCATGCAAACCCTATAAGAGCCGCGGCTCCAATTAAAAGTCCAAGTGCAAACGAAAATAGTCCCTGAGAATTGTAGCGAGACGATATCGTCGTTTGTTCTCCGAGTTTTCTTATTGCACGTTTTTTCGAATGACGCCCTTTGGTAAGTATATCCAAACGGTGGCTGCCCACCATCCAGTCGGCCTCTATCGCCTTATCTCTTTCAAGAATTCGCTCCGCAATATAAAGCGTTACACAATCCGCCATTTCATCCAAACTGCTGCTTTCCAGAAGGACACTCCGTCCCAAACGGGTATCCTTCAAAAACCGATAGGTTTGCAGATCCCTCCCCATAACCACATGAGACGTAATATCAATCCAAAGGCGCGGCCTTGTTCCGGACACAAGCTGGAATGAAAAGTAGTCATCATCCTCAGGAATTTCTTTAAAAACCTCCGCGAGCTCCTCATTGAGGAGTTCCAGCTGGGCCCGCTCCCGCTCGTGCAGACCGACCACGACATCCCCTCGTTCAACATCCGCAAGACGTACCTTGTGAATCGTTTCACGTAGTGACCGTATTTTTGCACGGGGTGCCACATTGTCTTTTACTTCGGACATCATTCCCCCAGCCTAGGAAAGCACGTTGCGGCCAAAGTATTGGCGGTTACGGCCCTAACCCATTGTTCCCAGAGCATTCCCCGGTAAAGCGATCAGCAGGTAAAAAAGCCCCCTACAAGAAGCAACTATCCTTGCCGCCAGCCAGATTATTCGCCCTTTTTCAGATTGTAACCCGCTTCATTCTGCAAGCTCAATCCTCAGGTTAATCATATCTGAAAAGAACAGATGTACTTTTAAATATTAACCCAGATAGCTTCTAGGGAATCATAAAAGGAAGCGCCGACAAAGAGACGACAAAACATAAACATGGGAAAGAAAAAGCACCACGAAACGTGATGCCCTAGAAAAGGCCAAACTTATCGGCCCTTCCAACCTTGAACGGAAAAGACTTAGTTAGTTTCGGTAGTCCTGAACACGTGTGGCACGAAGCCCTGCCAAACCATGCTGGTCTATGGATTGCTGCCAAGACAAAAACTCTTCTACTGTCAGTGTATAACGGCTGCACGCTTCATCAAGCGATAACAAACCACCACGAACAGCAGCCACGACTTCCGCCTTGCGGCGAATGACCCAACGTTTCGTTGTCGTAGGTGGAAGGTCCGCAATCGTTAGCGGACTTCCGTCGGGACCAATGACATATTTAACTCTCGAACGCATATGTTCGGCCATTTTACTCTCACACACATCATGACCAAGGTGGCTACCAGACTAGACCAAGGCCTTTAAAATTTACCTAAGCCAGCATCAAGGTTTCAGTAAGTTTTATTACTGAATTACTTATTAAGTATTTAATGCGATTTCGGCCAATGATGGATCAAGAAATCTAGGCCACTCAAATTTAAAAATAAGGAGAAGCTCTGGGCTGCGCCACGGCTTCAACATGCCACCCAGCTTAGAAAGCAGCTAAATTGCAGTCAATGAAGAATGGAAAAAACGAAAACACCGTAAGTCTCCCAACTTATAATGTTGTCTGATTATGAGAAAAGTTTCCGAAACTTTCCTGCCTCAAGTTTGGAAGTGGTAGTGCGCATTCCAGCACTTTTCAAAATAAACGCCTGTAATAATTAAAATTTTAACCAAACATCCCAAGCACTATTGACACTTGGACTTCTCTTGATTCCATCACCGGACTCTCAAACTTATTGAATGACAAGAGAATTCACTTGGATATCACCGGAAATCCCGAGACTGTGCATTGCGGGAAAAACAGGCCCCCTCCCCCAAATAAATCACGGGTACGCCCTTCCGCTTCGCCGCAATCGATTCCCTTTTCGACATGAAATGGTAAGGCGTTACCTGCGGATATAAGAAAGTATCTTCTTCAATTGGTTTTCCTCCAGTTTTTGTGTATGGTCCCGCCAACATAAAAACAAATGGCGCGGGGGTACAAGACAAAAGCCTCCCGATTGACTTTAAGTCCCAGCCCCTATCGACAGAATAAAGATAAGTTTCGCGCCTGAACTAATGAGGTTTTGAAGATGCTGAACAGCCTTGGTTTGCCAGGCCGTCCGCAAGACACACGAGTCGTGGTCGCCATGTCCGGCGGTGTCGACTCTTCAGTTGTCGCTGGTTTGATGAAACGCGAAGGCTATGATGTGGTCGGCGTTACCCTTCAACTTTACGACCATGGCGAAGCCGTACAACGAAAAGGTGCGTGCTGCGCCGGACAGGACATTCATGATGCCCGCCGTGTTGCCGAAAAGCTTGGCATTCCCCATTACGTTCTGGACTATGAATCCCGCTTCAAAGAGCAGGTGATTGAAAAGTTTGCAGATAGCTATATCAACGGGGAAACGCCCATCCCATGCGTAACCTGTAACCAGACGGTAAAGTTTAAAGACCTTCTGGAAACAGCCAAGGATCTGGGCGCGGATGTTCTTGTCACCGGGCACTATGTGCGCGAGAGCATTTCTGGCAACCGCCGCGCCATGTTCCGCCCTGTGGACCTTGACCGGGACCAGAGCTACTTCCTGTTTGCCACTACCCAAGAGCAGCTGGACTTTCTCCGCTTCCCACTTGGCGGCATGACCAAGCCGGAAGTAAGAGAACTGGCCCGCGAATTCGGATTGGCAATTGCTGATAAGCACGACAGTCAGGACATATGCTTTGTGCCGCAGGGCCGCTATACGGACGTTATCTCCAAATTGCGTCCACACGCAGCTGACCCGGGCGACATTGTACATATGGATGGTCGCGTTCTGGGGCAACATAAGGGCATCATCCACTACACCATTGGACAGCGCCGTGGCCTTGGTGTTTCAACTGGCGAGCCGCTGTATGTGGTGCAGCTGGATGCAGAGGAACGCCGCGTGATTGTTGGCCCTGCGGAAGCCTTGGCAACCCACAAGCTGTTATTGCGTCAAGTGAACTGGATTGGTTCTGGCGAGCTTGAGGATATCCCAGAAGACGGACTAGAGGTTCACGCCAAAGTTCGCTCTACCCGCCCACCATCACCTGGACGCTTGTTCTACAAGGACGGCGTGGTCACCGTAGACCTCCACGCCGGAGAGATGGGCGTTGCTCCAGGTCAGGCCTGTGTGTTCTTTGATCGGGACGACGAAGAGGCCCGCGTTCTTGGTGGTGGCTGGATTCAACGGGCCGAGCGCGAAGCCGAAGCCGAAGAAGCTCTTAAAGCCCTCACCGGAAAAGCTTGGGAAGCTGCCAGCCTCTAATCAGTGGCTTCCATCGGATGGGCGTCAATCCAATCCCCCACTCATGGCTCCAAGATTATATTTTGGAGCCATTTTGCCAGGTTCCAGCCCCTCCTCCAATTTACCGAGCAAACCATTGCGAACCCATTTTTTCACAGGTTCATTTTTTCCCCATAAAGATCGGAAAAGTCTTCTTGACGGACCAGCTTAACATCCTTATACACCCCCTCACAGCGCAGCGGCAACAAGCCGAAACACAGCGCACCGGATGGCGGGGTAGCTCAGTTGGTTAGAGCAGCGGAATCATAATCCGCGTGTCGGGGGTTCAAGTCCCTCCCTCGCTACCATCTCTCTTCAAATGAAGATTGAAATGACAAGGCACCGCGAGGTGTCTTTTTTGTTTTCAGCACTTGATATTGTAGCGCGACAAAAGTTTGCAGCGGTGTGCATTTTGGATTGCACGGGCAGTATGTCGAAAGCAGGCTTCAAGCAGGCGAGCAATAAACGTAATTTTAGCGGATCTCCGAAAACCGGCGCCCACTTTTCGGAGATCCGCTTTTGAGCGCATTGCATGCATGCCTCATGACCTAGCTGCTTTAGTTCAAGAGAATTCTTGTCATTTGTTTGAACTCAACCAAACTGAACGCACTTTAAGTGCAATTAAGGACTGGCGGTATTTTCACACAACCAGCCCTGTAGTATTTCGCAGTATTTGGGTGCTACCCAAACACGATTTGTAGATTTGCCTTATTTTTACAACCCATGACTTTTGAGATAAAAACCGAGTGATTTCCAGTTTTGTCATGGCAGAGAGCTAGGGTGTCATGTTCGCCCACGAAGTCATCCGGGCATTCAAACAACAGCGAAAATTGCTCCCTGAACTCAGCTGGGGTCTCTGGCCCCACATTCACCTCGGAAAGTTTGGCCTGATGATGCCCAATAGTGAAAACCTCACCAACCAGACCTTCAAAGTCCTTATGTTCCAGTTCTTTCATTGTCTTCATAACAGCCTCCATAAGATTGCTCTTTTAAACGATGCCCAGAAACCGGAACTGCGACTTCATCAGGCTCTTTCAAATGACTTTCGTCTCAAAATCCGTCTTCATTAAGCGCCGTATTGCTGCATTCGCCGGATTGTTACTTCAGGTGGAATAACGTGCCCGTTTACAAACTGCTCATAGCTTGGGTGAAACCAGCGCATTAAAATATGACGATGGTTATTGCTCTCGATTTCAAACCCTAACCTGTAGTAAAAACGATAGGCGGCAGCATTCAGTGAATGCACATGCAAGGACACGGGCACTTGTTTGCGCGCTGCAGTTGCGCAAACGCCGTGCATCACTATGGAGCCAATTCCCTCTCCGCGAAAATGCGGTAAAAGAGCAATATCCAAAACCCTGAATTCTTGGTCTCTTTCATCCAGGTAAAGGCGACCGACCGGCTTCCCACAAAGTAAAATTATTCCATACTTCGCAACGGTATAACAATTAAAATACACGTCATGATGGGCATCATACTGCTGAGCAACCACCCTATGATAATTCTCGTCATCTCCAGCATAGAGAAGGGGGGCGAACTCCCAAAACCTCTCAGTTTCATGAACTCGTTTCAAAAATGCTTCATCCCCGGCTCGGGCCGGTCTGATCTTTACGTCCAAGGAGTTAACTTCTGTCATCCCATACCTTCCCACTCATATTTTTGAAAAGGCCTTCATCCAGATCGTGAAGGGTAGTCGCCTTTAAGCGCAATTTCATAGCTCATGCACATAAAAGGGTCCATGACTGAGAAGTTGCGACCATACCCAGCGCTAACTGTTCGACTTCCGCTGTTTGCTAAAGTAACCGCATTGCTGTCCGGTCGCACATAACCATCACCAACAATGTCTCCAACTTTAGGACTAGCAAGTGTCATGGAAGGCCCAGGGTCTTCAGATCCATCATTTTGGGTAGCGCCGAAAAACAAGTTGCTGTGGGTATGGGCTGGCAAGTTTCCAACAACCAGAGTTTGAGTCTCTATTCCGGCTTTTTGCCCCAGAAAGTATGTTCCATTGGTATTGCGCTGAACCGCGACACGGCCCCGCATTTCTGGCAGACCAAAGCTCGAAATGCCATTTCCACCAAACGTGGTCCCCACCAGCGAAAATAGGGCTACATTTTGGGAGACTGCGATCAGTTGACCATCACAATATGCCCAATCTCGGACTGCAAAAAACAAAGGAAAAATGGAAATTTGAGAAATATAGGGTTCGGACATTTCCTGTCTCCAGTGGGGTAAAACACTCTTTCCCGGTGTCAACGTGACTGAACATGCTGATAAGGGGGGAACCGCTAGCTACGCGAAGGATATATTCCAATCAAAGCTATTTCGTAAGTGATAACCTGATAGGGTGAGATTGTTGGTATTGGAAAACTGCTTCCTTTGACCGAAGTACTTGGAGAGCCTTGCGAAGACAGATCAGTGAGGTTTGACGCGGCGGCATACCAATCTGCAGTTATAGGTAAACCAGAAAAAGTACCTTCTGGAATAGCCGTGATGGTATCAGCAGTTGGAACAAGATCCGTTCCCGAATATGGTTGCGCCTTTTGCCGAATGATATGGGCATGAGACGGCAACTCGCGTATCGTAAGCACTTGATCACGCTGGCTATTAAAGCTCCCTATTGGGTACACACCCAAGCCTGGTCCTTGCCCAGAGTGTAACACTGTACGCCCTATCAAGTTTGGGACCCCAAAGGACACTCTTCCATCCCCACCATAAACATTGGATATAAGTGAAAATAGCATCTCATTTTGGCTAATCGCCATAATCTGCCCTTGGCACCGGGCCCAGTTTCTGATTGTAAACTCAAGGCCAAATGCGGAAACTTGAGAAATAAAGGGTTCTGCCATAATATGCTCCATGAAAAATATGGGAATGCGCGGGAAAGCCGGTAACCTTAATCCCGTGCCGGGTAATATCCCTCAAGAGCGATTTCGTAGGTCACAGACAGATATGGACTGCGTACTGAAAAAGGAAGATTGCCCCCTATACTCTCGGTATTATCCACCCCAGTACTTATAAGCGCATTTACTCCCGAACTGTCCGAGAATGAGCTGCCAGTTGCGGTGCCACCTGAAGTCGTAACAGCAGGCTTTGCCATAACAACATTTGAACTAGGCCCGCCTGTACCAGATGCATTTGCGACCGTCAAAATAGTACCAGGATGACTGTGTTGCGGCATAGTTGCATCATTCAAAGTTACTGTTTCGACGCCGCCAACGGCTCCGCATTTCTCTCCTGAATACCCCGGTCCAAACGCCATACGCCCTTTCAAGTTGGGAAAGCCAAACGTCGAACGGCCATCTCCACCATACCTGTCTGCAAGTAGAGAGAAAAGTGCCGTATTTTGAGATATTGCAATGACCTGACCATCACAAAAAGCCCAACCTTCCACAGCGAAACTCAAGCCCCATAATGAAATTTGCGAAATAAACGGTTGTCCCATTGCGACCTCTTAATGTCACTAGAAATGCTTTAGAGCATGTTGCGTTCACTTCCTTTCACGCCTCATGATCTAACTGTTTTATTTTAAGCAAATTCTTGTCGTTTGATTGAACCCAATCAAACGGAACGCACTCTAAAGAGAATGGACACGGGATGTTTGTAGGCCGCGCCTGTAGGGTACTTGTAGGCACCCGGATATCGACCCCCACCTTTAGATTGTTACGATTACAATTAACAACTTATAGTTGATGATAATGTTGCGCTATCCTTGCAATTTTCTAATTGAAAACAATGTGAGATATTACAGCAACTACAATTCCTAGAACTTGTTTACAAATAGGTTTCACAAACCCAGTGATTTGTGATTCAGGGTAGTTTTTAAGGAAACTATCTTGGCACGGCAATTGATGAGTGATGATGAATGGGCGTTCTTTGAGCCGTTTTTAACTGCAATACGGGGACGGGGTGGCCGAAAACCTAAGGATCACCGCCGTGTTCTTGACGGGATATTCTGGATTGCCCGTACGGGCGCACAATGGCGCGACTTACCCCAAGAGTTTGGCAAGTGGATCAGTGTTTATCAGCAATTTCGCCGTTGGAACCAAGCAGGTCTTTGGGAATTAATCCTGTCAGTTCTTAATGATAGCAGTTCTGCTCCCACGAGTGTCCATATGATTGATAGCACTATCATCCGTGCTCATCAGCAGGCTGCGGGCGCAAAAGGGGGACTCAAAAACAGGGTTTTGGCCGTTCAAAAGGTGGCTTTACGACGAAAGTCCACCTGATCTCCAATATTATGGGACTGCCGGTACGTCTTGAGGTTTCTGGCGGTGAAGTCTCCGATTACAAAGGATATGATCTCCTATATGACGGGGATGGACCTACCGCCAAGGTCCTGATCGCTGATCGTATTCGCGAAGATTGCCAAGCAAATGGTGGAGCAACGGTAATCCCCGGACGCCGGAACCGTAAGGCCTCTATAGAAATTGATAGCTTCATCTACGCTTTTAGAAATCAAGTCGAACGATGCTTCAACAAGCTTAAAACAGCAAGGCGGGTGGCTACTCGCTACGACAAAACAGCTTGTAGCTACTTGGGTTTCTTACACATTGCTGCTGTCAGGCTATGGTTCCGAAGTATGTAAACAGGTCCTAAGTCATGTCTCTAGCCTGTCCATTTTGGTCAAGCGGATTTTTCCTCTTATTGCCAATCCGCATTTATGAGTGATTACGCCTCAAGATTTCGCCCTCAGCGTTTCGCTACATGTACGAGAAGAGGGCGATCGGGGTAAAGGCAAACGCCTGCCTCCAGCCCCATAGCAGTAGCACCGTCTATTGAAATTGGCGTTAGTTGGATATGCTTCAAGATAACGGACATGACCTGTACCATCTCTTCTTGTGCGATCGCCGCACCAAGACAGCCATAGGGGCCACCTGAAAATGGAATAAATGCACCTCGAGGAACATTCATACTTCCAAGAAATCGCTCAGGTTGGAAACTGTCTGGATCCTGCCAATATCTGAGACTGCGATGCAACGCGTAGATGGAGATAATCAGCAAAGCTCCTGCCTCGATTTCATCGTCTCCTATGCTCAACGGCACTGTAGCATCACGCATTGTTTCAGTACCAGGCGGGAACAAACGCATAGTTTCATTAATTACCGCAATGAGTAAAGGGTCTTTTGCGGGCTTCTCGCTGGTAACAATATTATTAAAAAGCTTTTCCTGATACGCTGGAAAGCGTGTCATCAGCCACAAACACCATGCCAGTGTAATACCGGTTGTTACATGCCCCGAAGCTGCTAAAACCGTTGCATTTGCTTCAACTTCTTCTTTGCTAAGCCCACCGCTATGGGCTTCGGAAGAACCCATAATAGTCGAAAATGGATTATCTGGCGGCAAGCTTTTCCAGCGACCACTTGAAATCAAATACTTGGTAAGTTGTCGAATAATTTTGGCATTTCCAATAAAGTTCGCTTTATGAGCCTTAGAAAGTTGCTGAGTAACGTCTGTTATAAGTGATTCTCGCCCCTGATATTTTCCCGTTCCAAAGAGCGTTGCCCAAGCGACTTGTAGTGTGAGCTCTGACATTTCCATGCTCAGGTTTATCACGCCTTGTCGCAGCCAGCGCGTGATTGCATCTTTTGTTGCCTCTGCAGCGACCGAGTGAATGGAGTGTTTCAGAACTGAGCTAAACAAAGGGCGGATGGCACGCCTTTGCTTGGAGTTCTGTGCTCCTGGCGTTCCACTTAGTCCTTGCCCCAAAGCTGCGAAAGCTACCTTGCGCTGGACTTCCGCTTTAGGAAAGGCGTAGGGGCTTCGAAATAAAGTAAGTTCCGCAGCAGCTGCATCTGCGATCAATGCAATTTTCCGACCTTTAATTTTCCTGGTAATGACCGGCGTTTCTAGCAGTTCCGATGGTCGTGTGTGTGCACGAAAACGCATAATCTGGGAAAGGCTTCCCCAGTTTATGCGATCAGCTGACAGGAAAGACATTCTAGGAACTGGGGTCACAGCACTCAACTGGTGGCCTCCTCCAAAATTGGATTATCTTTTTCTTCAGGTTGGCCTTTCTTTACCAAAGGATTTTCATAAAGGAAGATACGACCCAACGTATCCATGGTATCCAACCAGCCCTTAAACGCAGAAATACTCTCCAGATCTTCAGGTTTTGGAACAAAGCGTGAGGACCATCCACCGGAATAGAGCCGACAATAGCGACAATCCACGTCAGGTGTGCAGCACTTTACCTTCATGGGCTGATGGTCCGTCCCAAAGTAGCGCATAGGCTCCACGATTCGAGAACCACAGCCCTCTGCTACTCCCGTTTGCGGATTAACGACATGTGGGGCACGCGCAGCACTCATCATCTTGTTATAGCCGCGGTCATATACAACCACATCAGGAAACTTCTCGATGGCCTCTCCAATAGTCTCTTTCATGCGGCACAGGTCGCTAAGACCAAGTTGCGGGTTGTCCTGAAGTGTACTAACCCTGAAAAATGCCTGATCATTGACTTGCATTGAGCCCAGCTTGCGCAAGTAGCTTTGGGTTGGCGAATAAATATTGAATGTGAGCGGCAGACCATGTTCACGACATAAATGGGCAACATGTGGAATTTGATCTATTGTCCAACGTGATACCGTTAGAAGAATAATCGCCCGAGGATCACCAGCATAGTTTCGGAGTGCTTTGGGAAAAGCCCCTGATCCTCGCAGCAGCCTATCCGTTTTTTCATCTGCTGCCCAGACAGACACCCCGATCCGATAAGGCACTTCCGAAGGGATCTTTACAGTTCCATTACTTCCAATATTTCCATAGGGAAAACACTTCGCTGCTGAAAGAAGACGCTTGGGCTCCAATGCGGGTTCCGCACCCACAAAGTAGGCCATGGAAACACCGCGCCGCTGTTCACTTTTGAAAAAACGGCCCCACTCCGTATCATCTCTTCGCGCATCTTGAACCGCCTCTCCCCCCCCTTCAAAATAGTAGCAGCCTTCACATTTGAGGTTGCACCGCGTCGAGGTTTCGTAAAAGGCCGGGCGGCGGAAAGCACGAACGACTTTTTTCGCAGTCCTATACCGAGTGTTTAGCTGTGGAGTTACTTTAAGAAGGTGACCAATGCGCTTTGCGACCCATTTTTTATAGGCAGGGCTACGAAAACTCGCAAAATTATCCGTTGGAGAGACAGTATTCATAAAACCCCTTCGGTTTAATTAGTTTGGGTAGGCACCTAATGCCCTTGCCCAGAATTTACGAGAATAAATGAAGTTCTTTGGTCCTCGACATAGGTGCCTCTCAAGCTTTGAAACAAAGCAACGTGCCCATTCGGTTGTTGCTGAAGCAGAGTCTCTTAATTGGCCGGAGATAGCTATCTCTTCGATTTCAATGTTAATTTTTTCTCCATGCCAATAGGCTTGGCACCAGATTGTTGGAATCCCGTAGGTAACTGACAAACGGGCTGGTAGGTCCCATACTTTTAAAGAACCTCGTAAAAAATCGACTTCGACACTTGAGCTTGATGAAAAGCCATCACAAGCTATACCCAAAACACAGTTCTGTTGCAGTGCGTCCAGGAGCGAACGCAACTGCATCTTAGACTTCCCGCCCAATATAATAGATGTCGCCGAAGCGGGCCGTATGGATGATTGCGGCCGATGCGAAACTGAAAGGATTCGCTCGTCCCCCACTCGCTTGAATTTAGGGAAATGCCGTTCCAGAAACCAACAAGCTGCCATGTTCGGTCCATGGTGGGATGTTACCAACATGCATCCCTTGCCTTTTGCCAATGCTGTCTCAATCACACTCAGATCCGGCTGACAAAATAGTTCTTGCATGTCTTCCGCATCATCTGGCAAATTAAAAAATGTATGCGCTGCAAGTCTTCCAGCCGCTATACCCCAAGCCATCTCCTGTTCATAGGTGCGGGCACTCGTCTCTTTTGAGCACAATAGCGCTTGAATACTACGGCAAAGAACTTTGGTTGTTTCGGGTATGGCCGGAACCTCATTGAGACGGGTCCGAAATTCCACTGCAGTTCTACACTCCCCCTCCTGCTGCCGTGCTTGCTTATATTTGGATATTGCCTGTTGTTCTTCTTTTTCCAAGTTGAAATGGCGAAGGCACTCTAGATAAAAGGAAATATAGATCCTGTCTGCGGGAGATTCTTTGAACCATTCGGCACTTCTAGTAAGCGACTTTTGCGTTAAGGGGAGCACTCTATTTAAGCGTATATAGATACGTCGCAGGATAACGTCAGAGGGGTGACTTTCCAACGCCCTCTCAATTTTGAGTTCCACATCATCATATTCTCCCAACAATAGCAAGCTGCTTAACTCTGTCCGGAGGCCTAGTAAGTTCTCGGGATCTTTTGTTAAAAGCTGCCTGGAAAACTCAGCAGCCTTCCTATAATCTCCAAGCGCATTATAAAGCAGAGCGAGTTGGCGGAGCAATTTTTCTTTCTCTGGCCAGCTTTTAAGCGCTCTCTTTGCAAGGGCAAGAGCCTCCACATACTCACCTAGGGCTTGTTGTGCTCTAACAAGCCCTAGTGTCGCTGCCAAGTTATTGGGATTTACCTCCCTCAGCTCGGAAAAAAGGCGTGCAGCTCTTGAATAGTTGCCAGTTTTTTGAGCGTCCCGAGCCTTTTGCCGGAGTTCTTTAAGTTTGGCAAAGCTTGGGCGTTTATCTATTTTCCCTCCAGTTTCTAGATTATCCATCCGCCTCCTCCAAGTGGTTCAGAAAACTATCCGATCTGTTTGAATCCTCCGGTAAGGAGCTAATATTTGTGCCGCCTAAGTCATGGAATAGATCTATAAACTGAAAATCCACTCGTTTTGAAAACTGCGCCCTGATCCTTCTAAGAAGTTTGCGAAGTTTCGGTTGCTCCTGAGGGTCTTGATGGTCAAAAGTCCGCAAGCGTGGATTTTGCTGCTTTAGGACCAGCTCTTCCCGGCTAAAGCCAAGCGGATTAACGCGTTTCCTCTCTTGCTCCAAATCAAGTTTCGGAGAGGGCTGAAAACTTCTTGTACTTGACGTCCTTTCACGTCCTTTAAGATAGGCACTGTAGTTAGTCAGCTCCAATCGAACCCCGTCGGCATAAACAACACGCAACCTTTTCTTTAAAGCAAAAACAATGGCTGCCTCAACGCTGTTCAGGATCGGCTCAGCACGATCATTGAGTGAGGTATTGCAAAGCATGGGTACACCAGTACGCGTATAAAAAGCCTCAATCGCCTGATAGAGTTCCAAATTCTGATCGCCCGTGAGTGTTTGCGCCCGAGCAGTCCCATTTAAGTGACAGATTGCCGGAACTCTGTGCCTTTTCTCTGGCTTCACAGTAAATGCTTGGAGCATGTATGGGGATGGGAATGAGTTTTCAAACCAGTCGTTCATACAGCTCTCCAAAATGATTGGAGCAACTGGACGCCACCACTGCCGTTGTTTGATCCGGTTTAAAATCTCCCTACTTTTTTCAAATCGCGGATCCGCCAAAAGCGAGCGATGCCCAAGGGCGCGCGGGCCGACTTCACCTTGCCCTTGAAACCACACCAGCGGCTCAGCAAGAAGATCCTCGGCGAATTGACTTGTTGTAAATTGAGACGTGCTTTCAATAAACTGGTCGTATTCTCCGCCCTTTAATAACTCCTCTACAGTTGCTCCCTGCATTGAGCCCAAATATGGAGATGACAACTTGAATTGAAAGTCTTTGTTATCCTTATAAAACCGTAGCAGGCCCAACCCCATAGAAAGCCCGGAATCGTTAACGCAAGGCGGTGCGAGAAACCCCTTAAAACCGAATTCATTCATCAAGTAAGTATTGGCAGGACAGTTCAGGGCCGCTCCGCCTGCCATTGCCAGATAACATTCACGAGCATTCACATTATGGGCGACAAGAGCATTTTCGATAGTCTGTTTCAACTCCATTTCGGTATAAGTCTGGACCAGTTTTGTCATCATCGCTGCCCTGCTTTCAGCTGGCGTAAAGCGTGTGTCAAAGTGGACTTCGTTCTTTGCAGAGCAAAGACGATCTAGGTCCACTAGTGTCGATTTGAACCAACTGTCGGCCTGAATAGAATCTGAAATTGTATAAATGGGCGGAGGGGGAGTATTTGCAGGTATAACTTTCCCGTTGCACGCTCCTGCAAGTGCCATCAAACTCCCTTCTTTCAAGCCAAAATGCATGCGTAGAAATGCCCAAAGGGGTGCTGCAGACGGAACAGAGAAAAGTGAGATTTCACCCTGTTTGGTCACAGCCCCTGTATAATAGTTCTTTTGGCGGCATTCGGTATCTTCAAGATTGTCCGGCCCACCATCAACAGCAAGAGCCACAATACACTCGGTGTCAAAAATTCGTTTGTTGACCATGAGCGCACTAAACAGGTGAGCGAGATTATGCTGCGGAAATTCTCCGTAACCGCTCCAATAATCCACTGGGCTGGTATTAAGGCCCGGGGTGCCCCAAATGTCTTTAATCTGTGAAAGATTTATGCCGAGCGGTTGAAGACGCTCTTGCAAAAAGCACTCAAAATGACGCCGGTCATAGAAGGGCTGCATGTGATGTTTCTGGCCCGAAAACCGCTCCAGCTCCCAGACCTGAACCAGATCAATGGCTTTACCCTTTTTATGCCACAAGCTGATACTATGGTCATGACGTAGAGCAATATCATAAAGATACTCCAGATTTCCAACATGACTATAAACCGAAATATAGTAGCCGTTCTCCACGAAGATCTACTCCTCATGCCTCAGTCTGATACCATGTATTTAGATGACTGCGATACCTGAGTACGATATGAGTGAGACCTACGAAATCCTGAAAAAGTAAGGGTAACTCCCCCAAATATTTATCAAAGTCTGGGCTCCTAAAAATCTATTAGGAACTCCAGACCCACCACGACAGCATCATCAATATCCCCTCGACCAGACGGGTTGGAGATATACTGTAGGTCAGCTGTTAAATAGGACCACTTCGTGAACTGCACACGGTGATTTACTTCCCAGACCAGTTCGAAATTCTGCCCTTCTAACTCTTCACTGAATTGAGCAAGGTATGCAGCAGCGGCTGTTATGTCCTCGTCCCGAGTGGGGAAAAGCCCTTTATAGGAAAGCCCCCCATATGCCGCAAATGGTACTGCGTTAATGCCTTGTTTGGGAAAAAGCGTTGCCACCGCCCAAAGGCTAAGCCCTTGTTCACCATGCTCTTGATAGACCATCTGTCTGCCCATGACGTAGTAGCCAAAGTTTTTATAGGAGCTATTTTCAGGGTTGTTCAAATTCTCATATTTCCCCGTATCCATAAAGGCTCCCACTGCAAAATGGCCAGGAAGTCTCCCCTGTCCCTCAAGATAATCGACGTCATACCCAAACTCTCCGATCATCAAAACACCTCTGTTCAAATCCATACTGAAGTCCAAACCGTGTTTATGGGGTGCTTGCACACTCGGGTCGGCATTAAAAACACCCGCGCTTAAATAGAGGTTGGTATCTGACGAGACGCTCGCTTGTATTCCCAAATTCGCAAGTGGATCCGACGTGAATGAGGGTACATCATTTTGCAGGCTCAAAGGGTTGGGATTCACTGCCGCATTGACATAGTTTGCGTAAAAATTATCGGAAGCAAAACCATCTCCAACAGGAATTTTTCCTAGCTTTATCTGTAGGTTATCATGCCACAGGTCCTGTTCAAAATAGACTTTTGCAAGGCGAAGTACATTATCTACATAGGTTTCTGCGGCTATAAAATAGTTTCCAATATCATCCTGAGAAAGGTCTCTTCCCTGATCCCAAGATACGGAGATATGAAAACTCAAACCATTGCTTCCAATAATTTTTTCAAGATCAAAAGTAAGCTCTCCAAGAAGTGATGCAGCATATGCGGCGCTCTGGTTCTGACCGCCAACGGGGTTGGACAGTAAGTCAGCGTCATAAAATAACAGAGGCGTTATTCCCGCTTCGACCATCCGGGCTCTCACTCCATTCCAGTCCCCTGTCGCCTTGTCAGAAAAAGGATATGTATCTGCCCACCCAATTGAAGCCCCAAACAGACAAGCAACTGCAATGGAGAGAAGAGTTAAATTACGTCTGGAGTTTGAAAGGTATACATGCATTTTCATCCAGCAAACCAGCCATGGAGCAAGGACCCAAAAGGCTCATGTTTCATTCCGATCACAGATCGAAGATGAAACTATCCCAGCCTTTTAGCATGTAGAAACTGCTTGAGAAACTGACAGAAATTGCTGGTTTGGAAGCGCAAAATCTTGCGGGCAAGAACCGGCGTCCTTTCCTTTAAGTTATTCATAAGTGCTCATCCCCCAAGCGAAGAACCTTCAATATTCAGGAGTTCGCAATAAGTGGTTATCCGTTTAAACTGACCAAGAACTAAGTCAATGCACTCCATTGCGAGCCAGCCCCCGGCGAATGGACCTGCTTAATCGTCAAGCTTATAGAGCGTTTCCATGGCAACAGACTTTAATGCTTTTCTTGCTGCCAAACGCTTTGGATTAGGGGCCACCCCCTATGAGATTTCCAGTTATGCGCGGGATCCACAAGGAAGCCTTTTGCAACAACTGGCACGCCCAAAAGACGCTCTCATCTCTCCTCACCAGCTGTTAAACAACGCAGAAGCGCTCAAAGCCTTCTACGCATATCGCAGGAAACGCGATACCTTTGACAAAACAATAATTTTAACAGGTAAAGAAAGGTCAAAAGCCCTGCGGGAACGTCTTGGACAACCACCGCGGGAGTTTACCTATAAAAGAGAAGTGGAAGCCCGCATCTTCCATGCCTCGCAAACCCGCAGCCCGTTTTTGGAGCGGCTGGTTATGTTCTGGTCAAACCATCTTTGTATTTCCGTAGGTAAAGGCCAAACCGTAACCACCCTAGCGGGCCCTTATGAGCGGGATGTAATTCGCCCTAATATTTTAGGCCGCTTCGAAGATATGCTATTGGCCTCAATTCAACATCCAGCCATGCTGAATTATCTGGACAATAATCGTTCCATCGGCCCCAACTCCAATTATGGACGGAAATCCCAAAGAGGGCTCAACGAAAATCTCGCACGCGAGATCCTTGAACTTCATACCCTTGGGGTAAACGGCGGCTACACGCAGGCCGATATCATCGCCTTTGCAAAGACTTTAAGTGGCTGGACCTATTATTCAGCCAAGGATAAGAAATCAGGGCAATTCAGATTTCTTAAAACCCGCCATGAACCCGGCCCAAAAATAGTATTAAACAAGACCTACCCTCCTTCGGGAAAAAAACAGGCAATTGCGATATTGAAAGATCTCGCCAAGCATCCCTCAACGGCCCGTTTTCTATCTAAAAAGCTGGTTACTTACTTTCTAGGTGAGGATCCAGATGAAGACCTCGTTTCTCACCTGAGCTCGGTTTATTTATCTAGCAACGGCAATCTCATGGCTTTAACACAAGCGATGATTACATCTGCGAAAATGTGGGCGGGGCTGCCGCACGCCTTTATTTCCCCCTATGAGTTTTTGATCGCAACCAACAGGGCCACAGGGCATGTCCCCAATATCAAGGAAAGCGTGAGAATGCTCAGAATTTTGGGGGAAGAAACTTGGTCTCCCCCTTCCCCTGCGGGCTGGCCCGTAGGCCCGAATGTTTGGCTCGCACCTGATGCCCTTTTGGAACGGATTGACTGGGCAACCCGTATAAGCCGCAGTATACGCATTCCAAAAAACATTCTTGCCCATAGCAACAAAATTCTTGAACCCGCGTTGAGTTCCCAAACCCGAAGAACCATTAGCCGGGCAGAGTCCCGACAACAGGCCCATGCCCTACTTCTCTTAAGTCCAGAATTCCAAAGGAGATAAACTCAAGATGTCCCTTTGTGTTTCCTCTCGCAGACAGTTCCTTCTGGGTTCAGCCTCTTTGGCAGCCTGGGCATTTCAGCCACGCATTGCTTCAGCTCTTTCCAATCATGACCCACGTCTGCTTGTGCTTAATCTGCGTGGTGGCATGGACGGCCTTGGTGTGGTGCAGCCAATTGGCGACCCCCAGTTTTCTATAGTAAGAGCCAAGTCTATGGATGTAGACCACCAGCTGGGCGCCGTTATACCTCTGGACAATTTCTTCTCGCTTCATCCTGCAATGCCCACCCTTGGCAAGCTTTATAACAAAGGCGATGTTCTGTTTATTCACGCAGTATCAACGCCCTATAAAAGCCGCTCCCATTTTGACGCTCAAGATTTACTGGAGTCCGGCCTGCCTAACTTGGGGGCCTCAAAGAGTGGATGGCTTAACCGCGCAATCTCCACCCTTCCAAAAGGAGAGGGATTACCTCCAAAACAAGGGCTTGCGCTCAGTTCATCCCTGCCACTACTTCTACGAGGAGATGCGCGCATTCTGTCTTGGATGCCGCCAGGATTTGCCCCCGCACGGCAAGACACCAAACAACGCCTTTTGAACCTTTATGACCGGACAGATGAAGCGATGCATGCTGCGATGGAAGCAAGTATCATGCTGGAGGAGGTTACGGGCGGTGAACGGGCTATGCTGCGAGAGATGAAAGCCATGCATGAACGCGCAAAGGGGCAAAGCCGCACCCTTTTTCTCACCGCGCAAGCGGCAACAAAATTACTACTTGACCCCATGGGGCCGCGCATTGGTGCTATGGAACTGGAAGGTTGGGATACACATGTGGGCGGACATCACTACTCCCCGCGTTTTATCGCACTGCTTCAACGACTGGATCAGGTTATTGGTGTTCTCCAACGAGGTCTTGCCCCCGTATGGGACCAGACAGTGCTATGTATCATGACGGAGTTTGGCAGAACTGCCGAATTCAATGGAACAAAAGGGACTGATCACGGGGTGGGAACGCTGTCTATTCTCATTGGCGGCGCTGTGAAAGGGGGGCGTGTGCAAACGGACTGGCCCGGCCTTCGTAAAGAACAGCTTTTTGAGGGAAGAGACTTACTGCCTACAACTGATATTCGCAGTGTCTTTAAAGGTGTACTTGCAGATCATCTGGGCATTCCTGAGAAGCTTCTTGCCCAAACCGTATTCCCGCAAAGCAGAAATATCGCTCCAATGCGGGATACAATCTCATGATGAAGGTAGTTTTTCGGTGTGCCTGAACTTCCTCAATGGCTATAAAAACCAAGCGTTCAAGCCCTATGCGTAACTGACAATTTCAAACTCAATACCGTCATCATCATCAAAGTAAAAGCGTTTGCCCGGCTCATAATCAGCGTGATTACGGGTATTGTACCCTGCGTCTAAAACCTTCTTCTCAACTGCATCCAGATCATTCACCACAACACCTACATGATTTAAGCCCCCTTTGGTCTCATAGGTATCACTGGTGGAATCCTGTGAGTTTCCAAGGGAGTAAACAGCCAGATAGCTCTCGTCATTGCCCACATGAATGGTGGTTCCTCCTGCTCTGGCAAGGCCTTTCCAGCGGACCTTCCATCCAAACCAGTCCACCAGACGGTTTGCAGTGGCATCGGGATCTGAAACGGTGATATTTACATGCTCTAAAAAACTAGCCATTGGAGTTGCACCTTCTTGTTTGACAACCAATGACACCCTGTTTAATTGTTCAAGTTAACTTGAAGTCAAGATCTTTTTTGAAAGTTTTCCAAAATGCGTGGAACAGACCTTTTAACCATTGGGCAAATGGCGGAGCGCACGGGTCTTTCAACCTCAGCCATCCGGTTTTATGAAGAGAAGGGGCTTGTCACTGCGCTGCGCAATTCTGGAGGTCAGCGTCGTTTTATGCGAGCCGACATCCGGCGCCTGTCGTTTATTCTTGTTGCGCAGGAATTCGGGTTCACAATTGCACAAATCAGCGAACAACTTGCCCGCTTACCAGAAGGGCGCGCCCCCAACAAGGCAGACTGGACCAAGCTCAGTAACCAGTTCAAAACACATCTGGACGAACGCATTGCAAAAATGATGGAGCTGAGAAAGAAACTCGATAGTTGCATAGGCTGCGGCTGCTTGTCCATGCGCACATGTCAGCTCTACAACGCTGGTGATGCCGCTTCCCACTACGGACGCGGCCCCCGCTATATTTTGGGAGACACCCCACCAGAACCTGCGACAAATAAGGCGAAGTAGACAATGATAAGATATACTACCTAGGTCAAGTTGTCGCTATATTATTGAAATAATTAAATTAAATTTGTAAGTTAAAAACCATAGTCACATGGGATCATTATGTCTTTATTGTGACTATTGCCACATTTCATTTTTCAGAAGCCATAGATTACCATGAATATTCTTTAGAATTCCCCCATTTACCCTCCCGTTTACGGCAGTAGTGGATATTCATTATTCTGCCATAGGAAGACCCATTTCAATTCCTAATCAGTTTGTGGTTTTAGCTCTCAAGATTGCACCTCAATTACAGGTTTATCCATGCACTTAATTGCGGAACACCTAAAGTATTGCAACGAGCATCACTAAAAACTAAGGAAATATAAAAATGAAAAAAGTACTATGCACAATCACACTTGCAGCCTCTCTTGGCGCCGTTTCCATGCCTGCAATGGCGATGGGTGTTCCCGTTATGCCAACGCAACCGACAAAAGTCGAAAAAGTTGCTACATCAGCTGAGCAAGCAGTTGAAAAATTGCACCTTTCCGAAGAAAAAGCTGCCCGCGTTAACGAAATTCTGAAATCTGAAGAAGTAAAAGACGAAGCTGCACTGAAAGACATGCTGAAAGACGAGTTGTCTGTTGAACAGATCGACCAGCTGATCGCAGCAATTAAATAAGGCAGGTCTTGTCCTGCCCTATGGCATATAGGGGTACCAATGCCGAAATACTGGTTGTTTTGAGCTAATAACCAGAAAAAACCGGAGGTCAACGCCCCCGGTTTTTTTATCGCCCAATAACTATGGCACTTGCTCATCCGTTAAAAGGGCTTCCCAACAAAAGGTCCAGTAGAGTTTGAGAAAGAACAGGTTCATAAAATGGATAATTTGAAAACAATTTATTCCGTTGTTTTTTATTTTCGAGATACTAGGAAACGAACATTGTATTGCCTCTAAATTTATGTTGCTCCTTAATGCGCCGCTTATATCCATAGAAGGAGATGGGTTATGACGGTCGTGAAAAAAACCAACATGGAGAGCATTTTTGCTCAAAAGACCCGACTAACAAAACTACTTACCCGCACCCCACGAAACGATGAGGACCCTCTACCAATCCCACCTGCGGTTATAGATCCGGAGAACAAACTTCCTGGTGTTACCTACAGCATCTTTCAAATGAACGATGCGCCTGAGGAACTGAAGGAAGAAGTCGAAATCGGCAAGGAATTGACGGAAAAGTTCCTTAGCCTTGCTGGCGCCATTGTCCAGAATGAAGCTGATTTTCGCGGCGACCCTTCCTATGTTCAAAAAGAAGAAGGGTGGCGCGACGCATTCGGTTTCTTTACTGATTTTTTCACGATTAACACCAATGGCAACCGCAATCTGAAACTGGAAACAGCAGGGACAAGAGTTGCCAGAAAAACTCTGGATTTCGCCTGCAATGTCATAGCGGCCGAGATAGGAGACTTTCAAACCTACTTGCAGGGAGTAGCGGATGTACTTTCTGATGAGGCAAAAGAAACAGAACAGTCGCAGACAATGCTCTACAATTTCTGCCAGCACAATCTGTTTGAGAACTCAAGTGGGGTTATTTTCTATCTCCCGCAAATATCCTTCGCCCACACTCACTTTTCATTAAAGGAATCAAAGCACCTTGGCGTGTGCTCAGAGAGCCATGAAGTAAAAATGGACCTGGTTCTCAACCAGATGATTATGACATTTGCTATAAAGTCGTACATGAATGACACACTGTTCAGAGAACAGTGCAACGACTTCATAGAGAATTTTAGAACAAAATCTATCGAGAAGAAAAAGACAACCCTTCAAGAAAGACTAAACAGAGTGAAACCTGCACCCGAGCAAAAAAAGCTGCTACGTGCAGCTTAATGATCTCTCACTGAAAATTCTCAGAGGCTCCAACCGGAGCCTCTGCTATTCTTTTTTATTTCTCTGCCGCAGCAGCCATCAGGCGATAAGTCACCTGCGCTGCGGTAAAGTCCCATGCGGCATTGCCATCTGGGGCGAGTTCCACCACATCGATCCCAACACAGCGGCGGCCTTTCAAAGCGCTTTCAACCAAGCGTAATGATTGATAGTAGGCAAGACCACCTGGAACCGGCGTACCTGTTGCTGGCATGAAAGCGGGATCGAGACCGTCCACATCAAAGGACACATAAACCAGCTCCGGAAAGTCCTCGGGTAGTTCGATATCCAGAATATTGCCGCAGACCAGTTCTTCCGCATCCATGAAGAAGACATCATATTCTTTGCGGCTATCCACTTCCTGTTGGCACAAAGCACGCACGCCGAACTGAGCTAAAGAGTGCCCATTTTCCACCAACAGGTTCATGACAGAGGCGTGGGAGTGTTTCTCTCCTTGATAGGCAATGCGCAGATCCGCATGGGCATCGATTTGTACGATACCGACCTTTTGACCAAGAGCACGGGATACACCGGTGATTGCTCCGTATGAAAGGGAATGTTCACCGCCCAGTGTCACAG
The DNA here is from genome assembly GCF_031501865.1 of Pseudovibrio sp. M1P-2-3. Lineage (NCBI taxonomy): Bacteria > Pseudomonadati > Pseudomonadota > Alphaproteobacteria > Hyphomicrobiales > Stappiaceae > Flexibacterium > Flexibacterium corallicola. The sequence continues at coordinate 3,774,426 of NZ_JARRCW010000001.1, forward strand.
GAACTTTGCCTGCCAGAACAGCGGCTTGCGTGCGCTGTGCGAGGCGCTCCATCACTTCGGGCAGCGGGCCACTGCAATTCACGGCCTCTTCTGTATGAATACCTAATGCACATGGCTCACTGCCCTTACACAAGCGCTCTAGCTCGCTGCTTGCCTCGATAATCGCCGCTGGACCATTCTGTGTTCCAGAGCCATAAGAAACTGTCCTCTCAAGAGGCATGGGAATGATACAAAAGCGGGCATTTTCCTCAGTGCGCTCAACTTCTGTCAGTTCACTATCAAGGAAGATAGTCATCTAATTGCTATCCTTATTAATTTTCGCCAAAGCTTCAAGCTGTGAGACGTTTTATTGAAACAGCTCTCTAATAACCTATTGTTTAACCACACATCGCCTTGAATGGATCCTTGATTAAATCTAGGATGACGCCGGAAAGAGTAACAAAACTCAGCAATCATCCCCTGATCTGCGCACCAGTTTAATCAATAGCCCAGTTACGAAAGTCGTCCTAAAAAGTCCTCATAGGAAAACTCGCGGATCATGCGAAGCTCATCTGTCTTGCTGTTCCATATGGCTATGGACGGTAATGGCACACCATTAAACGTGTTGGTTTTTACCATTGAATAGTGAGCTTGATCCAAAAACGCGATGCGATCACCAATCTGCAAAGGCTTTGCACGGCTATAATCGCCAATCACGTCACCCGCCAGACAGGACGGACCACCAAAGCGGTAGTAGTGCCCTTGTTTCACTTCATGCAGCATGGCCGGGCGGTAAGGAGCCTCAATTACATCTGGCATATGGCAGGTAGCGGAGATATCGGTGATGGCCAGATCTACACTATTTTTGGGTAGGTCCAGAACTTCACCAACCAAAATTCCAGCATCCAGTGCCACCGCTTCTCCCGGCTCCAGGTAGATTTCCAAGCCGGTACGCTCGCGCAGATCCTTGATGAACGAGATCAAGGCTTCCCTGTCGTAGTCAGCGCGGGTGATATGGTGTCCACCACCAAAATTGAGCCACTTCAACTGCCCAACGTACGGAGCCAGCTTTTCCTCAACCGCTGCCCATGTGCGGGCCAGAGGCTCAAAGCCCTGCTCGCAAAGGGTGTGCATGTGAAAACCTTCAACACCATCCATCACCTCATTGCTGAGCTGAGACACAGGAAAGCCCAAACGGGAACACGGTGCACAAGGGTCGTACTTGGGAACTTCCCCCTCAGAATGCTCTGGATTGATGCGCAGGCCAACGCTCACAGCTCGCCCGCTTGCCTTAACACTTGGCAGGAAACGATCTTTTTGAGCAGGTGAGTTGAAAATCAAGTGATCGGACAGAGAAATAATCCTATCCATATCACTCGCCTTGTAGCCAGCGCAGAATGTGGCAACCTCACCGTCATAGTACTCCCGCCCAAGCTTTGCCTCGAAAAAGCCAGAGGCGCAGGTTCCCTCCAGATAGCGGCTTACCAACGGGGCCAGCGAGAACATGGAGAACGCCTTCAATGCAGAGAGAATGTGAGCGCCTGAACGGTCGCCCACATCTTTCAAAATCTGCAGATTGCGTTCAATCGACGCTTCATCCACTACAAAGCAAGGGGATGGAACGCGGTTCAGGTCAAACGAGCAGAACGCTCCCGCACCGCCTGCCTGTGTCTGCATCATCTGTGTCATATTCCTAGAACTTCACCGGGCCTTTGAGTTCTTTGTACTGCCAAGGCAGGCCATGCTCTAACAGCATCTCCATGAAGGCATCAGGGTCAAGCTGCTCCATGTTCCATACACCCGGCTGTTTCCAAATGCCTTTCAGCACCATAGCCGCGCCGATCATGGCAGGTACACCAGTTGTATAGCTCACGGCTTGAGAGCCAACTTCCTTGTAGCACTCTTCATGGTCACATACATTATAGATGTAGTAGGTTTTCTCGCCCGAACCGTCTTTTGCCTGACCGGTTACAATGTCACCAATACAGGTTTTTCCTTTTGTCAATTCACCCAGATCGCTCGGATCAGGCAAAACAGACTTCAGGAATTGCAAAGGAATAATTTCCTTCCCTTCATGCATCACCGGCTCGATGGAGGTCATACCAATGCCTTCCAACACGCGCACATGATTGATGTAAGCATCGCCAAAAGTCATCCAGAAGCGAGCACGTTCGATTTCTGGGAAGTGGGTTTTCAAGCTTTCCAGTTCCTCATGGTACATGAGGTACATATTCTTGTTGCCAACCTCTGGGAAGCCGAATTCCACTTTCTGCGTCATAGCAGGAGATGTAACCCAATCACCCTTTTCCCAGTGGCGCGCATCGGCTGTCACTTCGCGGATGTTGATTTCAGGATTGAAGTTGGTCGCAAAGGCTTTGCCATTGTCGCCGCCGTTACAATCCAGAATATCGATCTGGCGAATGGTTTCCAGCTTGTGCTTCTTGAGCCATGTAGCAAAAACGGAAGTCACACCGGGGTCAAAACCGGAGCCAAGGATCGCTGTCAGGCCAGCTTTTTTGAAGCGCTCCTGGTAGGCCCACTGCCAGTGATACTCAAACTTTGCTTCATCTTCTGGCTCGTAGTTGGCAGTGTCCAGATAGTTGATGCCAGCCTCAAGGCAGGCGTCCATAAGCTTCAAGTCTTGGTAGGGCAGAGCAAGGTTCACCAGCAGCTCAGCGCCGCTTTCCTTGATAAGCGCAACAACAGCACTCACATCCATCGCATCCACTTCAGCGGTTTTGATGGTTACGCCAGTTCTTTCCTGTACGCTTTTGGCAATATCATCGCACTTGAAAATACGGCGGGATGCCAGCGTAATCTCGGAGAAGATATCCGAATTCATTGCCATTTTATGCACGGCTGCGGAAGATACCCCGCCTGCACCGATGACCAGAGTCTTACCCATTCTTGAGCCTCCAGTTAGAGATTATTCGTAGTAAGTGTAACCGTTGATGCTGTCCCGATAGGCAGCCATCAAAGTGCGACGATCAGAATTCTTGATTTTACCCAGTGAAATTGCGCGATCAATCATTTTGCGGAAAGTATCGACACAGTCGCGTGGGTCATATTCCACGTAGGACAGAACCTGAGAGATGGTATCCCCTTCCACTTCTTGCAGAAGGTCAAAACCGCCATCTTCGCGCAGTTCAATAGTCGCCACATTGGTATCGCCAAACAGGTTATGCAGATCGCCCAGCGTTTCTTGATAGGCCCCCACAAAGAACACGCCCATGTAGTAGGGCTTATCCTCTGTCAGGCTGTGCACCGGAAGCGAGGGAGACATGCCGTCCGCCAGAATGAACTGGTCCACCTTGCCATCAGAATCGCAGGTGATATCAGAAAGTACCGCGCGCCTGTCCGGCTCTTCATTGAGCTGCTGCAGTGGCACAATTGGGTGGATTTGATCAATGGCCCACACATCTGGCAGGGACTGGAACAGGGAGAAGTTACAGTGATAGATATCAACCTGTTTAGCCAAATGGGTTTCAATCTCCGGTCGGCTCTCAACAGTGCGGGCCAGAGCTTTAATATGCGCCATTAAATTGAGGTAGATACGCTCCGCCCGCCCCATCTGGCGTAAACCGATATAGCCACGGCGGAAAAGTGCCCGCAGCTCATTGCGATAGAAGTCTGCATCATTCACACACTCCTGCATGCGCTCGGCGGTCAAATACCCGCGAATAGCAGCGAGGTCGGAAACCAGATGGTGATCATCCTCTTCCACGTCCGGCGCTGTTGCGGCATCAAACAGGGTTGTTTCCAAAACGTTAAACAGCAGCATCGACGATGTGGCAACTACAGCGCGTCCGCTCTCTGTCACCAATACAGGATGATCCAGCTCAGCTTCATCCATGGCATAGCAAACCGTTTCGACCACCGCATCGCAGTACTCTTCAACGGAATAGTTGATGGAGTTTTCGCTGGCTTTTTTCTCACCTGTGTAGTCAATACCAAGGCCGCCGCCAAGGTCCAAATGGGTCAGCGGCACCCCTTCACTCTTCAACTCGGAAAAATACCGGCAAGCTTCATTCACCGCGCGGCGCACATCGTTCACATCAGGCACTTGCGAGCCAAGGTGAGAGTGCTGCAGCTTCAGGCAGTGAAGCAGGTTATGGTCACGCAGTTTATCAAGAACCGAAACCAGCTGATCGGTATTCATGCCGAAGGTGGAACGGTCGCCAGAGCTTTCCGCCCAGTTTCCGCCAATCTGGTTGGTCAGCTTTACGCGCACACCAAGAAGCGGCTCTTCGCCCAATTCCTCGACAACAGAAATAACCGTGTCCAGCTCTTTCGGGCTTTCCAGAACGATGATGGTGTTAAAACCGATCTTGCGGGATAAAATGGCAAGGCGGATGAACTCTTCGTCTTTCACCCCGTTACACACGATCAAAGCATCATCAGGCAAACGGTGCGCCAGCGCGATCACCAGTTCAGGCTTTGAGCCAGCTTCAAGCCCATAAGAATACTCGCGTCCGTATTCAACAATACGGTCTACAACCTGCGCCTGCTGGTTCACCTTGATAGGGAACACACCGCGATAAACGCCTTTATACCCCACCCGCTTGATGGATGCGGCAAAGCTGTTGTTGATCCGGTGGATTTCATTTTGCAAAAACGAACTGACCCGCAGCAACAGCGGCGAAGAAATTCCACGCTGTTCAAGATCTGAAACGATTTCTGGAAGACTGATTTTTGGAGCATCTGGCTTGAGCGGATTGCTGAGCCCGATATCACCATTGGGCAGTACGGAAATAAGCCCTTTGCCCCAACGGTCTAGTCCATAAACGGAGTGAGGAGCACCTTCGTGGTTGCGCAACCGTTTATCCCTTTCTAGTCCACGTACGAAGCTATAAACGCCGCGTACTGCTGATCATGAGTGAAAACCGCGCATCCATTCCTTTTTTAAGCTTCACACGTTGTAACAAACGGTTATCTTGGCCCCTCTTGCACGAAGCCTTTCCGCTCTACTCTTTCCGAAGCGTTTTTGGTAAAAACACGGTATTTGCGTAAATTCTCGATTAGCTCTCATATGTCAATAAAAACTATCATTTATGCGCAAAATATCCAGCGAAATGGAAAGGTAAAATGTTGAAGAGAGGATATATTGAGAGTTTCTCGTATAAAGGGTATCCTGCCCCATTAACCCCTTAATTCCTATATACTGATCCGTAGATTTTTGAAAATCTCAATCTCCTGTAGGCTTACTCCGTCGTTTAGGGGAGAAGCGCAATGCTCTATGAAAACTCAGCCACAAAAAACCTAGGGAAACTCAAGTCAGGAGAAATTACTTCTGTCCAGCTTGTAAAGTCCTATTTGGAGCGCATTAACGAGACGGATAGATCCATTCAAGCGTGGGCTAGTCTTGATCCTGACTTTGCCCTGGATCAGGCTGAAAAATGGGACGAAATATATGCCAAAGGGCTGCCACTTGGCACCTTGCATGGTCTCCCCATCGGCATCAAAGATATTATTGATACCAAAGATTTTCCGACAGAATGGGGCACACCGGTTTTCAAAGGAAGACAACCCAAACATGATGCCTTCCTTGTGGCCAGATTAAAGGAGGCTGGGGCCGTTTTACTAGGGAAAACAACCTGCACAGAGTTTGCACTTTTTTCTCCTTCCAAAACACACAACCCACACAATCCAGACTACACACCGGGAGGGTCGTCTTCTGGTTCGGCGGCGGCTACCGCCGCAAAACAAATCCCCCTAGCGCTTGGAACACAAACCGACAGTTCACTTATTTGTCCCGCATCATATTGCGGCACTTACGCATTCAAGCCCACCATCGGCGTCCTTTCCCGTCGTGGTCTTGAACCAATAAGTCAGCATTTCGACCAGCCCGGGATCTTCGCCAATTCAATAGAAGACCTGATTTTACTTGGAGACTGCCTGAGTGCATATGATCCGCGCGACCCTTTGAGCTACCCTCGACCGCGCCCTCAACTGTCCACGGCTCTCACGTCTCCCTTGTCAAAACCACCTCGTTTTGTATGGTTCGACCTACCCTATGCGGACCAGCTGGATGAACAATCAAGGCAACTCTTTGAAGATCTGCTAAGCCGACTGAATGGAAAGGTCACCCGCATTAAAGCGCCCTCCAGCTTTGATGATTATGTTTCTGCCCTCGTCAGCACCTATTCCTATGAGATTTCCAGATACCAAAACCACATATATTCAAAGAACTGGAATCAGCTCAGTGAAGAAATGCAGTCTTTTGTAAAGACTTGCGAAGGTTTGACCCAAACACACTATGACAACGCTTTAAAACTGAAGAACCAATGCGATGCCTATTTCAGTACATTTTTTGAGAGTTTCGATGCAGTCCTAACGCCCAGCTCAACCGGAATAGCGCCAAAGTTTGAGGAGGGAATTGGAAACCCGGTCTTCTGCTCTCTTTGGACCTTTGCTGGCCTTCCGGCACTAAACCTTCCTATTTTCATTTCGGAAAATGGAATGCCGGTTGGCTTACAGATGATTGGAGCCAGAGAACGAGACAGTGAATTACTTGCCTCTGCCGCTTGGTTAGAAGACGAATTACGTGCTTCTTAAAGACATTGAAGGGGGCCTTGGCTCCCTCCAACTATTTGGCTCAGGCTTAGGCTCGTGCCACCTGCCAAAGGTTGCCCTTACCTTTTGGCCCGGTTGCCACAACGACCAGCGTCAACAGTGCCACGAGCACCTCTGTCACCGGCATCACGTACCAGATGCTGTCTCCCCCCACGATCGCCGGAACCACCAGCATGAGAGGGATTGAAAACAGGTAGTTACGAGAGAGGTTCAAAATACTTGAACGTTTTGCATCGCCAATAGCTTGAAAATAAGTCCCAACCATCATGGTTGGGCCAAACAGGAACAAGCCCATGGTGCAGATACGCAGAATTTTGGAAGCCTCTGCCGCGATTGCAACATCTTCAACAAACAGGTAGCCCAGCATATCTGCAGTGAGATAGTAGAAGATCTGAACTCCAACACAGTAAACAATGGCGATACCAAGCACGACTTTAAAAGCCTGCCCAGTACGCTGCATATCCCCTGCGCCGTAGTTATTGCCCACGATGCTTTGCAGGGCCAGCGAGACCCCAAGCATGGGCAGGAACGTAAACGTCAAGAAGCGGGTGATGATGCCGTAAGCCCCAGCCTGAACCTCATAGTTGTCTCCGCCCCAAAGCTGCAGTGAAAAGATCGTCGCAACAGACATGAGAGAAACACCGATATACCCTAGGCTAAACGGCGCACCCAGTGCAATAAACGCACGCCAGTTTTTCGTGGTCACCTCTTTGATGTGCTCCAGTTTCACAACTGAATTCCCGATAAAGGCAAGATATATAAGGAATGCTAACGCGCTGCAGGTTTGGGCTGCGAGCGTGCCATAGGCCGAGCCGGCAACGCCCCAGTTCAGCTGCACGATAAACACATAATTGAACACCACATTGAGCGCGACGCCAGTTATGGAAAAAAGAGCAACCACCCCCGCTCGGCCGGAACAGCGCATAACATCGGAACTGACAGCGAGAAAGAATCCAACCGCACTTCCGTAGATAAGGATGGACATATAGGCATAGCCAAAGCCTGCCAACTCAAGATCCCCCTTGGCCGCCCAAGTGGTCACCATGCTTCCGCCCCAGCTAAACACCAGCATCAGGAACAGGCAAACAATGGCGGAAAGCGCCAGAGCTTCAAAGTAGGAAGCTCCCGCCGCTTTTGTATCTCCTGCGCCCAGAAGGCGCGAAAACACACTTGCAAAGCCGCTGGAGACCCAAGTGGAAAAGGCAATCAACAACATGAAGAGCGGAAACATGAGCGTGACAGCCGTCAGTTCCCGCGGACCGACAAATACACCCAGAAAATAGGCATCAATTAAATTAAACAGGCCATTGACCAACATCATCAAGATGATGGGGGACGCCGTTTTCGCAAAGAGTTTTGGAAGGGAACCAGACAAGAAGATATTGTCTGTTCCCACTGCCTTTTGTGACATGTATTTTCCTTGAGAGCCCGCAAACAAAACCCAGCAGCAGCGGACAAAATGAGTTCAATATTCAGTGACCCTAGTCAATGTATTTTATAAAGACAACTAGAGATCGAGCCGCAAGTGAGGCTCTCCATCAGACGTTTTCTCTCCCGTTTGGCCTCTCGAGTTAATGAGAACCGATATTCGAGAGCGCAAGATTTTCATGCTTTCAAACGCCGAGACATCAACAGGCTCGATAAGCTGCAGGGTGATCCGGCGCATCTGGCTATCCTGCGCTCCGTGCAGGCCAATGACTTCCGCTTCAAACGGCTGTTTAAGATAAGTTCCCCTTACCCGAGCACCCACAGCAATGGGACGGCTCCCATTGCCAGCTTTCGCGTGCAATGTGTTCCAGTTTTTAAAGCCAAGCTGTTTGGAGAGTATTTCCAAGGACTGGCTGTGCCCCAACCGAACGCCCCGATCTTGCAATTCGGCACGCAGCCGTTTTGCCTGTTCCTTCAGCTCTTGAACGCTTGGAAAAGTGTATGGCTGATCCATCACCGATGCTCCGTTAGCGCATGCTTTTTGATGAATGGTGCCCACATTGCCAATCTACCCCGCATGCTGTGCATGGAAATGATCTGACCTTAAACGAAGAACTTCACCATCATGAAACACGGTGGGCGGCAGGTGTCTTCAACCTTCCCCGTGGGTAGCACTCAACTGATCTTGCTGTCAAGGATGGCCAATTATACCGTCTAACCGAGCGACATCAGAGTGCAAGTGATAACCTCGGTAAAGTCGCTCGGATCTTATTGATATCGCACTCCTTCGGTTTCACCTCAGAAGCTACGAGTGAGCAAAAGCAGCGCAGATAACGCCGCCAAACCCAGAGCCCAAGGACGGATTTCTTGTCGTTCAAAATTATTTGCCAAAGGTCGTGACACAATTAAACCCAATAGAACAAAAGGAACCAAAGTCGCTGCGAACACAAGTTGTGATATGGTAAGAACACCCGCTACTGAAAGAGCGGCGATTGAGATTAAAGTTCCAAATCCATAGAAAGCGTTTTGTGTTGCGGCCGCACGTCGTGTCTCCACGGTTGAATAGAGGATCGCCATCGGCGGTGCTCCAACTCCCATGAGAGTGCTCATAATACCGCTAATGCCCCCAGCTGCGAAAAGCGACGTCTTTGTAATAGAAATCGTCATCCCGATTAGGCTTAATCCAACTGCAAGCAGTACAATACTTCCAACTATTATTGGTAGTATTTCCGTACCAATAACAGCCGCTGCTATGTAAGCAGCTATAGCAGCGCCGAAAATTCTCCCAGCAAAGCCTGGTGGTAAATCTCTCCAGATAACAGCATTATTTGCGTTCAAAAGAGCACCAGCTCCCACCACGGACCCAACCAATATTACAGAACCTGGCAACCATTCAGGCGCGACCAGAGCCATAACGGGCGCAGCAAACATTCCGTAGCCAGCTCCCGAAAGGCGTTGCACAAGTGTACCTATTACGACTGTAGCCGCACAAATAATCCAAGGAACAAATTCAGGTAGAAGTGTTTGAGACATTCGTACTTAACATTATTATCAAGGCAAATAGCTGCAACCTAACGATCTTTGCCTGCAATTTGTGGCGTTTAATATTTTGAGGAGTATCTACAAAATATGCATCTTTATATTGAATGCGAAATCACAACATTAAGGCCACTTAAAGCCATGCGAAATAGTACTTTAGCTAAATATCCACTATGGCTAAAACTAGCTTCGCCATTGGCAGAATAAAGCCTCTACCCAATAGGGATCAGATGATTATCCCAGCTGATGCCTGTGTGGTAAGCCAGCACCTCGGCATAGTCCTTAGCATCTTCGAGGTAGCGTACTCCGCCATTTCCATCGCTGATCAGGAAGGCTTGCTGGTCTATAGGGGCAACTCCGCAGCCATCAGGAATGTCTTGTGCGCCAATCAATGTGAGATCCTCACTCTTCCAGAAGAGAACCTTACCGCCACGAGGGCAACTTGTCGCCACAACTGAGCCATCCCGATTGGCAGTCACACTGCCGATGTAGTTTTGAAGGCCATCTTGCAAGGTGCCGGGCATCTCCAACAGCTTTGGTTCGCCGTCCCGCGTTATGGCAGCAACAAGAGGAGGATTATGGCTCGTTGGACCTTGATATTGCCCACCAATCCATACCTTTCCCTCACCGTCCTGAGACATGTGGCGGAGGGAAAGTTGGTGCAAGGATGTTGGCAGCTCGTTCCGTACGAGTAACTCTCCCGTCTTGGGATCAACCCAGCTCACGTTAGGTTTCATGCTGTCGATATTCAGCTTTTCCCTCGCCTTGTCGGGCCGAGTATAGATCCCCCCATTGGCGACGACCAGAGCACCTGTTTTCTGACAGACCAGTACATCATGGGGACCGACCCCGTGACTCTCAATCTCACCCAAGCGTTTTGGGCTTGTACCGCTCAGATCATAAATTCCAATCACGCCGCGTTTCGATTGCCAGTCATTTTCCGGTGCATAGAGAAGCTTTCCATCGGATGAGAAAACTCCATGCCCATAAAAATGCCGGTCATCAGGACTGGTGAAAACCTTGGTGTTTTGCGTCCCGTTCCCGTCCATCAAAACGGCGAAATTTCCCGGTCGGCGCGCAAAAGCAATCAACTTGCCGGAATTCCGATCAAAGCTGATGGAGTGACCACGATCAGGCAAGGGAGCTGTAAACACAATCTGCCCTGCCCCGTCGAAAACAGAAAGGCCAAAGCTGCCATCATTGTTGCGCCGCGCATTAGCAAACAGGGGTTCATTTTCGCCCACACCAAACAACTTGGAAAAGTTGGCTGCATGCAGGTCTTGGCTTTTTGCAGTGCCGCCAACCAGCGAGGCCACAGCAACACCTGCCAAGCCGCTCAGCAAACCACGGCGCGTTATCGCATGGAATTTGGAGGACATGATCAGTCCCCATCCAGCGCATTAAAGCCGCCGGAAAGGCCAAGGTAGCCCGAGATATCCGTCGCCAGAACCTCTTTCACACCGTCAACAATCACAATGAGATAGGAAAGCTGATCACGCACATCCGGCTCGCGGGCAGTTTCATTCAACGGCCCCCTGATAGTCTCCAGCGTACGCTGCGCGTTCATGAATTCAAACGTGAGGCTATCGGTTGCCCATTTCTGATCCTCAGTCAGCCCTTCCGCATAATCTGCAGCTTGAATAGAACTGTCTATGCCATGCAGGTTTGCAGAAAGGTAGGCCAGCGCATTATGGCTTCTGGCAAAGGGCGCACGGTAGGGCTTGGCTTTTTCCGCAGTTTTTCCAACCACTGGCAACAGGATCTGATCTTTCACAATCACCAGAGCTGTCACGAGGGAGTTATAGGTCAGCTCTGCCGCTTCCCGATCCGTCTTGATAAGCTGATGAGACGGATCGGGATCAAGAAGCTCCTTGGAATATCCATCTGGATCATTCCACTCCGCAACCAATTCCTTTGCTGTCAGAACGAGACGCTGGCCAATCGCATTTGCATAAGAACAGACAAACGCCTCGTTATCAGTACCCGTTCCCAATATCACTTGCCCGTCACTACCAAAGGCAATGCGCTCCAGTGCTGTCAAACCTTGCAGGGCCACACTTTTGGTTTTCAAGGTCGCTGCCTTGGTCGCTTTTTCATCCGGGTTGGCCAACAGCTTGTTGATTTGCCGTCTGGTCACACTCCGGCTATCTGGCAGGAACGCCAGACGCTGGGAGCGGTTTTCCGCAGCAAGTGGCCCAAAGCGCAGAAAGTCCACCTGTGCCAGCGCTTTCACACTGGCGGTAAAGGCTCCCGAAAACGCTTTTTGTGCACTCTCAGAGGGAGTACTGCACACCACTTCGGTTGCGCCTTCCAGTCCCTCAAACACGCTCACCATTCGGGTAAACTGGGGCCGGATATAATTCTCCACCAGCCGCTTGTTGTAGGTTCTGTAATCCTCAGCCATTACTTGTGGGCTAAACAAAAGACCGGTGGTTACAACAGCAAGACCAAGGAGACGAGAAACACGCGCGGCAACCATTTACAAGGACTCCAGAAAACGGATCAGGTCTGCCCGATCTTGGCTAGGCATGGAAACAACCGCTTGCTTTGCAGCTTCCGCCTCTCCGCCGTGCCACAATACAGCTTCCAATAGATTTCGGGCACGCCCGTCATGCAAGAAGAAGGTATGCTTGTTCACGGTCTTGGTAAGCCCAATGCCCCAAAGTGGTGGCGTTTTCCATTCTCTGCCATTGGCATAGCCCACAGGACGGCCATCAGCAAGACCTTCACCCATGTCATGCAGCAGCAAGTCGGTGTAAGGCCAGATCAACTGGAACTGATGCGCTTTTGTTGGCGCATCGCGGCGGGTAACATATTTGGGCGTATGGCAACTTGCACAACCACTTTCGTAGAACACTTGCTTGCCCGCAAGAACCTGTGGGTCTGTTGTGTCGCGGCGCCGTGGAACAGCAAGATTTTGAGAGTAGAATGTCACCAGCTCCATCACAGGGTCCGGCCCTTCGGTTGGCCCAAGGTTTTCCTGCTCTCCCGTTGCAAATTCAAAACACCGGGTCTGTGCTGGCATACAATCGCCATAAGAGTTCGGCTTATCAGGTGTGGAAAGGCCGATATCTCCGGAAAATGCCCCAGCTGTTTGCGAGCGCACAGTGACATTTCCACCCTTCCAGCCAAACCGGCCCAGTTCGTTTTCGCCGGACGCCTCATTGTAAACCCAGCTAACCCGCCCCGAAATGCCATCATTATCAGCATCCTCGGGATCTTGCTTAGCCAGAATATCGCCCTCATGGATGGCTTCCAGAAGTCCAAGACCAATCATTGGCGGCGCAACACGAGGTGAGACAAGCGTATTGTCCCCAAGAGGGCCATACCCTAGATTTTCGATTGAGTAGGTTGGTTTGCGTAGTGAGGCCGTCTCACCGTCAGAGAGTTCCACTGGAATCTCTGTATAAGTGATTTTTGGTTCACCCTCACCAGCCAAACCGGTCACGGCAAAAGATTGGAGCTGCCCCCCATAAACAGGGTGCGGCAGGCTGGCCACCTTCCCACTTTCCAAAAGCGCCCTTTCTGCATCCGTTGAAGGTTCAACAGACAAACGCAAGAACAAGGAAACAGCCCGTTCCCCTTCATAGGGAGGACGGCCGCGTCCGTCTTTCAGGTGACACCCCTGACAGGAGCGTGCATTGAACAGGGGACCAAGGCCATCGGAGGCTTTGGTGGATGCAGGAGAAGAGGTCCAGAGTTTTCGAAAAAGGCCGTTACCGACTCTGAACTTTTGTTGTTCTTCAAAGCTCAGGTTCTGGCTTGGGTGAGAAAATGCGTCCCGGTTCACACGCTTTCGAGAGGTCGCCTTACCTGCCTGCATCTCTTCAAAGGCTTCACCTTTTTCGAAGCTGGCCAGTGGGGCGGTGACTTGTGCAGCGCGCTGGCGATCCTTGAGGGAAAGGTCATCGCGATATTCCAAAGGAGACTGAGCACTGGCAGTGGAAAGGAGAAGAGCACCACAAGAGACGGTGATGGCTGACGCCCTCACAAGAAGGTGCGCGGCTAGACCGAAAGCTGGCATGATTTTACGCCTGATACCTAGAGCATTTTCAATTTGTACTAAAGAAAACACCCCACAAATTTGCGGGGTGTTTTGAGGAGTTTATTACTCGAAGACAGCGGACGGGTTGTCGAGACTGTCGGAACCCTCAAAGGCAATGTCTTCCAGATCCAATATCTGCACTGCGCGCTGAATGGACGCTGTTTGCGCAACCAGAGCATCAACACCGGCTTGAATAAGGGCGTTGCCCTCTGCGTTGTCTTCACCAATCATCTGGTCGTAGGCTTCACCGCCTTCAGCACGATCCACGATTTTCTGGAAGGCTGCAACGGTAGCGTTCAAATCAGCTTCCAGCTCTTCAGAAAGTTTCGCGTCTTTTGCAGCAATAAGCTCTTTCAAGGAAGGACCGGAAAGGGTGCTGCCGTCAACGCGGGAATAACCGCCGAGGAACACGTTACGAATACCAACCACATCGTTGTAGTGGGAAAAGTGTGTGTTGTCAGAGAAGCAGTCATGCTCTTCTTCAGGATCATGCAACATCAGACCAAGCTTGATGCGCTCGCCAGCCAGCTCACCATAGGAAAGGGAACCCATTCCAGTCAGAATGGTTGCCAGTCCGCCAGCTTCACCTTTGTCTGAAAGCTCTTTACGGCCTTCACCGTTTGCAGACCATGCAGCAACCATTTCTTCCAGATCAGAAATCAGAAGGCTTGTGGCAGCTTGCAAGTACTGCGCGCGGCGTTCACAGTTTCCGTTTGTGCAGTTTTCAGTATCAAAATCTGTTGCCGGACGGTTGCCAGCGCCAGGGCCTGTTCCATTCAGGTCCTGACCCCACAGCAGGAATTCAATTGCGTGATAACCGGTTGCAACGTTTGCTTCCACTTCACCAGCTTCCTGCAAAGTATCAGAAAGAAGAGAAGCTGTGATTTCAGTGGCATCCACTTCCTCACCAGCAATCATCAGCTTGGTGTTGGCAATGACGTTGGCCGCGTAGAACGGGTTTTCTTCAGATTCCGCGCCATAGGAAGCGTCGGTGTAGTCAATGAGGCCCTCATCCAAAGGCCATGCATTCACTTTACCTTCCCAGTCATCAACGATTGCATTGCCGAAGCGGTAAACTTCACTCTGCTGGTAAGGGTGACGAGCTTCAACCCAAGCAGCACGAGCCGCGCCCAGTGTTTCGTCCGAAGGGTTTTCAATCAGAGCGTTAACTGCGGATTGCAAACCTTTTGCGGTTGCCAGAGAATCCTCAAAGATCGCCTGAGCGATGTCACCATAGTTATCGAGAACTTCATTGGAGCTTGCCGCATGACCGGCGCTAACCATTGTACTCATAGCAACTGCAGAAAGCAGTGTTGCAGCCATTTTACGCATTCAAAAACCTCTTTCTAAAAATATCGTCGTATCCCCACCGCTTTTGGAATGCGGCATTGTCCAATCTCGTTTATTGATGTCTATATCTTCCGCTACATTACAAATAGTCAACATATAAGCGTTAAATTTCAATAATTTAGAAACGTTCAAAACTAGACTCACACAATCAACATATTGAAAATATTACTTTTACAGTCATATTTTACAAAAATGGCCGCTGTGTTTTTATGGGGACTTTTGCTTTTGCAACGCATTCCGAACATTCGCCTCACCTAAGGTTTCTTAAGGAAAAACCCTTATTTTCTACCGATAAAGGAATCACTTAAGGGAGAAATCAGAGGTGAAACAGGCAGCAATTTTCGGTGCCTCTGGTGCAATTGGTTCAGCCCTTCTCTCTCACCTGAACGCTCAAAATAGGTTTGATCGTATTCATGCGGTCTCCCGCAGCCTGTTACCGCCTACTCTCCACTTTCAAACTATGCAATTTCACCACCTCAAAGCAGACAATTTGAAAGCCTGTTGTGATCGCATAACCGAAAGCGGACCTCTTTCCCTTGTCATTGTGACCAGTGGTGTATTGCAAACACCAACGGCATCGCCCGAAAAAAGTGCTGGCGATATCAATATTTCTTCTATGCAGGAAATTTTTTCAGCAAATACCTTTTTTCCTGCCGCTATACTATCTCACTTATTACGTGTCATGCCCCGCAAACAGCCTTATAGCTTTGCAGCTCTTTCTGCTCGGGTAGGTAGCATTTCAGACAATCACCTTGGCGGCTGGTATAGCTACCGGGCATCAAAAGCGGCACTGAATATGGTTATAAAAACGGCCAGCATTGAGGCTACACGGTTAAACCCAAGATCTGTTATCGTTGGTCTACACCCAGGTACAGTCGCAAGTCCACTCTCTCACCCATTTCAACGGTTTGTACCAAAAGGCAAGCTGTTCACGCCTGAGTTTTCTGCTGCCTGCCTCTGGCGGGTTTTAGATGGTCTAACACCAAAGGAGACAGGGAAATGCTTTGCTTGGGACGGCAAGGAAGTTCCCGCCTAAAGAAAAACGTCCCGACCGGAAATAATCATATTTCATATCAGCTTGGTGTTTGTTCCACGAGATTTGTAAGGCAGCGCTTTTAGAAGCAAAACAGCAAAATATTGTCTGTTATCAGTCTCTAGGAATTCAATTTCCCAACCATTCGATTGCACCAGATGCTCCAAACTCTCAGGAGTAAATTTCCTTGAGCTTTCCGTATGAATACTCTCGCCCTTTGTCATGGAGAAGGTTCGTCCTGCGATCGAAAAAGATTGAGCACTCAGACTTTGAATATGCATTTCGATAGCGCTGTCTTCTGCGTTCCAGCGCGCCACATGAGAGAACTGGCGGGACTCAAAAGTTCCATGCAATTCCCGGTTTATACGTGTGAGCAGATTCAGATTGAACTCCCTTGTAACCCCCTGTGCATCATCATAGGCCGGAATGAGCACGTCGAGACTTTTGCAAAGATCAGCCCCCAAAATGAAATAGGAATCCTCCCCTAACTGCTGCCGCGCGCCCTTCATGAAGGCTGCTATTTCTGTGTCATTCAAGTTTCCAATGGTAGAACCGGGGAAGAACCCAACATGAGCTCCCTCTGCTCCCAAGCCCACATTCTCTTCCAAAGACAGGAAATCCCCCTCCATTGGACGTACACGCAAAGAAGGAAACTCTCGTTTCAGTGGAACCAACCCCTCTTCCATATGATCGAAGGAGATATCAAGAGGTACATATTCAAAAGGGTCTTGAGTAGCCTCCAGTAGAATTTGAGCCTTCTCCCCTGATCCCGCACCATACTCCACTAGTGATACACGAGGCCCCAGAATTTGACCAATTTTCGCGGCCAGTTTGTGTAATATGGAAAATTCGGTACGGGTTGGATAGTATTCAGGAAGCTCCGTAATGCGGTCAAAAAGTTCAGAGCCTTTTGCATCATAGAGCCAACGCGGAGACGTTTTCTTTTGATCCCTAGCGCATCCCTCCCAAATATCAAAGAGGAAGGGCTCGTTGTAATAAAGTGGTCTTTCGAGTTGAAATGAAAAAGACATCAAGCATTCTCCGCCAATCGTACTCCGGTAAATTGCCACCTTTTTTCGGGCTGAAAGAAGTTGCGGTAAGTATTTCGAATATGCCCCTCTGGCGTGACACAGGACCCGCCCTTCAAAACATACTGACCATTCATGAATTTGCCGTTGTATTCGCCAACCGCGCCTTCAGATAGTTTGAAGTTAGGGTATGCGGTAAATGGACTGCGCGTCCATTCCCACACATCGCCAAAAAGCTGACTGAGCCCCTCCCCTTGTACAGGAGCTGGCCGTAAGCGCCCGCTATCCTTGAAGTTTCCATTGATGGGGCGATCTTTTCCCGCCAGTTCCAGCTCAAACTCACTTGGCAACCTCTTACCTGCAAAGCTTGCAAAGGCATCAGCTTCAAAATAGCTCACATGGCAAACGGGCGCATCCAGGTCCACCGGCTGCATGCCCATTAAGGTCATGGACCACCATTCACCATCACGATTTTCCCAGTAAAGCGGAGCTGACCAGTCCTCTTCCTTTACAGTAGCCCATCCATCAGACAGCCACAGAGTTGGCGTTGTATAGCCTCCTCCCTCCATGAACTCAGTCCATTCCCTATTGGTGACAGCCCGTGTTGCCAGACGAAAGGGTTCAAGAAACCGCTGATGCCGCGCTCCTTCACAATCAAATGCAAACATTTTTCCCTCATGTCCAAAAGTCTCCATGCCTCCGTCAAATGCCTGCCATTGGACCTCATTGAGGGCGCCTGAGTTCACTTCCAAAGGAATAGAGGCAGCATACAGTGGACCTAATGGGTTTTGCGCCAAAAGATGCAAAATGTCGGTTAGAAAAAGCTCCTGATGTTGCTGCTCGTGATTGATCCCCAGCTCAATTAAAGCCTTCGCATGTTCATTCAGAGGAGATCGCATAAGCCGTTCCAAGCCCTCATCCACATGAGTGCGATAATCGAGAATTTCCTTCAAATGCGGCCGCGTAATCATGCCACGCCGAGGGCGAGGGTTCCGAGCACCCAAACTTTCATAGTAGGAATTGAAAAGGTACGGAAAGCGATCATTGAAAAGCGTGTAGCCTTTCAAGAACCGCCTCAGGACCACCGTTTCAAAAAACCATGTTGTATGGGCAAGGTGCCACTTTGAAGGGCTGGTATCCTCCATTGACTGAACCGTCGCATCCCCATCACTCAGGTTTTCCGCGAGCTGTTTCGTATTCGTCCGCACATGAAAAAGCTGCTCTCGCAATTTATGGATATTATTTTCCTGCCGCTTAAGGACCTTAAGCGGTGCCGCCCCGTTCTTTTCCATCGGTCCTATTCTCCTTTGATTAATCGATCACAAGTGGAGAGTTCTGTTAAGTTTCGAGGGGATTTGACGACAAAGCCAGTTAAATCCATGAATGCTATTCAAAAGCAGATTAAGCTTTGCCAACGCGACGTATGCGCCCTTCCTCATCCAGCATTCACAATTTCGTTTGCCAGCTTAAAGGAATAGACAAGTCCGTCAATTTTATGACAGACCAAAGGAAGATCATCACACTTAGGTCAACCACTATTAACGACAATTTGCGCAATTATATGCCCTAAGAAGCCTATCTATAAGTGTATATTTATCCCGTTTTTCCAGATGAATTAAAATTATATCTTAAACTAATCTCTGAAAAACCCGAAATTCCTACCTATTAGTTTAATTTGGACTAATTATACTTTACTGGAGATACCTGCACTTGATTAATGTTCTCAAATTGCAGTTACGGCTTTCCTTCGGGCAAAAGGTTATTTTCACCGGAAGGCCAAGACTATTTCAATAGAGATACCTTCACTAAAGGGTTTTAGCATGTCCAAAATGGCAGAAATAAAAAGAAACACCATAAGAGACATAATTGCAGCAAAGGGGCAAAGGAAGCTTGTCACCTTGACCGCCTACACGACACCTGTTGCGGAAATTCTGGATCGCCACTGTGACCTGCTGCTTGTGGGAGATTCTGTAGGTATGGTTCTGCATGGAATGAAAGATACCACTGCTGTCACTCTGGACATGATGATCATGCATGGCAAAGCGGTTATGCGTGGCTCTCAAAAAGCACTGGTTGTTGTTGATCTCCCCTTTGGCAGCTGCGAGGAAAGTCCCCAAGTGGCCTATCGCTCCGCCCTGCGTCTGATGCAGGAGACCGGCTGTCAGGCGGTTAAAATTGAGTATAACAAGTTTGCTGCGCAAACAGTTGAGTTCCTCGTGGAGCGCGGTATTCCTGTTGTCGGGCATATTGGCCTGCGCCCCCAGTATCTGAATGTTGATGGCGGCTATCGCGTTGCCGGAAAAACCGATGAAAGCAAAAGGGAACTCGTTCAAAACGCCAAGCAAATGGCGGCTGCGGGTTGTTTTGCAATCGTCCTTGAAGGCGTGGTCAGCCATATTGCCGGTGAGGTAACACACGCGGTTCCAGTTCCCACTATTGGTATCGGTGCCTCCACCGAGTGTGACGGACAAATTCTAGTAACCGATGACATGCTGGGTATGTTCCCGCGGACACCAAAGTTTGTACGCCGCTATGCCAATCTCATGGAGACAATCGACAGCGCTGTCAAACAGTATGCCGATGATGTGAAAGACCAGAGTTTCCCTTCGGAAAATGAGATGTACGGCGTCAGCCGATAGGATATTCCCCCTGTGAGATGACCAACTATTTCACAGGGGTATCTACGATTACGCGGGGCCAATGACACCAAAGTTTTTGAGACTTGTTTCCTTTTCCAAGGACGCAATGATGTGGTCCACAAACAACCGGGTTATGGAAGACTTGCGCGTATTACTTGCCCAATAGATATAATTGGAGAACGCTGGGAGCGCCGCATGCTGTAATACACGCTGAAGCCCTTCCGCTTCACCATTCATCTCCACCACAATAGGCAAGGTCGCAATTCCGAGGCCGCTTATGCAAAACTTCACTGCTGCAAACAGATCTTTAACTGTAATGCGAAAGTCGAGAGGGTCCTGCAAAGGGCCCGCCAGATTTTCAAAGACCCTATTCCAGCTCTCCTCGGAAAACCCGGGGGATTTTATCAAGGATACCTTTTGAACGACCTCCTCTATGTCCCAGCCCGATATTTTCTCGGCCAGATCGTTTGAGGCGTAAAAAGACAAAGGAGATGAAAACAGCCTTTTTTGTATGAGGTTGCGGTCTACAATCCGGTCAAATGTGATGACCATATCAAAGCAATCATTCACCGGATGAACCGGCTCGTTGGTGAACACGAGTTCAATGGCCACACTCTCATAGAGGGTCATAAAGCTGGAAATGTGATCAACCAGTTCCGTATTGGCCATAAAGGTAGGAAGCGAGATCCTTAACCGCCCTGTGGGAGCTGTCTGTGTCTGGGTCACAGCATCCACGCCAGCACTGACTGTCTCCATCATCAGCCTAGCAGTTTCAGCCAGTACTTTACCATCTTCAGTCAGATCCAGACGGCGGGAGCTTCTGCTGATCAAAGAGCAATCCAGTCTGACTTCAAGCTTGGAGATATGATGGGATATTACAGAAGGGGAAAGTCCCAGTTTTTTTCCTGCGCCACGAAATGACCCCTGCTCGACCACTGCGGCAAAAACTGCCATAGAACGCAAATTTTCAATCACTTTATTGCCAGCTTTCTTTTCGCTACAGGAGAAAGTAGCGCTTGCAGTTCTCAGCCCGTCTGATGCAGGAAAACAAAAAATGGATGGCTTCCCTATGCGTCAAAAGTGACGAAATTATAACCACCCTAATATGTAACATACACTCATATAGGTTTTATGCTGTGGAGTTCAATTTAGAATTTCATATTTCTGGAATTTTTGAATCTATCACCTTAGCTTGGTATCAGTGTTGTATTGCGCTTTCCCCGAACCTATGTGGGAACACGATAACCTAGCCTCTTACCGTGGCGCAAAATGCTGCTTTGCCACCTTCTCCAACGCAGCACAACAAGCCTGTTAAAGGAAAACCCAATGGCCAAACTCTCCGAGAAAGCCTCTAAGTCGGCGATTGTTAACCCCAAAGACCCAGAGCACTTTATGTTTCTGACCCCAATTTCAAACAGGGTTCGTGTCTACAAAGGTGAGGACCTGCTTGCAGACACGGCAAAGGCTATATACTTGCAGGAATTCAAGAGTGCTGCAGCGCCTCCTCGGTTGTATATTCCTTCTGAGGACATCAAGGCTCCTTTAACCAAAGAGGAAAAGACGACCTTCTGCCCAATAAAAGGCAATGCAAGTTACTATCTGCATGAGGGAATCGAGGTCGCTTGGGCGTATAATGATCCTCTTGATTTTGCTAAGGAAATTAAGGGATTTTGCAGTTTCTACGATCAGGAAGTCACGGTTCTTATAGGAAACAGTACTTAGGTATCACCACCTTCAAAGCCAAGTTCCCCGCTCACCCGACCATTAGGGTGAGCGGTTACTTTTCATCACTTTTCAAAAGGTTGACGGCGTCAAGACGGACAGCCTTTGGCAGTGAGACATAGCCAAGCGCCAGAGCGGTTTTCTTAGGTAAGCCCTCCAGCATGAATGTAGCAAGAGCACGAACAGCAGCAGCCTTCTTCGTATTCTTGTAGTGCTTGTCAATGAACAGCCAATAGAATGTTACAATCGGATAGGCCTCCGGCCCTTCCGGATCTATCAATAGCAAATTGAGCTCCGGGGGTGGGACAACTTTGAGATGGCTGAGTGCCTTCTGTGTGGCACGAACTGTTGGAGCCACATACTCACCTGACTTGTTTTGCAGCAGGGCAACTTGCGTGCCATTGGTAATCGAATAGGCAACAGGCACAAACCCGATTGACCCAATATCTTCCCCAATGGATTTAACCAGCTCGTAATTACTAGATACATACCGAGCATTTGCAGGCAGTAAAGCTGCAATATCCATAGAGGCCCCAATCTTGCGCCATACCGCGCTGTACTCTTTTATGTGGTTTGTGAATGCAAAGGTGGAACCACTTCCAATGCCACGCGCTATAATTTCTATGGGAAGGTCTGGTAGGGCTGCTCCCTGATTATCCCGCAAGATCACGGGATCGGACCAATTGACAATCGAACCGTCAAATATTCCAGCCAAAGCATCCCTGCTCAGTTTCAAGTTGCCGACATCTTTCAGGTTATAGACAACTGCAATACTGGTGGCCGCCACCGGCACTTCAAGAAACCGGTTATCCGTTTTGCCACTTCCAACGAAATGAAAAGGGGCGCTTGTAATTGCAAAATCAGTGTTTCCGTTTACGAACTCATAGGCACCACGTGCGCTCCCAACCTGAGAATAACTGATAGATATATTCGGATTCGCTTTCGAGAAAAGATCTAGGCTCTGCGTGTGCATAAAGGCTGGGAAGCCAGCTCCGGCTCCTTCCAGCATCACTGCCTCCTGCTGTTCAGCTGCACTAGGGGGCGATGCCAAGCAAAGACAAAATAGTGCCAGAAACTGCAGACTGTTATGAAATGTTCTTACTAGCGGAACCATAAACCCTGTTTCCCAGATCAACCAACAAAAAAACTATAGATGCGGTAAATTAAAAATCAGGGGCTGGCAGGAAAGGATTTCTCCCCTCAGTAATGAGAGTTTGGAAACCAAAAGCACACTCACATACCGAATTCACGTAAATGCCTTTGCATATGAATTTGAGTTTCATTAAACCTGCGGGCACTTGGTAACAAAAAAAGGCACAACAAGAGTTGGCTTGGTTGGTTCTTTTCATTGCAGGTCTTTTTGAAATCGCATGGGCGGTGGGGCTGAAGTATACGGAGGGGTTCACAAAGCTCGGGCCTTCCGCTGTCACGCTTATTTCCATGGTTATCAGCATCGTCTTGCTGGGTTACGCCCTAAAGACTCTCCCTCTAGGAACCGCCTACGCCATATGGACGGGTATCGGAACCGTGGGAACAGTTATTGTTGGGATGGCGCTGTTTGGGGAGTCTACGGATGTTCTTCGCATAGTTTGTATCCTCCTGATCCTCTGCGGTATAGTGGGACTGAAATTCCTGAGCCCGCATTAAGGTTACTCTCCAGCACGACCGGCCTCCTCAGTTCGCATTCGCTAGCTTAAGATAGGCCTCAAACCAATAGCTCACGACCTTTAACACCACACGGGATCCCTGCAGTGTTCGATCTGGTCTCGCTCTTAACGAGAGTGGCAAGGCGGACAGGCCAGAGCCTGCGCAGTGACTAATAAAATGTTTCTTCGGCTATGGCATTCCACCTTGCCCGGGATTATTTTATGCAAAATACTGGGGTAACCAACAGCAGTCGAAAAATGCGGTTTCCCGCAGCTGCTCGCGACTCTGGAGGGGCTCCTTGTATCCGCCGGACCTTTACAGCAAAGCCCGAACAATATCTCACCGGGCCCCTTGAAGATGCGTTACCTCTCCAACGAACCCCATCCCGACCCATAACTTCACGACGGACGGTCCGCCGCTGCTCGTTTTTATGGGCACGAGAGGAATAATAGAGGCATTGGGACAGAGGGGGATAAATTTTGTAGCCCCTCTTTTACAGCAGTGAGACGTTTCTTTGAAAGAAGAGTTTGGAGCGTGCGCGTAAACTCAACGAGGCCTCTTCAAAATCCCAGCAAGATTCTCTGTCAAATAATCCCAGACAACTTTGGTACGTGTTGGCAGGTAAGTTGTTGGTGGGCGCAGGATATACAAATGCATGGGATCACACGCTGCAAACCCCGCTATTTCAACAAGTTCACCAGAGGCCAGCTCTTTGTCGATGATCATTTGAGGCAGGAAGGCCAACCCGCGCCCTGCAATAGTTGCGGCTTTGAGCAAAGGACTGCTGTTGGCTTCAATAACCATTTTCGGCGCCACCCACCCCGTTTCCTCTTCGGTTTTCAGCTTCCATTGTCCAGTGGACTGGAGGCCCTTAAACATTAAGGCTCTATGCTGTTGAATATCGGATAGTTTTTGGGGCACCGGCATGAGCTGCAAATACTTTGGCGACGCACAGAGCACCCGTGGAACTTCTCCAATCTTCCGTTGCAGGGCGTTACTATCGGGCAGTCTATGAGCTATGCGTAAAATGATATCATAGTCACCGGAGAGTGGATCAACAAAATGGTCGGAGACTGTAAAGTCTAAGCTCAGATCCGGAAAACACTCTTGTATACCGCAAATGAGCTCCGCCGGTTTATCCGAAGCCAAAATCCTTGGAATATTTATAGTAATTTTTCCACGAAGTTGTCGGCTGTCCAGAGCAACAACATCGCGCAGAGAACCCAGTTCCTCCATTACCCGACCGGCAGAATTATAACACTCCTGCCCCGCCGCAGTGAGGTGGAGCTGTCTGGTTGAGCGGATCAAGAGAGAGGCATTCAAGTGGGTTTCAAGGCGCGTGACCTGCCGGGCAACCCACGCAGGCGTCATATTGAGGTCTCGAGCAGCAGCAGAAAAGCTCTGCTTATCAACCACAGTGCGGAAGATGCGAAGATATTCGGTAAGGTTCTCAGTGCTCATTATGTAACGATTAGTAAAAGGTCACCATGCAAATTGCAACATTATCATAGTTTTCATGATGCTGTAACGATGTTTGGCAAACAGTTACAGGAAGATAAAATGCAACACTCGTCCCTTTTCCAACCGTTCGAACTCGGATCTTTAACCCTTAAAAACCGCTGTGTTCTGGCCCCCATGACCCGCGTAAGTGCAAATGAGGAGGGAAGTGTTAGCGCGCAGATGCTACCCTATTATAAGTCTTTCGCACAAGGCGGGTTTGCCGCGCTGATCACCGAAGGTGTCTACACTGATAGAGCCTACAGCCAGTGCTATCGCTATCAGCCCGGACTGACCGATGGACTTCAAGCTGCAAGTTGGAAACCCCTGATTGAACAGGTACAAGATGCCGGAGCCGCTGTTATTATGCAGCTCATGCATGCGGGAGCACTTTCTCAATATAACCGCTTCAGTACCTTAACAGGTGGCCCCTCTTCCATCCGTCCAAAGGGCACACAGATGGAATTTTATCGTGGCCACGGCCTTTATGAACTGCCAAGCCAGATGAGCAGTGCAGACATCGAAACTGCAATTTCCGGCTTTGTGGAAGCGGCACAGCGTGCGGAGGAGACCGGAGTTTCCGGCGTGGAAATTCATGGAGCCAACGGATATCTTCTGGATCAGTTTCTTACCGATTATGCAAATCACAGAGAAGACCAGTATGGCGGAAGCGTAGGCAACCGAATTCGCCTCACCTGCGAGATACTTGGCCGCGTTCGTGAAAAGGTCTCGCCTGAATTTGTCGTGGGCGTGCGGATCTCCCAGAGCAAGGTGAATGACTTTGAGCATAAATGGGCGGGTGGAGAGGAAGATGCACGTGTTGTCTTTACGAGTTTGAAAGAGGCAGGTGCCAGCTATATCCATACAACCGAATTTGAAGCGGACAAACCCGCGTTTGGCACAGGCGCCTCCCTTGCACAGCTGGCGCGGCAGTTTTCCAACCTGCCAGTGATTGCAAACGGCGGACTTGGGAAACCCGACCGCGCTGCGGCCATGCTGGAGAGTTCTCAAGCAGATCTCATAGCACTGGGCAAACCCGCGCTGGCTTCCAATGCGTGGCCAAATCAGGTTCGTGCAAACGGGCCTTTGAAAGAGTTCAACTTTGAAATGTTCTCGCCACGGGCTGATCTGGAAAGTGAAAGCAAGTGGAAAGAGAAAGAAACCGCCCAATAACGCCAGCGTATAATCGGTAGTTTGTGGTCAAGATACCGGATCGGCGCTTCGCTTGTCCGGTATGACCCCAAGGAAGCCGCCTGCCAGTCCGCGCTTGGAACTCCCTCTTTATTTCACTTAAGGTGGAGAAATTTTCTCCACCTTAAGCTGTTGTTTTTGCGCATACCTTTATCCGAAATCCCGTATGCATGTCCCCCCCTATACGCTGTAGGCGATATTTTTCTCGCCCCATGTGGCTTGACTCTTTTAGGTCAATCGTCCTAATTCTATTTTTAGGACAATGGTCCTAGAGAATTTATCCCGAGGAATGACAATGGCTGCAGACTTATTTGAGAAATTTAACCTAGGTAATATTGAGTTATCCAACCGGATGGTTATGGCGCCCATGACGCGCAATCGTGCCAATGAAAATGGTGAAGTCACTGAGATGATGGTGACTTATTATCAGCAACGGGCAAGTGCTGGACTGATTATTGCCGAATCTTCACCCGTCTCCGCACAGGGCATTGGCTACCCGATGACCCCGAATATCTTTAGTGAACCTCAGGCTAAAAGCTGGAAGAAACTAACGGATGCGGTGCACGCGGAAGGCGGGCGCATTTTCATACAGCTGCAGCATTGCGGACGTATTTCTCACCCATCCATGCAAGCTGGCGGCGCCCTGCCCGTTGCCCCCTCGGCAATAAAGCCCAGCGGACAGGCTGTGACATATCAAGGAATGCAGGATTTTGTGGAGCCGCGCGCACTGGAAACCTCTGAAATTTCCCAGATTGTTGCTCAATTCAAGCAAGGTGCAATTCTGGCAAAACAGGCCGGGTTTGATGGTGTCGAAGTGCACGGCGCCAATGGATATATCATTGACCAGTTCTTGCGTGATGGCTCCAATCAGCGTGATGATGCTTATGGTGGCAATGTACAAAACCGCCTGCGTTTGCTGAGCGAAATCCTTGATGCGGTGTGTACCGTTTGGCCCGCAAAAAGTGTCGGCCTTCGTTTAACACCTGAAAACAGTTACAACGACATGCGCGATAGCGACCCTCAAACGCACTTTGAGTATTTCATTGAGCAGGTCAGCTCATTTGGACTGTGTTACCTGCACGTTTTGGAAGGCGACATGATGACAAAAACCAGCAGTGTCGATTATGGGGCGTTGAGGGGAAAGTTTTCCGGTCCCTATATCGCCAACAACGGTTATGATCTGGAAAAAGCGCAGAAGTCCTTGCAAGATCAAAATGCTGACCTGATCGCCTTTGGTCTGCCGTTTCTTGCAAACCCGGATCTGGTTCGCCGCTACAAAGACAAACTGCCTCTTAATGAAGTGGACCATTCCACATTTTATGGAGGCAACGAGCGGGGCTTTACCGACTATCCTTTCTATCATAGTGAAGAAGTCTAGTTTGATAAAAGTATAAATAACATGGCAAAGGGCGTCTTCTCATGAGTGCAAAGACAACACGAAACCGCATCATCGAAGCGGCTGACAAGCTGTTCTATGAGCAGGGCTTTGAAAAGACTTCCTTTGCTGACATTGCCGACACGGTGAAGATTTCCCGCGGGAACTTCTATTACCACTTCAAAACCAAGGACGACATTCTTTCGGCAGTTATACAGCAGCGTTTGTCCGATCGGCAAAACTGGCTGAAACAGTGGGAAGATCAGGTTGAAGATCCGGCAGAGCGAATCCTGTGCTTTGTCAAAATCCTTCTGCGCAACCGTGTGAACATCATGGCCTTCGGGTGTCCACTGGGCACACTGAGCGCGGAGCTGGCGAAGCTAGACCACGCCTCTCAGGATGAGTATCGGGAGATTTTTACCCTGTTTCGAGACTGGCTGAAGAAGCAGTTTTTCGACCTTGGACATGAAGCCGATGCCGACAGACTGGCAATGCACATCCTCTCTCATTCCCAAGGTGTGGCCACAATGGCAAACACCTTCAAGGACGAGAAATTTATAGAAGATGAAGTGGCCCAGATAACCCTCTGGCTGCAAACATATTCCCGCGATCCATTAACCCTATCAGACTAGGACCAAGCCCCTATGTTTATTGTACTCTTGAAATTTTCCGAGAATAAATCCCAAGCACCCCAGTTTATGCAGGCCCATAAAGACTGGATAAAGCAAGGCTTTGATGATCAGGTCTTTGTTATGGTTGGATCCTTAAAGCCCAATGCAGGGGGGGCTATTATTGCCCATGGCACCACTTTGGATGATCTCCAAAAAAGGGTAGATGCTGACCCATTCGTTATTGAACACATTGTTACAGCAGAAATTCTGGAAATTGACCCAGCACGCGCAGAAGAGCGCCTGAATTTCCTGCTTGCCTCTTAAAGGTAAGAGACATTTATAGCGATGCAAAAGGCAAGGCGAGACGTGGGACCCTACTGCATTGCGCCTCTCCGTCCTTATCACAGCCCTAAAGTAGTGAGGCGTTTTATTGAAACAGCTCACTGCTTTAACTTCGTATTTAGGCGCATATCTTTAATAGAAAACCGGCCCCCACTTTTCAGCGCACCATCATCTAAAAGTTGAATATTAAATAATACAACAATCAAAAATAGATAAACCGGACCAAATCTACGTTAATCATAAACTTTGTTTAATATAACAATAATAATATTCAATTCCATTGAGTTAGTACTAATATTATTGTAACCTTAAGAAATACTTCTTCTTAGAGAATGAAAGGTATTTCTTACAGCACTCTCACCTACAAAGTATTTGGAGCAACCAATGCAGAAAGTTCTGGTTTTAGGGGGAGACGGATTTTGTGGTTGGCCAACCTCCCTTTATTTATCTAGCTTGGGGTATGAGATTATAATTCTTGATAATCTCTCCCGAAGAAAAATAGATATTGATCTAGAGGTTTCTTCATTAACACCCATAACAAATGTAGGCGAAAGACTTTGTGTCTGGAAGGAGCTTACAGGGGCGACTATTCGGCATATCCCCATGACGCTGGGCAAAGAGTTTAACCGGCTCGTTTCTTTGTTATCCGATGAGCAGCCAGAAGCTATTATTCACTTTGCCGAACAAAGAGCGGCTCCCTATTCCATGAAGTCCGCGCGGCATCGCAGATACACCGTTAATAATAACCTAAATGCAACGCACGATCTTCTTGCGGCGATTGTGGAAAGTAAAACGGACCCACATCTTCTGCATTTGGGTACTATGGGGGTCTATGGCTACAATACAACTGGCATCAAAATTCCGGAAGGGTATCTGGATATTCAAGTGGGAGGAGAACACAAGGAAATCCTCTACCCATGCAGTCCTGGGTCAATCTATCATATGACGAAAACTCAGGATCAGCTCCTATTTCTTTTTTATAATAAGAATGATCTCGTTCGTATAACCGACCTGCACCAAGGCATCGTTTGGGGGACACAAACGCCGCAAACACAGTTGGATGAACGCCTCATAAACAGATTTGACTATGACGGGGACTATGGCACCGTTCTGAACCGTTTCCTGATGCAGGCCGCCATTGAGTACCCGTTGACGGTGTACGGAACAGGTGGTCAGACGCGCGCCTTTATTCATATTCAAGATACATGCAGGTGCATTCAACTGGCCCTTGAAAACGCCCCGCAAAAGGGAGAGCGGGTAAATATCTTGAACCAGATGACGGAAACACACCGTATTCGTGATTTGGCCAAGATGATCTCTGCAAAAACCGGAGCAGAGATTTCTTATCTAGAGAACCCTAGAAAGGAAGCAGCCGAAAATGACCTTTTGGTTGCCAATGACCGGCTATTGAAAATGGGGCTCGAGCCAAAAACACTTAGCAACTTCCTGCTGAATGAAGTGACTGAAGTGGCAATGAAATATACAGACAGGTGTGACCGCTCAAAAATACCCTGCGCTTCTAAGTGGTAAAGCCTTCATGATAATCGCCTAATATTGCCAGATCTACCTCCGTTAAAAGGCAGCTGCATCATGCGAATTTTGATTGTGACAGACACCTATTCCACCCAAATCAACGGGGTAGCAAGGGTTCTGTCGCAAACCGAGAAAGAGCTAATAAAACAGGGGCATACATTAGATATTCTGGACGTTAAGGATTGCGTGACAGTTCCTTTCCCACCTTACCCGGAGATCAAAGTCGCAGTATTTCCCAGAGGCCAAGTGAAGCGTAGAGTTGAGGCTTTTCAACCAGACTCCATTCATATTCTAACAGAGGGCACACTCGGTTGGTCGGCACGGGCTTACTGCATGCGCAATAATATCGCTTTTACCAGCTCATTTCTTTCAAAGTTCGCTGAGTACCTCTCCTTAAATTACAAAGTTCCTCATAGTTGGCTACACTTATTATTTAAGCGTTTTCATAGGGCCGCTGCACATACAATGGTTACAACCGAGGGAATGAGGCAAGAGGCGTACGAGTTCGGTATTGAGCACGTTCGCCTATGGCGCCGTGGCGTAGACTTTTCTCAATTCAGATCAGTGGAAGCAAATCTATTTTCAGACCATCAAGGGCCAATAATGCTTTATGTAGGCCGTCTTTCCTTTGAAAAAAATATTGAGGCGTTTCTTTCCCTACAAGCTTCAGGAACAAAAGTTATTGTCGGGGACGGCCCCCGTCGTAAGTACTTAGAGCAAAAGTTTCCTGATGCTGTGTTTTGCGGTGTGCGCGAAGGGGAGAATCTGGTTCAGTGTTATAACAGCGCTGATGTTTTTGTTTTCCCCTCTCTCACAGATACCTTTGGTCTGGTCAATCTGGAGGCCTTGGCCTGCGGGCTTCCTGTGGCAGCCTTTCCAGTAACAGGCCCCAAAGATATAATAGGAAATGCCCCTGTAGGAGCACTGGACAAGGATCTGGGAAAAGCAATTACAGAGGCTTTACGCATGAAGCCGGAGGACTGTATCAAGCATGCCAGTCAATACTCCTGGCAAGCGGCAGCAGAAGATTTCATCTCCAACTTGGTACCTGTTACTGCCAAACACTCGTAAGCCGGAATTTTAAAATCAGTACTACTCTGCACACTACTGGCCGAAAGTCGAACGCAAAAAAGTTATTGCAAGAAAGGCCAGCCTTTGAAAAAGGCTGGCCTTCCTCTCATTCACTTTACCAAATAAACACTACTCGGCAGCCTTGATACCTGCTTTCGAGCTAGCCTCTTTCTCCTGAGTTGCAAGAGTGTGGACGTTAGTGTCTTCAACAAACACGTTGCCATAGTACGCGTCTACCAGAAGTTGCTTAATCTCGCTGATCAGAGGGAAGCGCGGGTTGGCGCCTGTGCACTGATCATCAAAGGCTTCTTCTGCCACTTCATCCAATCTAGCCATAAACTCGGCCTCAGGAATACCCAGCTCCTTGAGAGAGGAAGGAATGTCCAGCGCACGCTTAACCTCTTCAATCCAGGCAATCAGTTTTTCGACCCGAGCACCTTCACTGTCAGAGGCGTTTGTGAGCTTTAAATGATCCGCAATTTCAGCATAACGGAATCTGGAATGCGGGCGGTCATACTGGGAAAAAGCAGTCTGCTTGGTTGGGTTGTTATTAGCGTTATAGCGAATAACATTGGCAATCAGCATTGCGTTGGCAAGACCATGCGGGATGTGATAGGCCGCACCGATCTTATGGGCAATTGAGTGACAAACCCCTAGGAAAGCATTGGCAAAGGCAATACCGGCAACAGTTGCCGCGTTGTGAACCTTTTCCCGAGCATGCGGCGCATCCCTGCCTTTTTCATAGGCTTCGACAAGATTTTCCTTCAAAATCTTAAGCGCCTGAAGGGATTGCCCCTCGGAATACTCGTTGGCAATGACAGAGACGTAACTTTCCAGAGAGTGTACAACCGCATCCAATCCGCCATAGGCAGTCAGGGATTTTGGAAGATCCATAACCAGATTGGCATCCACAATCGCCATATTGGGTGTGAGTTCGTAATCGGCAATAGGATACTTCATGCCGGTCTTGTCATCGGTCACCACTGCAAACGGTGTCACTTCCGATCCGGTTCCTGAGGTGGTTGGAATGGCAACCATCTTTGCCTTGATACCCAGTTTCGGGAAGGTATAGATCCTCTTGCGGATATCAAGAAAGCGCAGGGCAAGGTCGGCAAAGTCCACTTCAGGGTGTTCATACATCACCCACATGATCTTCGCCGCATCCATTGGAGAGCCGCCGCCCAATGCCACGATTACATCGGGATTAAAGGCATTACACAGTTCAACGCCTTTGCGGACAATAGACAAGGTCGGATCCGCTTCAACTTCAAAGAAAACCTCGGTTTCCATGCCAAGATCGTTCAAAAGAGAGACGGTCTCATCCGTATAGCCATTCTTGAACAGGAAGTTATCTGTCACAATCAAAGCCCGCTTTTTGCCCTTCAAGTCTTCAAGGGCCATAGGCAGGCAACCGCGGCGGAAGTAGATGGATTCGGGTAGTTTATGCCACAGCATGTTCTCGGCCCTCTTGGCCACTGTTTTCTTATTGATTAAGTGCTGAGGTCCCACATTCTCGGAAATAGAATTCCCGCCCCATGAGCCACAGCCCAGTGTCAAAGAAGGCGCAAGAGAGAAGTTATAGAAATCGCCCATTCCGCCATGAGATGCCGGAGAGTTTATCAAGATACGCGCCGTTTTCATGACCTGACCGAATTCACGGATACGGTCCTGACAGCGGTCCTGATCGGTGTAGTACACGGAAGTGTGGCCAATACCGCCAAATGTGACCAGCTCTTCGGCTTTGGCAAACGCGGCCCGGTAATCTTTTTCCCGATACATGGCCAAGGTTGGAGAGAGTTTTTCATGGGCAAACGGCTCTTTCTCGTTCACCTCACTCACTTCGCAAATAAGAACCTTAGTATCTGCGGGAACGACAACACCGGCCATTTCGGCAATTTTCGCAGCGGGCTGGCCAACAATCGCCGCATTAACACCCCCGTTCTTGAGCAGGATGTCTTTAACCGCCTTAACTTCCTTGCCCTTGAGAATATGGGCTTTGTGCGTGGCAAAGCGAGCCTTCACCGCTTCATAGACCTCATCAACAACGACAACAGATTGCTCGGAGGCACAAATAACGCCATTGTCAAATGTCTTGGACATGAGAACAGAAGCCACCATGCGCTTGATATCGGCATGTTCATCAACCACAACAGGTGTGTTGCCAGCCCCCACACCGATCGCAGGTTTACCGGAGGAATAAGCCGCTTTCACCATACCCGGACCACCGGTGGCCAGTATCAGGTTAATGTCATCGTGGGTCATCAAGGCATGGGACAATTCCACCGTCGGCACATCAATCCAGCCGATGATATCTTTGGGAGCACCCGCCTTGATGGCCGCTTCCAGAACTATGCGGGCTGCCTCATTGGTGGAGTGCTTGGCTCTTGGGTGCGGGCTGAAGATAATACCGTTACGGGTCTTCAGCGAGATCAAAGACTTGAAAATGGCTGTTGAGGTGGGGTTGGTTGTGGGAATAATTCCACAAATCAGGCCTGTCGGCTCGGCTATGGTAATGGTGCCGAAAGTATTATCTTCAGAGAGAATACCGCAGGTCTTTTCGTCCTTGTATTTGTTATAGATGTACTCTGAGGCGAATTGGTTCTTGATCACCTTGTCTTCCATGATGCCCATGCCGCTTTCCTCAGCGGCCATACGTGCAAGGGGAATGCGGGCATCGGCGGCAGCGAGCGCTGCGGCACGAAAGATCTTGTCTACCTGTTCCTGAGTGTAGTTTGCGAAAACCTTTTGTGCGGCGCGTACCCGCGCGACAAGGGCATCCAATTCCTTATTATTTGTTACAGGCATACCTATCTCCATACGGATTTGCTGAATTGGAGAGGTCTGTTTTTAAAGAGAGGGTGCACAACTGACCCCCTCTCTAAAAAAGGGAGGATACAAAGCTCTCCAATGAACTAAGCCTACGAAATGTAATGCGCTTATCTTATGATAAAGATCAAAAAGCGTCTAATATATGAGTTTAAAACTGGCAATTTCCTGCGGCGGGTTACACTCCTTGAAGGATCTATATAAAAACCCGAAGTGACTGAATTATGAACGTATAGCAACACTTCGATACACCGGGAAATTTGAAGGGTGGTGCTTTGTGCCTGCTTCTGCCCTAGAACGGGCAGGAACTGGAAAAACTTTGCCAAGCGCCGCCGTCGGGGTGGTAGAACTCAAGCGTATGGGCGTGTAGCTGCAGGCGCTGCGAAAAGTTCAAGGCCTCACCATCCGCATAAAATCTATCCCCAACGATAGGGTGCCCGAGCTCCAGCATATGAACTCTCAACTGATGGGATCTACCGGTCACCGGCATCAGCTTCACCAGTGTCGTGTGCTCTTCCCTCTGGATGATCTGCCAATTGGTTTGTGCCGAGCGCCCCAGCTCATGATCAACCATCTGTTTGGGCCGGTTGGGCCAATCGCACCGAAGTGGCAAATCCACCTGCCCTTCGTCTTCACAGATCTGCCCCCAGACACGGGCCAAATACGTTTTTTTGGTTTTCCGCCGCTCGAATTGCAGACCAAGGTGACGATGGGCACTCCGGTTCATGGCCATCACCATCACACCGGAAGTATCCATGTCCAGCCGGTGCACAGTAGTTGCACTTGGAAACACCCCCTGTGCTCGCGTTTCCAGACAATCGCGGTGCTCCAAGGCCTTGCCCGGAACGCTTAACAGGCCAGAAGGTTTGGAGAGCAACAAAATGTCATCATCTTGATGGAGTATCTCAAGGTGCGGCTCGGTAGGCGGGGCGTATATAAAAGGTGAAGTCGTGCTGCTCATGGGAGGTCTTATAGGGTAGAATTATTGCCAGTCAACGATAACCCCATCCTTGCACCGTTCTTTTACGGTGCAGCGCAACATGAAAAACCGCGACCATTGGATAAGCAAAAGCTCTTTATTATCTTCAAGCTATTTCTTTACAGCCTAGAAGGCGCACATTAGATTCCAAATGGAAAGTAAAGCCTTCTCACCCGCATCGCGCGAGCACGAGAATGCTAGGGAATACGTAGTAGAGACTCCCGTCAGCACAGCTGACAAGCAAAGAAGGGATTGACCATGAGCGTTGCAAAACTCGCTGAAGGCATGAAAGCAAAAGTTGAATCCAGTGATTTTGAAGGCAAAATCAAGTTCGACTGTGGTGATGATGGCGTAATCGTTATCAACAACAACACTCTTACCACAGAAGATCAGGACGCAGACTGCACAATCGGCGTTTCTCTGGAAGATCTGGAAGCAATCGCTGCTGGTGATCTGGACCCAACAGCTGCATTCATGCAGGGCAAGTTCGAAATCGATGGCGACATGAGCCTTGCCATGAAGCTGGGTCAGGTTCTTTAAGACCCCTTCTGCTTAAAAAAGCACTGAAATTTCAATCGCGCATTCTAAATCAGGATGCGCGATTTATTTTTTTAAACGGATTGCATATTCATCAGTTTATACTGGAAGTATTGATGCGAGGCTCCAGCAGTGTGTCCAGCACTTCGGCCCATTCATTCACAAACTGGTCCAGTTCCTGCTCACTTCTAAACATGGCATCATGTGTAACCAAACCACACAACATGCTGCGTGAGGCAATTACCATCATTCGGGCAACCGAAGGGCCGTAGCGACTTTCGGGGAAAAGAGCCAGAATATAGTCCTCGGCTTTTTCAATATACTCAGTCACAACCGGCTGCAGTCTGCTTCTCAAACTGTCATCAGTGCGTGCCCCAACCATGATTTCCAGCATGGCGAGGAACTCCGGAGAGCGCATCTGATTCGTCCACCATTCTTTTGTCAGGTCAGAGATTCGGACATTTTCCTGCCCCACCTCCTCTGCCCACTCCAAAGTCAGGCGAACAGATTTTGTGAGAATCTTTTGCATAACAAAGACCATAAGATCTTCTTTGCTGGGAAAATGATGCTGCATTGCACCTTGAGAAAAAGCACTCGCCTGAGCAATTTTCTTAATGGATGTACGGTGATAGCCATACTCATACAAGCAAGAGATAGCCGAGAGTACGATGTCCCGACGCATGCGATCACTCTTTTGTTGTTGGTGTGATCGCCCCTCTTTTTCCGGCTCAAATCCAGTCAAAACCATTTTCCTTCACATTATGGCTTGTAAAAAAACCATATGTATGTATTTTTTTCAAGTGCTACGGCTTTGTGCGTAGCAGCATACGGAGGAGAAATAGGCATGTACCGGGAGAGACGCAGCTTAACTATGGCAGTTGGGGAGCTGCCAATGGGTAAGACAATCATCATTGCGGACCAGCATCCTGCTTTCGCACAGGCTCTTGCTTCAACCTATCTTAATGAAGGTTTGGCGAAACAAGTTTTCACGACCAACAGTTTTCAGGATCTGGAATCCTACGTAGTCACATACCCAAACTCCATTATTCTTGTAAATCCCGCAGTGGAAGGGGCTCCGGGCCTCACAACAGCCATTGCCCTAAGGGAAATTGCCCAAATTTACAAGCTCATTATCTTGTCGGATCAGGATAATGCCGGACTTGGGGAATACTTCGTGGCTCACGGCGCGACAGCCGCAATTTCCAAGACTGCCGACTTCGGCGTCTTTACAGAGATTTTGCGTCTTCACCAGCCCGGTATTGTGCATCCGCGTAAGAAAGAAGGCGAAGAAACGCCATTCTCACTTGAGTTTTACGAGGGGCTTGCAAGCCTTACCAGACGGCAAGCAACTATCCTTTCCTATCTTAAGCAAGGAAAGCTCAACAAGCAGATCGCCCATGACCTTGGCATCTCCGAGGCAACTGTGAAACATCACGTTTCTGCGCTTTTGAGCACTCTGGGCTTTTACTCCCGCAGTCAACTTGTGGCGATGATCAACGCCTTGGGTATCGACGTGGACTATAGACCGGGATCCCGCTCAAAAATTAATCAACGGCGTGCAAAGTCCAACGTTCAGATGCACTCCTCATCTGTAGGCTCTGACCATATGAGCAGTCTAGCAGCCGTTTAAACAGTGGCTTCTCCCAAGCCTCATTAACCCCGCCGACTTACTATTCCTATAGTTTCGGCGGGGTAACCTCTAATATTTTTTTAAGTAATATCCCCCCAATAACATTCCAAAATTTTAGGAGAGAATTCTCCCACCTAGTATAACTCTGGATTGTTTCTACACATAATATTCAACTATTTTCTTGAGAGCCCCAAGAACCTTTTGCGTTTGAGGTATTCTATGATTTACCCAGTAGAGACTCTCATAGGTTTGAATGACCCGATTTTCATCGGAAAAAGACCTCAGGGATCCACCTTGATACCCGCAAGACTGCTTGTTGCAACAAATACCTTGATAACGGCAGGCAACGTTCCCGAGCTGGGCTTTGAAACCGACTTTCAAGAAAAGTCCGGTGCCTTTGTTCTATCCTTGCAATATGACGGGGCGCAGTCTTTACAAAACACGCTCTCCAATAATTTAAGTCGAGGGAAGTTTCTCAGTGAGAACAAGTCCTTCTTTGATGGAACGCACGCCGTCCAGATCAACCTCCAGGCACTTGGCCCTTCTGTGTGTCTGTTTGATATGATTCCCACACTGCCCTCACCCATCCTTTTGCGCCTTGCAAGTGGCGTGGACCAGCTTAATTTTCTACGTGATCAGGTGCCTTTTTTGAACCGAATGAGCGGTGTTATTATCGAACCCACAAGCGAGGGGGATTTGGAGCTCATTAAAAACGAGGCCCAGAAAATCATCCGTGGGCACATGTATCCGGCAGCCTTTCAAACAGGCTACCAACCGCAAGACAAGCGCCAGAGAATACAGCCGCTGGTATTTTTAAATCGAACGCTCATTGATGATGAGGAAATTACCGTTACCGCCGCCCCAAAGGTCGGATAGGAAGCTCTCTTCTTTGGGGGCCACCCGTTGACTTATACCAACCGGCATCCTTGCTAGCCTATTGTTATGTTTGGATCCCGTCTCATTGGCCGGAATGTGTGGCTATGTCTGGTAAACGCTGTAGTCTGGATACCGGACAAGCGAAGCACCGTTCCGGTATCCAGACCACAAACTATCGATGACACTTTATGATTACTGGTATTAAAGGCAAGGCAGTCAATTTTTCTGACAGAGTTCGCAGATACCCTGAACTTCAATCACGACCTGTCTGGACTTGAAACCTTTTTTCTCCTCCCATCGTTTCAATGAGTTCCCCAGTTCCTCTTCAGAGAATTCCTGAACGGCCCCGCAGCTCTCACAGATAGCAAAACTCGTAATGGACCGGTCGCAGCCCCCCTGCTGGGCGCAGGCCACAAAGGCATTGATACTCTCAATCTTATGCACCGCCCCCAACTCGACCAACTTACCCAAGGCACGATAGACTTGAAGCGGTGCACGCAGTCCTTCGGAGCGAAGTCCATCGAGAATGTCGTAGGCACTCATGGGGGTACCGGCATGGGACAAGCTGTCAAAAACCATCTTCTGATTTCGAGTGAGCTTTGAAAGATCTGTTACCATTGTGACACCTACTTTACCTTTCGATCTTCTTTCTAGAAGTAACCGTGAAGGCAACTAAAAACAAAACCAGAGCAGCCACAACGACCGATGGACCTGATGGACTGTCAAACTTCATTGACCCCCATAGCCCCCCAAGTACACTCAGGGCTCCTACAATACTTGCATAAACGGCCATACGTTCGGGCGTTGATGCGAAGCACCTTGCAGTCGTAGCCGGTATGATCAGCAAAGCTGTGATGAGCAGGATGCCAATCAAATTCATAGCAATTGCAATAGTACAAGCCATGAGAAGTGTCATGATAACTTGGCTGCGAGCTGGATCCAGCCCTTCGGAGGCTGCAAGTTCCTCGCTCACGGTGCTTGCCAGAAGCGCTCTCCAAATCCATAAAAGGATACCGAGAACCACCGCCCCTCCACCATAAATAACTGCTATGTCCACCCTTGAGACCGATAGAATGTCTCCGAACATGAACCCCATCAAGTCTATTCTGAGCCCGCTCATCAGGCCAATCAGGACCACCCCTAGAGCAAGACTGGAGTGAGATAGTATCCCAAGAAGGGCATCTGTTGAAATGGTATGGCGTTTTTGAAGCGCAAGCAGGGCAAAGCTTACCATAAGCGATACCCCCAAAACACCCAGTGTCAGATTTAATTTGAACATATAGGAAAGGGCCACACCCAAGAGAGCTGAATGCGCCATGGTATCACCCAGATAAGACATGCGCCGCCAAACAACAAAACAGCCCAGCGGTCCGCTCACCACTGCCAGTCCCAAACCTGCAACCAGCGCTCTAACAAAGAAATCATCAAGCATATCAGTTCGTACCCACGCGCTTTTCAGGTGGCGTCGTACACTCACATGCAGGGCCATCTGCCGTTTTGATCTCACCGTCAGGTAGATGCGTATGATCATGATGATGTTGATAGTAAGCAACGGGCGGTGTAACACGCCCGAAAAGCTCCTGATACTGTGAAGATGCTGCGACCAGCTGCGGTGTTCCTGTGCAACACACATGACCGTTCAAACAGATCACCGTATCTGTTTGGGCCATGACCATATGTAAATCATGCGAAATAAGCAGAACGCCACAATTCAAATCATCGCGGATTTTGAGAATGAGATTATAAAGCTCAACTTCGCCCGAATAGTCTACGCCCTGAATTGGCTCGTCCATAACCAGCAAGTCGGGGCGCCTTAGAAGTGCTCTTGCAATCAATGCCCGCTGGAACTCTCCTCCCGAGAGCCCCTGAACCCTTGCGTTTTGAAGATGGGGAATGCCAACGGCCTCAAGGGCAGACGATATTTCTGCTTTTGAGGGACGTGTGGTGAGTGACATAAGCCGATTAACCGAAAGTGGCATGGTCCAGTCGATGGTCAGCTTTTGTGGAACGTATCCTACTCGTAATGAGGAGTTACGCCGCACAGAGCCTTCATCAGGCTTCAAAACACCCAAAGCAGTTTTTGCTGTTGTGCTCTTACCCGCGCCATTGGGGCCAATCAGCGTGAGGATCTCTCCCCGACTAACCGTCAGATCAACGTTGCGGATAAGCCATCGTCCCTGCCGGAACACGCCGACAGAATTCATTTCAATGAGGCTCAATGCCTACGACCTCGTTCTCGCGAAAATACAGTTTGAGGGAATGTTATAATATAACACTCCCTCAAATACCAACTGACTTTACCGTTTTCTTTATGGTTAGTGAAGACGGCTGTATTCCCGGTCGGACTTTGGAGACCTACCCTTCCTCATAAATGCTATCCACGAGAGCCTTATGATTGGAAATGACGGTTTTACGTTTCACCTTCATTGTGGCGGTGAGTTCACCCCCTTCAATTGACAGGCCTTCCGGAAGCACTTTGAAGCGGCGAATATGCTCCACTCTGGCATGACGCTTATTCACTTCATCAATGACCGACTGCAGGTAATTATTCAGAACAATGGATTGTAGGGCTCCTTGAACACTCAAGCCCTCTTTCTCGGCAAAAACTTCCAAGGATTCTGGATCAAGGGAGATAAGCGCACTTAGATACTTGCGATCATCCCCCACAATGATTGCGTGTTCGATCATCGGCGCAGAGATCAAGTCTCCTTCAATCATAGCGGGAGAAATGTTCTTTCCGCCCGATGTCACGATAATATCCTTCTTGCGGCCAGTGATGAACAAATAGCCATCATCATCTATACGGCCAAGATCACCCGTATAGAACCAACCCCCAATCATGCATTCGTTGGTCGCTTTTTGGTTATTACCATAACCAGAAAACAGACCACCACCACGAATGAGAACCTCTCCATCAGGCGCAATCTTGATCTCAAAGCCGGGTATGGGCTTGCCAACCGAACCAAGCTTTGTCTCGCTAGGGGAATTAAAGCTCGCACTGCCGCAGGTCTCGGAAAGCCCATAGCCTTCCAGAATGATGATATCCAGACCACTGAAGAACCTGAGAGCTTCAAGCGGCATCGCAGCTGCTCCACTCAAAAAGTCTGTAGTTTGGTCGAAACCCATCGCCTCTTTGATCTTGCTCAGCACAAGCTTGTTCGCAATGCGCTTTTTAAATCTGAGAAGCGGCGAAATAGGCTGTTTT
Source organism: Pseudovibrio sp. M1P-2-3 (assembly GCF_031501865.1). Taxonomy (NCBI): domain Bacteria; kingdom Pseudomonadati; phylum Pseudomonadota; class Alphaproteobacteria; order Hyphomicrobiales; family Stappiaceae; genus Flexibacterium; species Flexibacterium corallicola. Next base: position 3,815,082 of record NZ_JARRCW010000001.1, read on the forward strand.
GCCAGAAGCTTTTCATTATAGGTGCGTGCTGTTGCCATGGACCAATGAGCAAGCGTTGCCTTAATTCCGGTAGTCTCCCTTAGCTTGGCTTCCAGCTTTTCCTTCATTTTCTCATAAACGCGCGGAACACCCCCGAAAAACGTTGGCCGTACGCTTTGGATATGGTTTGCCAGCGTCTCAAAATCGTGAACGTAGTAGACTGGGTATCCCCTGTTGGCCGGCAGAATAATTGTGCCGAGTTTTTCAACGATATGCGCAAGGGGCAGATAAGAAATGTATCGTTCATCCGGCGACAGTTCCCGCCGCTCCGTTAGCCCGTCGGCTTCTGCCTGAAGCGACCGATGGGATAAAAGCACAACCTTTGGCGCTCCTGTCGTGCCCGATGTGTAAATTTTGGTGGCAATATCTTCGCCATCTAGAGCTTTCACACGCTTTTGGCGCTCGATTTCCAGTTCGGGTTTCCCAGTCCCCAGTTCCAGAAATTTGCTCCATGCAAGATAGGTGTCTCCCTGACACTCCTCATCCAGAACAACAACGTTCTGCAGCTCTTCAAAACGATCCAGACTCTCGGAGAGTTCCGCAAGCTGATCCCGCTTTTCAATGAGTAAAACACGACTTTTAGAATCGGCTAGGACGAATTCAATTTCCTCGGGGGAAGACGTCCAGTATATTCCGGTGGTTGCAGCGCCAATCATCATAATGGCGAAGTCCATAATAGCCCACTCAGGCCTATTATAGCTCAATATACTAACCGTATCCCCTTTCTTGACTCCCAGTTCAATGAGGGACCGTGCAACATTCTCCACTTGCTGCAGATAGGTTTCCCAATTAGTAGGAATCCATTTCCCCGGCGCCTCTTCATAATAGGCAGGCTTATCCGCGCGATCCTTAGCTGTTTTTAAGAACCGTTGGATGATGGTTTCCTTCTGACTTTGAAAAATACCCATATCTTGTTGCATCGCTAACTCGTTCATTTTAGCTTTACGCCCTCCCAAGCATAAAATCCTGAATCCATCTTCGAGTTCCTATTGGTTTCCAGATATTTTCAAGGCTTTGATATAAATTCCTTAATCACCAATTTAAGCACTGACCGAAAAGATAAGCAAATTTAAGTTATCTAACTGCTACGGCTCAAGTTTCGTCTATGAAACTAGATAATATTACATACATTGACCAGTACTTTTTCAAGTTTTCACATTGCACCGCAACATAGACATGCTTTTAAATTCTTCAAACTGCGGGAAATTAACTTTAAGCTTAAAATTAATAGCACTAATCGCATTCCCTGTACTTCGACGAAAAACTGGCCTTAAAAAACGGATTCGAGCCACTGCGACACAATCACATTCTGTGCCCATAAGGTTTTAACGGGCTATATCTATTTGACTAATCTGATTAATTTAGGCCTGCCTATTATTCATGCATGCGGCACGGGGAGTAGCAAAACCTCTTTTTCTTTGGTAGCCTTGCACACCAACACTCTGGTGTACCCGACTAATCCATACTACCCATTTGAATTAAGAAAAGTTATCTATGGCTCCCCGCATTATTTCTCGCCGTCTCACGATTCCCGATCCTATAAGAGTTGAACGGGCCAGACGTTTGCCTGAACTGGGGCCAAAGATTCTATTTTTCAGTGGCGGAACAGCACTCAATGATATTTCTAGGTGCCTGAAAAACTACAGCCATAACACCTGTCACCTTATCACGCCGTTTGACAGTGGAGGCAGCTCTGCTGCTTTGCGAAAAGCTTTCAATATGCCTGCTATTGGCGACTTGCGCAGCAGGCTCATAGCCCTTGCGGATGAGACCGCAACAGGCCACCCTGAAATTGCCCGTCTGTTTTCCCACCGGCTTGCAAAAGACAAAACCCATGAACAGTTGAAATGTACATTGGAAAAGCTGGTTTCCGGACAAGGCAGGCTTTTGGAGGCCGTTCACGAGCCCATGCGCGGCCTGATCCGGACCCAGCTTGAAGTTTTCCTAAAGGCCATGCCGCTCGACTTTGACTTGCGCGGTGCAAGTATTGGCAATCTCATTCTGGCCGGTGGTTACCTGAACAACTCCCAAAACCTCGACCCGATTATCTTTCTGTTTTCAAAACTCATAAACACTCTGGGAGTTGTGACCGCTATAACAGATAGTAACTGCCACCTCGCCGCAATGCTGGAAGATGGGACCCAGATCATCGGTCAACACCGCATGACGGGTAAGGAAGTTCCGGCGCTGCAAAGCAGAATCACGGAGACCTTCGCAGTCCGCTCACTCGATGATGACACACCAGTTCCCATCAACATCGCTCACAAAATGTCACTGTTCATTCATGATGCTGACCTGATCTGCTATCCACCTGGTTCCTTCCATAGCAGCTTGATGGCCAATCTGCTGCCATCTGGCGTTGGCCGGGCTATTACGCAAAACCCCAACCCCAAAGTTTACATTCCAAACCTCGGAAATGATCCGGAACAGTTCGGCATGACGCCTACACAGTCTGTCATGGCCCTATTGGAACGGCTCAACAGAGACTTGGACCAACCATGCGAGACAAGCAATCTCCTGAACTACATTATTACGGATGCCGGTAATGCAGGTGACTTCGATAAGGGTTTTCTCAAAGAGCATTCAATTGAGCTCATATCCTCGGACCTACTGGGCAGAAGGTGCCTGCCCTATTATGATCCCAAGAAACTTGTAGAACTTCTCTTGTCCCTTACCTAAATGTCCTATCTCCCATTTGGCACGCATTTACATTGTGCGTGCTAGCTTTCAAGTAATATTGAATAATTGGAAACACGCAAGGCGGGGCCTTCAACTTGACGTAGAGGAATATAGGCACTAACATTTTTGTAAATGACTGCAACCACCATTAAAATAGCAGATCATGAAGAAGCCACAGTTCCCTAGTGCCTTTACTATTCTATTTTCTCTCATCATCGCTGCGGTGATCGCGACTTGGATCATTCCCGCAGGGAAATACGAGCGGGTGATGGATGAGACACTCGGGCGCGCTCTTCCTATTCCTGGCAGTTACCATCTGATTGAACCGGAGCCGCAAGGGGTCGTGCAGATCTTCCTCGCTCCCATCTCCGGCTTTTATGACCCGGTCTCCCGTGATGCAAATGCGGTAGATGTCTCTGTATTTGTACTGATTATCGGTGGCTTCCTTATGGTGGTTACACAGACCGGAGCGTTAGACGCCGGTATCTCACGCATAATGAAAGCACTAAGGGGCCGCGAGTTCCTTATGGTGCCCATCCTGATGTTGTTTTTTGCGGCAGGGGGAACCATCTACGGAATGGCGGAGGAAACACTTGCTTTCTACGCCATCATAATTCCCGTGGTGCGCCGCGCAGGGTATGACAGCCTAACGGGTGTTGCCGTCATCATGTTGGGAGCTGGCATAGGTTGCCTCGGCTCCACAGTTAATCCCTTTGCAACAGTTATTGCCTCCAACGCCGCAGGCATTCCATTTACCGATGGTTTGATACTCCGTCTGATTATACTGGCTGCCGGATGGCTGATTTGTACCTTGTGGGTTATGCGTTACGCCGCACAGGTCAGGAAGGACCTATCCTCTCCCCTGACTGCGAACATCAAGGACACAGAAGATAAGGGTCTGCTGCAAGAAAACAGAGAGCAAACAGATATTCCGTTCACTCGCCTGCATGCCCTGGTGCTGTTTATTTTTGTCAGCTCATTTGCCATTCTCGTTTATGGTGTTTCAATTCTTGGATGGTGGATGGCGCATATGTCGGCCCTGTTTCTCGCCTCTGCCATTCTTGTGGGTCTGGTTACGAGAATGGGTGAAGCCCAATTCATAGACAGCTTCATAAAGGGTGCTCAAGACCTTCTCTCGGTCGCCCTGATTATTGCAGTCGCCCGCGGTATTACGGTGGTTATGGACAATGGGGCCATTACAGATACAATCCTGCACTGGTCTGAATCGGCGCTTAAAGGGCTTGGAGATATAGCCTTCATCAATGTGCTGTTCTGGCTTGAGATTTTGCTGTCTTTTCTGGTACCCTCCACATCAGGACTTGCAGTCCTTTCAATGCCGATTATGGCCCCACTTGCTTCATTTACCGGCATCACTGCAGACTTAGTGGTTACAGCTTACCAGTCGGCCAGCGGCTTGGTGAACCTTGTCACGCCCACTTCAGCCGTCGTTATGGGTGGTTTGGCTTTTGGCCGTGTTCCCTACGACAGATGGGTTCGCTTTGTCGCTCCCCTGCTGGTCATTTTGTTTATTCTGATCACGATCGCCCTTAGCATCAGCGTTTAGCCAAGTGATTTCAATACTTAACAAAGTAAAACACAAAAGCCTTTAAGCTCCTAAATCAAAGAAGAAGAACCGGAGATACCCAATGGCGGAATATGGTGTTCATTCAGAAATCGGAAGGCTGCGAGAAGTCATGGTCTGTCGCCCCGGTCTGGCACACACCCGCCTCACCCCTGGCAATTGTCAGGACTTTCTCTTCGACGACGTCCTTTGGGTCCGTGAAGCGCAAAAGCACCACTATGATTTTCGCCTGCGCCTTGAGGAGCGCGGTGTCAAAGTATTTGAAATGCATGATCTTCTTCGTGAAACTCTGGAAGATAGAATGGCCCGCAAGTGGATTCTTGACCGGCGCATTACAGAAACCCGGGTTGGCTCGGGCATGGCAAAAGACCTGCGTAGCTGGCTCAACGAACAATCTCCCCGTTTTCTCGCGGATCACTTAATTGGCGGCCTTGCCCGCGGTGAGTTGGAGTTCGAGCCCCAAGGCGTCTTCGGAAGTTATCTTGAACCGGATGATTTTGTCCTGAACCCCCTCCCCAACACCCTATTTACACGTGATACATCCTGCTGGATTTATAGCGGCGTTGTTGTCAATCCAATGTACTGGCCTGCACGGAAAAACGAAACGCTTCTTGTCACGGCGATCTATAAGTTCCACCCCCGCTTCCGGCACAAAGTTCACATCTGGTGGGGTAATCCGGATGTTGATTTTCACGAGAGCACGCTGGAAGGCGGGGATGTAATGCCCATTGGCGGCGGAGCTGTTCTCGTTGGCATGGGAGAGCGCACAACGCCCCAAGCGATTGGGCAGCTGTCGCGGGCTTTATTCCGAAGTCGTGCAGCCTCGCGTGTCATCGCCTGTCAGATGCCTCGTTCCCGCTCTGCAATGCATCTGGATACGGTGTTCACATTGCTCGATTACGACAAAGCTACTGCCTATAAAAGCGTTTGCGACCAGATCATTTGTTACTCGGTACGTCCCTCCGATATACACGGGAAAGTCGATTACCGCAAAGAGCGCTGGCATTTGTTCGACGTTGTTGCAGACTGCCTTTCCATAGACAAACTCCATGTTTTTACCACTGGCGGCGATGCCTATGACCGGCAGCGGGAGCAGTGGGATGATGGCAACAATCTTGTTTGCATCGATCCCGGTGTTGTCATCGGCTACCGACGCAACACCTACACAAACTCCAAACTACAGCAGGCCGGAATCGAGGTTATTCAAATTGATGGCTCGGAGCTTGGCCGCGGTCGTGGCGGCAGCCACTGCATGACCTGCCCGATTATCCGTGATCCCATAGATCTCTAGCAAATGACCCATTCGAACACAGTGGAGACATCAAAATGGCTTTCAACCTGAAAGGACGCAGTTACCTGAAAATAGATGACTTTTCCCAAAAGGAACTGCTCTTCCTGCTCGATCTTGCTAAAGACCTCAAACATGCGAAATATTCAGGATCGGAAACCCCGCGGCTCCTACGCAAGAACATCTGTCTCATTTTTGAAAAAACGTCCACCCGTACCCGCTGCGCTTTCGAAGTTGCCGCCTATGACCAAGGGGCCAATATCACCTATCTTGATCCGGCGGGCTCACAAATCGGCCACAAGGAATCCATGAAAGATACTGCCCGCGTTCTTGGCCGCATGTTCGATGCAATTGAATTCAGAGGAGCCGAGCAAGCCGATGTTGATACGCTTGCGTTATATGCCGGAGTTCCTGTCTACAACGGACTGACAGATGACTGGCATCCGACGCAAATGCTGGCGGATATGCTCACAATGAACGAGAATTGCAGCAAGCATCACTCGCAAATATCCTATGCCTATCTGGGAGATGCCAGCCATAATATGGGCCACTCCCTCTTGCTTCTGGGGGCAATTATGGGCTGTGATGTGCGCATCGTGTCTCCCAATAATCTGCAGCCCTCACAAGAGATTGTAGGTTTTGCGCAGGAGGTCGCTGCCCGTTATGGTGCCCGCATTACCCTGACTGAAGACGCGAAGGAAGGAACAAAGGGCGTCGATTTCATACACACCGACGTATGGGTTTCCATGGGCGAGCCAGATAGCGTCTGGGAGGAGCGGATCAAGGCTTTGCTTCCCTATCAGGTAAACAGAGAACTGCTGGAGGGCACTGGCAACCCCAACACCTACTTCATGCACTGCCTGCCAGCTTTCCATAACCGCGAAACCAAAGTTGGTGAGCAGATTTTCCAAAAGTTCGGATTGAATGAATTGGAAGTCACCGACGAGGTTTTTGAATCCGATAGGAATATCGCTTTCGAGCAAGCAGAGAACCGTCTTCACACAATCAAAGCTATTATGGTTGCAACCATTGGAGCATAAAAAATGCGTATTGTTGTTGCTCTTGGTGGCAATGCCCTGCTGCGCAGAGGCGAGGCACTCACGGCGGAAAACCAACGTAAAAATGCCCGCATTGCCGCAAAGGCCCTCGCCCCCCTAAGCCTTGAGAATGAACTGGTAATTACACACGGCAACGGCCCACAAGTTGGCATGTTGGCCCTTCAGGGGGCATCCTTCACTGACATTGAGCCCTACCCCCTTGATATTTTAGGGGCAGAGACCGTGGGGATGATTGGCTATATGATTGAGCAGGAACTGGTAAATTTATTGCCAAAAGATAAGCCTGTGGCCACCATTCTCACGCAAGTGGAGGTAGACCCCGATGATCCGGCTTTTGACAACCCGACAAAATTTATCGGACCTGTTTACACAAAAGTCGAAGCCGAGAAACTTGCCAAGAAAAAAGACTGGCATATACGTCCCGACGGAGATTTATGGAGACGTGTTGTCCCCTCTCCCGATCCCCAGCATATTTTCGAGTTACGCCCTATAAAATGGATGATTGAGCGCGGTGCTGTTGTGATTGCAGCAGGTGGCGGCGGCATTCCCACTCTCTACAACAAAAAGGGAAAGTTGAAGGGTGCAGACTGTGTCATCGATAAAGACCTGTGCTCGTGTTTACTGGCTCAGGAGATTGAGGCGGACGTTCTCATTATGGCCACTGATGCAAACGCTGTCTTTCTGGAATGGGGGAGTCCGAGCCAGAAAGCCATTCAGGCCATCCACCCCGATGCTTTGGAACTCCATCATTTTGCAGTGGGGTCTATGGGCCCAAAGGTCAAAGCCGCAATTAACTTTGCCCGCCATATAGACGGAAACTCGGTAATTTGTAGCTTGCACGATATTCCCTTGGCTTTGGAAGGGCAAAAGGGGACGACCGTTTCCGTTCATGTTGACACCGCAAAATTCTATAGCGCCCATAAAGCCCCATAAAAGAACAGCAAAGACAAGGCCATTATAGCCGCGCACCCCTATAAGCATCACAGTGCCGCTGGCGAATGGGGTACTCCTCTTAGATTCAGGGCGTTGGGGAGCTGATGCGGTTGGTTTCCTTAACCGGCTCCATGCAGACAAATGTGGAGGTTTGCGCTACAAAAGGCATGGCTGATATCTTTTCCCCCAGTACTCGTCGGTAGCTGGCGATATCCTTGGTGCGTACCTTCAGCAAGTAGTCAAAATCACTCGCAATCATATGGCACTGCTCTATTTCGGGAATGGCCCGAGCAGCACTGTTAAATGCCTCTAGGGATTTTGAGCGGGTGTCACTGAGAGTGACTTGCACAAACGCAATGTGACCCGCCCCGACTTTCACCGGATCAATATCGGCGCGGTAACCCAGAATATAACCGTTACTCTCCAACCGTTTTACTCTCAGTTGGCAAGGTGTCTTGGAAAGTCCCACGTTTCCGGCAAGCTCGGTAATGGTCATGCGGCCATTATTTTGTAAAAGTGCCAGTATCTTTTTATCGAAACTATCCAATTCGTCCATAAAAGAGCCTACTCCTAAAGATTTACCCCAAAAACAATCATATTTGAAAACCAAGTATCTACAAACTGATTTAATTCGGGAAACATGGCTATAAACACTTCGCTAGGATATTGGTATGAACACCTAGAATGAGCCAGAGCATGCAGCCAGATACATCCCTTGACGCCATCCGCCAGACGGTGAGAAACGCCTACACCGCTGATGAAACCACCTCTGTTAACGCGCTGGTATCGTCCATTGCACTTTCCAAAGAGCAGCGTGAGGCCATGAGCGAGCTTGCGGCGGATCTGGTGAGGGACCTGAGGGCCAACACCAAGCCCAGTTTAATGGAGAATTTTTTAGCGCAGTACGGCCTTTCCAACCCCGAAGGTGTTGCCTTGATGTGCCTTGCAGAAGCTTTGCTGCGTGTGCCGGATTCTGAAACCATAGATGCTTTGATTGCTGACAAGATTACCGCCAACCAGTGGAGCCTGCATCTTGGCGGCTCCTCCTCTTCTTTGGTGAATGCGTCCACGTGGGCATTACTGCTCACCGGTAAAGTGCTGGCACAGGAGCACAAAGGCGTGGCAGGCACCGTGCGCTCCATGGTCAAACGTCTTGGCGAACCGGTGGTGCGCACTGCAGTGGCGCAGGCCATGAAGGAGCTAGGTCGCCAGTTCGTTTTGGGCCGCACCATTGAAGAGGCGCAGCAAAACGGGGCAGACAACGAAAGCCAAGGCTTCACCCATTCCTATGACATGCTTGGGGAAGCCGCGCTCACCGGGGAGGACGCCCGCCGCTATCACAAGTCCTACTCTGACGCCATTGCCGCCATTGCCAGCACTATCAAGAGCGCGGACCCGCGTGACAACGCCGGAATTTCCGTCAAGCTCAGCGCTTTGCACCCGCGCTATGAGTACGCCAAGAAAGAGCGAGTGCTAAACGAGCTGGTGCCCGCCACTCTCTCACTCATGCAGCAGGCCAAAGAGGCCCATATGGGCTTTAACATCGACGCGGAAGAAGCCGAGCGCCTTGACCTGTCGCTGGATGTGATTGAGGCACTCATGGCTGACCCGTCCCTTGAAGGCTGGGAGGGCTTTGGCATTGTGGTGCAGGCATTCGGCCCCCGCGCCTTCCATGTGATCGATTGGCTGTATGCCCTTGCCCAAAAGTACGACCGCAAGATCATGATACGGCTGGTGAAAGGGGCCTATTGGGATACGGAGATCAAACGCGCGCAGGTTCTGGGATTGGATGGCTATCCGGTTTTCACCCGCAAACTCAATTCCGACATTGCCTATATGGCATGCGCCCAGAAACTTCTGGGAATGGTCGACCGTATTTACCCCCAGTTTGCTACCCACAATGCCCAGAGCATGGCATCTATTTTAAAAATGGCGACAGCACTTCCCACCTCCTCCTACGAGTTCCAGCGCTTGCACGGCATGGGCGAAGCCCTGCACGAAACCGTTGCCCACCGTTTCAATACCCGCTGCCGTATCTATGCCCCCGTTGGTGCCCACAAGGATCTGCTGGCCTATCTGGTGCGGCGTCTGCTGGAAAACGGGGCAAACAGTTCTTTTGTCAACCAGATCAGAAACGCCGGAGTTGAGCCCGAACAGGTGGCAGGAGACCCGCTTGAAGCCCTTGAGGGGCTCATAGAAGCGGGCAAGCCGGTCTATAACGAAAATATTCCCCTTCCCAAAAACCTCTATGGCACTAAGCGCGCCAACGCCAAGGGCTGGGACCTGAGCGATTACGACCAGCGCACAGCCTACCTTGCGGCGCAGGAGAGATTTAAAACAAAGCGCTGGCAGGCAGCCCCGCTCATTGCCGGTAGAGTGGAAGGCGCTGCCACTCACCAGACCCACAACCCAGCCGTCCCGCAAGACTGCACTGGTCAAGTACAAAACGCCAGTGCAAACGATCTGGAGACTGCACTAAGCGCCGCCGCCACCTCTTCATGGCAGATAACAGCTACAACGGAGCGTGCCGCCGCTCTCAACCGTTTTGCTAACCTTCTGGAGGAAAACAGCGACGAAATTTTCGTGCTGCTCACCCGCGAAGCTGGCAAAACCTACATGGACGCCATTGGCGAGCTGCGCGAGGCAGTTGATTTTGCAAGATTTTATGCGCAAAACATTCTCCAGTTGGAACAAAGCGGGCAGCAAATAACACCACGCGGCGTCAGCGCTTGCATCTCCCCATGGAACTTCCCTCTGGCCATCTTCTGCGGCCAGATTCTCGCGGGTCTTGCTGCGGGTAACCCTGTTCTGGCAAAACCGGCGGAGCAAACCCCTCTTATTGCCCACCTTGCTGTTTCCTTAATGCACAAGGCGGGCATTGCAAGGGATGCGGTGCAGCTTCTCATCGGCCCCGGTTCCGTCATCGGCGCTGCACTAACCTCCGATCCGCGGGTGAAGGCTGTCACCTTCACCGGCTCCACCCCAACGGCGCACCGCATCAACCGCACCATGGCAACGCACCTCAGCCCCTGCGCCCCGCTGATAGCCGAAACGGGCGGGCTCAACGCCATGATTGTGGATTCCACCGCCCTGCCGGAACAGGCCGTTCAGGACATCATTGCCTCCAGCTTCCAAAGCGCGGGCCAGCGCTGCTCGGCCCTGCGTATGCTTTATGTTCAGGAGGATATTTATCCGGCATTCAAACAAATGCTGTTTGGCGCAATGGATGAACTGGAACAGGGTTCCCCGCAGAATTTGAGCGTGGATGTGGGCCCTGTGATTGATGCCGCCTCGCAGCAGAAAATTATGGCCCACTGCAAGCATTGGCAGGACAAGGGCCACTTGCTCAAACAGCTCCCCAAGCCAGAGTACGGAACCTTCGTTCCCCCCACATTGATAGAACTGCGCGGCATTGAAGAGCTGGAAGAGGAAATCTTCGGCCCCGTGCTCCACATTGCCCCTTATAAGGCAAAGGATCTGGATAAAGTCCTTGATGCCATCAATGCCAAGGGGTTCGGCCTTACCTTCGGTCTGCACACACGGGTGGACAAGCGTGTCCAGCATATTGTGGACCGCATTCAGGCGGGCAACATCTATGTAAACCGCAACCAGATCGGTGCCATTGTGGGCTCCCAGCCGTTTGGAGGCGAAGGTATGTCCGGCACGGGCCCCAAGGCAGGCGGCCCGCACTATGTCTCCCGCCTTCTTGCCCCCTCTCCCAATGCGCCTATCACCGGCAACGGAGAGGAAAAACATCTTGGCACGGCATCCCTGCAGTTTGCTTTGGCAGAGCTGGACAGCTCCCAGTGGCAAAGCAGCCACCGCCGCTTCAAGGGCCTTGCCCGCGTCTTCCCAAAATACAAGGGGCAGATCGAGATTTTGAAAGACCAGTGCGCGCAGCAAATGCCCGGACCAACAGGAGAATCCAACCGTCTCACCAACGTCCCGCGCGGCAAGGTCCTGTGTCTTGGGCCCGATAAAACCTCCTTGGAGCAGCAGGCGGTTCTGGCGCTGGCGGGGGGAAATGCAGCGCTTTTAGTGGGCGAGGGCGCGCAGTCAGTCTCCCAAACACTGCAACACCTTGGCGCACCGGCCTCGGGTCTTGAGGGGGCCATTTCCGCCTCGTGCCTGTCTCGCCTCAAAGGGTTTGACGCTGTTGCCTCGTTCTCTACCGACGAGCTGAAAGCCCAGCGCATTGCACTGGCCCAGCGGGAGGGGCCCATTCTGCCGCTCATCTGCGAACAGAACCAGCCCGAACGCTACCAGTTGGAACGGCACCTGTGCGTGGACACAACAGCTGCTGGAGGCAACACCTCCCTTTTGGCCGCATCGGAGGATTCCTAAATCGATAGTTTGTGGTCTGGATACCGGATCGGCGCTACGCCTGTCCGGTATGACCCAAAAAGGTTGCAGGACTTCGTCACTTGCTCCGCCGTCATCCCGGCCTTCATACATGACAACAGATTTTGAAATTTTGCCGATTGGTATAAAAACAAAAAAGGCGAAGGGGGCCTCTCCCTTCGCCTTTTTCCATTGGCTAAAGCGAAACTTCGATAAAGCTCCAGCCAGTGGTTCCTATAAACCCTTTGGTTTTACCTGTTGCATGAGCGGAGCAAACTGCACCCGCTCTGAAGGCTTTAACTTCGGCAGTCTGTCCCATGCGTCCTGCCAGTTAACGGCGGGATCGCCGACCACAACCAGCATCACCATGCCGTGTTTGCCGTGAACGCGGCAGCGGATACCATAGACGCCTTCCACGTCAAAGCTTCTTTCCACTTTAGCCTTACCGCGTATTTCAAAGGCCCTTGCACCTTCCGGCAACATGCCCTTAATGGAGGAAACCGTATGACGACCGGTGGAGCCAACAATCTGAACTGTTTCGCCTTTTTCCAGAAATAGAAGCTTGGGGTCAAAGCGAAAAGCGTCTGCTGGTGTTGAGGCGTTCACATCGATAATCTGACGCACCACTTTAACCTTCGCCTCAGCAACACTTGCCGCGCTGATCACACACAAAACCACCAGCTGGGAGGCAATTAATATCAATTTATTCATAGGGGGGAACGCTCCCAAGTTTTCAAAAGGTCTTCTGGCCCGGGTCGCTCGCGTTTTTTGGGCGCACCCTCGGCTGTTCCAATCACCAGAAAGCACTGGAATATTTCGTTTTCCGCAAGGCCAATAGCCTTCCTGAAGATATCGGTGTGCAACCGGTGCCCACTCACCGCCCGCATACCAAAGCCCTGCTCTTGCGCGGCCAAAATAATGTTCTGCAGTGCCGCCCCGCAGGAGATCAGCTGTTCATCGCGAGTGACGATGGCATGGGGCTCTTGAACTTTGGAAACAACACCAAGCAGACACGGGCCGCTGGCAGCTTTTTCCCGTGCACGTGCCAGCTCTTCCCGGCTGGCATCAGGTTTGAGTTCCAAGGCAGCTGCCTCAAACACACCCGCAAGTCGTGCCCTGCATTCCTTTGGGAAGTGAATAAAACGCCACGGATGCAAGCGGCCATGGTCGGGTGCAGCTGCGGCGGCGCGCATCAAATCATCCAGCTGGTCTTGGTTCGGCCCCGGCTCGTTCAGGCGGCGTGGTGAAACGGAATAGCGGGAGACGATGGCCTCAAGAATGGGTGTGTTTTGACTCTCGTTAGGCATGGGGCACCTCTTTACTGTAAATCTGGGCAAGAGCTGGAACAAGCACCGGCCAGTTTCTCTTATAGCTTTCGTCTTTCAGTCTTTCAGCAAGCGACAGGCCAATGCGCTGATTGATCGCCTCTTCCTCTCCCAAGTAAGTCGCAAGAGATTGCTCGGGGTTCTGGCTGATGAAATCGCATAGGTGCTGTGCAGCTAGCTCTGGCTGCGTTTTGCAAAGCATGCGCATGGAGTGCTGGCGTACCAAAGGAGAGCTATCATTGATCAGCGTTTCCGCCTTCTGCGAAGATTGGCCCAGCGCCATCCATGCGCTCAGGCTTTGCGCGCGAATGGCAGAAACCTCATCTGAAAGGCATTGGCGCACACTGCGAATGAAACGATCTTCCTTTAAGCCGGAAAGGGTCAAGAGACGTAAAGCCTGCAAGCGGATGTTGGCGCTTGTGGAGCCAAGCGAGCGGACCAACAAATCAGAAAGCACCGTGCTTTCCAGCTCGCAGCCGTGAACCTCCATGTTGTGATGAAGGGCTGTCAGCGCCGCTGCAGCAGCTTCCCCGTCATCCACCCCGCCAAGCTCGGCAAGGAAGCTCTGATACCCTTTTTGCTCGCCCAGCAAACGCAGGGCCGTCAGCTGCACTTCCCGATCAAGAGCGCCCTGATCTCCATCCAGCGAGACTTTGCGGCGCGACAAGTTGCGGGTGGCTCGGGCAAGAAGGGCCTGCTCGCGGGCAGAAAGCTCTACCTTTTCCTCTTCCGCTTCGCTCACCATTTCAGCGGCGATTTCTTCATGGCCCAAGATCGCACCAAGGCTGGATGTGGGGCCTGCATCTTCCTCGTTCGGCTCATCGCCTATATCAAGACCAGCGGCTTTCAGTTCTTCACGCTGGTCTTGTGGGTGAATTTCACCGCGCTCCTCATTGGCGTCTTCTTCCATAGCCTCCGGCTTACTGGCGGGAGCGGCAAAGTTCACAATCATTTCAAGAGCTGTTTCGCGCTGCTTTGATGGTACATCCACATCACCCAGCGTACCGCCAAGCACTGCCAAGGCCTTCAAACGCACAGAGCGGAAAGGCGAACTGATCGCTTGTTGCAGCCAGTCCATTGCAAGGGCGTGGCGAGAGCGGGAAAGGCCATCTACAACGGCCCATTGCAAACGTTCCTGCCCGTCTTTGTCTTCACTGGTCGTGGCAAAGGCATCTTTCAATTCGCCTTGCACCAAGTCAGGACAGCGGGCTGCCAAAACGCCCAGCGCTACGGCGCCAACCTCTGAATAATCACTGCGCAGTAGAATATCTAAAATCTTGAAGCTCACATCCTCGCGGGAGGTGCAGATCACCTGATGGTCGAAACGCCCGGCCAAAGCCAATTGTACTTTCTGACTCGGGTCCTTCATCACCCTATCCATCAACTGCCAGTCATCCAGCTTCAAGCGGGAAAGCACACAAACCCGAATGTCTTCGTGCTTGTCCTTCAGCGCTTTCTCATAGAGTTCGATCTCGGTAACTTTTTCAAATAGCCCTTCAAAAGCTGCCAAGCGGATGGAGGGGGCTTCATCCTTAATCGCGGATTTAAGAAGGCCAAGCGCTTCCTCCCCTTCGATATGGCCAAGGGCTTTCACAGTATAAAACCGGCGGCGTCGCTCACCAGATTTCAAGAAGCTTTCCAGAACTGGCAGGGCAGCCACACCCATTTGCGCAAAGGCACGGGTTGCCACATCATCAAGGTCCTGCGCTTCCTCGTCATTCACGGCACTGACTATAGCGGCAATGCCGTCACTGTCTTTCAAAGTTCCAAGAGCACGAATGGCGGCAATTTGAATATCCAGCCATGCATCCCATTCATCCTGATAGAACTGGTCTTCATCCCAAACGATATTTTCACCGCGGCCCACAACGAGCTGACGTAAAACGGGGAGTGCCGCATCCGCCTTCAAGGCTGCAAGCGTAGTGACACAGGCCAGTTTCACATCAGCGCACGGGTCAAATTCAAGGTTTTCAAGCACCGCGGCAATAACTGGCGGGCTGTTGTAGCTGGCAAGGGCGCTGGCGGCATCCACCCGCACATCCTCGTCATCATCCTTCAAGGCCTCCACGAACACCTTGGCACCAACGCTCGATTTCATATCTCGCAGCCCCTGAATGGCCTTCAACCGCAAGACATCGTAATCGCTTCCCGCAAGTTCGCACAGTAGGGTCTCTACGGAAGCTTTGCTTAAACCGCTTTCCAGATTGCCGGCATTTGCCATTTAAAATTCCTGCCATGTTTGGGGTGTTCTAAGAGGGGAACAGGTGCCTCTCCCCCAATTGAGAGGCACCCGCAGTCTGACCGGTTGCCCGGTCAAAAGGCTGGCAAACATGGCATTGGCCAGCCTTATTCTTGTAAGTCCTTAAGCAATGTCACGCGGTGCGAAAGACATTGTGCGGAAGGACTTCTTGTAGGGGGACGGGCCAAGCTTTCGTGTTTTTGCAACGCCCATCTTGTAGTTGTAGTTGCCACTGATCCAGTCCACCACGCGGCCTTCCAGCGCATTTGCAGGCTGCTGCATATGCAGGAAGTCCATGTAAAGAACGCCCTTCTTGATGGCCGGTGTCACCATGGCAACGGCGGTAATGGCCGCTTGGGTCAGCTCGATCTGGCCGTTTTCCATCAATTTGGAGAACTGGAAGTCATCGCCTTCCACACCCAGAATTGTGGCCTTCTGCCCCGGCACACGTTCTGAATAGATCATTACGTAGTCACCGGATTCAATGCCCCGTTCCTTGGCATCCTCAGGATGGATTTCCACCCAGTTTTCAGGCCAGCGCTGCACGATGTAAGGACGGCGGCGATCATCGAAGCCGGATTGCCAGCGCTCGTTGATACGGCCGGATGTGCACCACAGCTCTCCCTCATCCTTATTAGGTTTCAGCCATTCCCAGTAGTCGGAGAACAGGTTCCAAGGAGACTTCTGGATGTTGCACTTACCCGTTTGAGTGTTGAAGTGCGTCAGTTTCTTGCCAATAACATCCGTTCCAGCAGCCCCGTTCTCTGGCAGTTTACGGGTGGTGTCATGCAGGCGTTTGGTCTCGATGATGGTTTTGCCATCATTGCCGATCATGATCGGGCACTGGACACCATTGGTTCCAAACTCACGCACTTTCTGGTGCAGCGTTTTGCCTTCTTTTTTCGCCAAACCTTTCAGAGCAAAGAAGTCCTTGCGGCTGCCGCGTGTGAAGCGCACAGCTTCCTCGGCCACCTCGTTGGAGTTTTGCCAGTCGAAACCGTCAAAGCCCATGCGCTTGGCAAGGTTTGCCACGATCCACCAATCCGGTTTTGCAGAGCCCGGTGCATCATAGAACTTCTGGTAAAGGCGCAGACGCCGTTCCCCGTTGGCCCGAAGGAAGTCTTCCTCCCCCCATGTTGCAGCAGGGAAGATGATATCCGCATAACGATTGCCGATTGGGTCTTGCAGGTAGATATCCTGATTGATCACCACCATGCCGCCGCTGTCCGCACGGGCATTCAGGGAAGCCACGATCTCGTCCTTGTTGAAGGAGCGGATTTGGTGCGGGTTGCGCACTGTCAGCTCTTCAAACTTGTCAGCCAGCTGCTGAGAGCCACACATGGACTGGATCCATGTTGTGCCGATCACATGAGCAAAGCGGGTGTGCCCTGCAATGAGGTAACGGTCCGTATCCATGGCGCGGCGACGACGACCGGGAAGTTTTTCCGGTGACTTGTTGCGAGGGTAGCTCCCCCCCTTCACACCACCACGTTGGTGACCACCAGCACGGCCAATTACCTGACCCGGACGACCACCGGCACCCACGATAATACCAAGAGCGGAAATCGCCTGCGTATTGCCCGTGTTGTTGGACCAGTAGAAGCCCTTCTCGATCATGATGGATGTTTTGGGCCGCTTGCCATCGGCTTTCGGCTTGGCCATCCATTCGGCTGCCGTATAGATCTTCTGCACATCGATCTCGGCAACTGCAGCAGCATTTTCCGGCTTGAACTCGTCTTGAGCAAGAAGCCATTTCTTCCAGTCTTCAAAACCGGCGGTCTGGAACTTGCCCCAAGTGGTGCGCCACTGCCAAGGGGTGTTACGAGAGCCCTGCCCGAAGCCTGAGGAGCTTTCCCACTTGTTGTTGACCCACTTCTGAATCCAGTCGGAATCTTCCCAGCCGTTTTCAACGATCACACGGGCGATGGCATTCACCACCAGCAAATCTGTACCCGGTGTCACGTCGATGTGCAGGCCGCCCATCTTTTCTGCGTGTGCGATACCGGCAGAACGGCGCGGGATCATGTAGATGCCCTTCTGCCCGTTCTGCATACCCTTCATCAACCATTGGGTGTAGAGGATGGTTTTGGTTTCATAAGGGTCGGTACCGCAAACCATGAGCGTTTCGGCATCTCTCCAGTCTTCGTAGGAAGGACCGAAGTTGTCGAAACCCGCATCACGAAAGCCCGGTGTGGAGGTTACATCAGAGGGTGTGTCATGGAATGTGAAGTTGGCCGTGTTGATGTGACGCAGCGCATATTTGGAAATGGCGTAGGTGTTCTCGATATACTGATAGGAGAACGTTTTCACGCCGTATGCATTGGTGCCGTGTTTCTGGATCACATGCTTGCCAACTTCCGCCGCCACATCCAACGCCAGATCCCACGGCACAGGCATAAGCGTGCCATAAATGCGCATGAGCGGGGTTTTCAGCCTGTCCCGTGTCGGGGTCTGCGGATTGTAGACCTTCTGGGCAATACAGCCGCCGCGCAGGGAGCTGTCCCCATCGGTGTTCACGTGTTTTGTGTCCTTGTCAGGAACAATCACCACGTGGTGCGGTTTGTTCTTGTGCATCACTATGTTGTGCTGGTTGGGCGCAACCCAAGAGCCGAGCGGTGCAACAGGGAAGTCTTCGCCAAAGGCGTTTTCTTCTGCCCGCGGGCCACCGTTTTTAGCGGACACCGGCCAGCGATACACCTTGTAGCCGCATGCAACAATGCAGTAATCACAGGCTGTTGAGATAACCTCGGCGCCCTTTGGTGGAAGCGGCACATTGGTTTCTGGAACGTAATAGGGAGTTGCCATGGTTTGGTTCTCCGTTAAGCTACAAGATTGTCGCAGCGGCCATAAATCAGACCGAACACACCGACCGCATAAATATCGTCACCATCCACTTCCAGCAGAACCTGCGGCAGGGACTGATAGGCCTGACCGGAGACCAGAAGGCCGTGGCGAGTCAAATCGTAGGTGGACAGATGCAGTGGACAGGGGCCCAGCACCTTGTGCTCTGGCTTATAGCTTTCATACATGTCGCCGCCCTGATGGGTGCAGGTCATGTTGAAGGCCACAATATCCTTGCCCTTGCCAATACCACCGCCGCTTTCAACGCCGGTTTTCACCAGCAGAGAGGCGGCATAGTCGCCCGTATCAGGATATTCAAACTCAACGGGAACATCCTGTTGCAGCTTGGAAACCTGCCCGATTTTCTTGCGCGGATAGGTGGAAACCAGCGCTGGCACCTGCTCGGCCTTGGCCTTGCCGGTGTTCACTGTAACCATGACAGTGAACGCGGTGGCGCCGGAGGCGAAGAGAAATTCCCTGCGGCTGACGGTACAATTTTTCTTACCGGTCGCCTCGCAGGCACACTTGTGAGTTTTATCAGTAGTCATAGAAACCCCCTATTCCACGTTTGCCGCAGTTGGCAGCGGTGCGTATTCAGGCAAATCAGGCTCTTCCATAAGTATTTCATCACCTGACAGGGATTTGATAAAGTTTACAAGGTCAACTTTCTCCTTAGAAGAAAGACCAAGCGGCTTTATGAGCTTTGTTTTATTTTTTGAAAACTCGTTAGTGCTGCCACCTTGATTGTAAAACTCGACAACATCTTCAAGAGTTTCTAGCATTCCATTGTGCATATACGGCTCGGTGTAAGCGGTATAACGCAGGGATGGAGTGCGGAACTTGCCCTTGTCTGCTTTTTCTTTGGAACGGAAATAAAAGCCCGGATCATCCTTAGTGTGCCGGTACATTTCTTCCGTGACGCCCTTTTGATAAATTTCATAGCGGAAGGTGGCCTGCTTCAAGCCATCGGTTTCCCACTCATCCAGCGGAGGAACGCCGAGGTTGTAGTATTTCTCGTCGGACAGAAGCGGCCCATTGTGACATTCCACGCAGCCGGCTTTTCCACGGAACAAATCCAGCCCACGCTTCTGGCTTGCATCCAAGGCATTTGTGTCACCGCGC
Organism: Pseudovibrio sp. M1P-2-3; assembly: GCF_031501865.1. Lineage (NCBI taxonomy): Bacteria > Pseudomonadati > Pseudomonadota > Alphaproteobacteria > Hyphomicrobiales > Stappiaceae > Flexibacterium > Flexibacterium corallicola. The sequence goes on from NZ_JARRCW010000001.1 coordinate 3,834,529, forward strand.
ATGTAGTCGTCAAACGGGGTGTCTGTTTGAACGATTGTGCGCTCAAATGCAGCGATGGCTTTCCATGCGTTGGAAATCCGTGGCCACTCATCTCCAAAGACGCTTTGAAAGCTTGCCCGATATTCGGGAATGAACGCAAGGCGCGCTTCCATCATATCATCCTCACCGTTCCCGGCAGGTGCGCCCTTGGCCGCAGACTTGGCTTGCGCTTCCAAAGATTTGGAGGAGCCAGCCCAGAACAATTTGCCATAATAAGCGGAGTTCACGATTGTCTGGCTGTTACGCCAGTGAACAGTGCCCGGATAGCCGAAGGAAACCTTGTCTTCCACGTCCCAGCCAACATCTGGCAGGTGACAGGCAGAACACGGCATGGACGGGTTGCCAGCCAAGCGCGGATCAAAAAACAGCTTCTTGCCCAGCTCGATTTTTTCTGGTGTTTGCGGGTTATCCGCTGGAATGGGCGGGGGGCCCAGTGCTTCCAGTGGGGCATCCACATCAGGGTCGCCGCCTTGGATCAGGCTTTCCAGCTGCATGGTTTTGCTTTGGCCAGCTGCCATCACCGGCAGACAAACACCGGAGCCAAGAACCGCGGCAAGGGCTGCGATAGAGGCAACTGTGCCACCTATTTTTGACAGTGCATGTGTCATCATGTGCCTCCTCAGTTCTTCGTTTCACGCCAGTTTTCGATCACCGGATAATCGGTATCAATTTCATCCGCCACGAATTCAGAGCCGGTCAGCGGGTCGCCGGAAAGGCTTGTCAGGAAGGCCACAAGGTTCTTCTGCTCATCATCAGAAAGGCCCAATGGCTTCAAGGCGGGGTCTTTGTTGGGGTCTTCACCGCCGCCAGCGTTGTAAAAGGCCACCACATCTTCCAGCGTCTTCAACATGCCGTTGTGCATGTAAGGGGCCGTATAGGTCAGCTCGCGCAGGGTCGGGGTGATGAAGGTGCCAATGGTGGATTTGTCACTTTCGTGTCCGCGCACATAAGCGCCCACATCGCGGCGGATGTTCATGTAGTTCTCAACGCCCATAAACTTGGCAAAGGTCACATAAGTAATGTGGCGCAGAGGGTCAGCAAAGATTTCAGGGTTTTCTGGGGTGCCTACATTGTGCGGCATATCATCTGAGAAGCGATCACCGCTGTGGCAACTCACGCAGCCCGCTTTGCCCGTAAACAGCTCATATCCCGCCTTGGCAGACTTGCTCATGCTGCCTGTGTCGAACGGTGCACCTCTGGATGTGAGGGTCTTTAGATATTCCGGAATAGCCTTGCGCACGCTGCCGTTGGAAGGCTCGCCGTAACCGGCCTCGCTAAACATCTTTACATAAACAGGGTCCTGCTTGATGCGCTCCTGCATCAACCGCATATCCATGTTCATGATGTAGGTCTCGGTGATGGATTCGCGGGTCACATCATTGAGGTTTGTTCCAAGGCGGCCGTCATGGAACCAGCTGGCCTTATGCGCTGTGTTGATCAATGTTGGCACATTGCGAAAGCCTTCAGAGCCCGCATAAGCACTGGAGAGGGCCTTACCGTCGGTATATCCCTTTTCAGGAATATGACAGCTTGAGCAGGCCAGCTCATTGTCACCGGAAAGTCGGCTATCAAAGAACAAACGCTTGCCCAGCGCCGCCTTTTTGGCGTCGACTTCAATTTTAGGAACAGGTCCGGGCTCACCTGCCGTTGCCACTGTGGTTACAGATGCAGCCGTTAATGCTGCAAGAGAAACCGCAGAGACTATGCCGAGCCGCAATCTGGTTTTGCTGGCCATCGAATTTCTTCCTCTGACTATAGAGCCGGCGATCATGCGCCGATCAAACACCAGAGAAATCTAGGCGGCCTATGTGAAGCAGATTTTTCGAAGAACGGCCTGTCCCGTAACAAGTGGTTTTAAAATGTAAAGAGTTGTAACAGGGGGAGCTAAAGGTCCGAGTTCAAACGCCCTGCTGTTTTTATGAGGCGGTCATAACCTAAGATAAATGAAGGAACGGAGTTATCAAAATTCAATACAGAATATCGACTATATAACTCGTTATATAGCAAGTCGATAACCTGAAGCTCTACTTGATCGAAACCACTACGAACTTTTTCATCGTTTTCTGGTAAGCTTCCTAAGTCAGGTGAAAATTTTACAAGCCCAGTATAGTGATCTCGATAGTCTCCGTCTTTAAGCAAACTTCCGTATCGCCTTGCTAATCTTTTTCTATCTCCATCGCTTCTTTCTTTTTCCAATGGGGCCAACGGGTTTGGTTGTATTGATAAGTTGTCAATAAGTTCGATATTCCTTACATGTGCGATAAGACGTGGAAGAATAAATGAGCCAACTATAGGCTGTTGCCCAAGCCACGTATCACTGATCGCCTGCAATATAGGAAAAATACGACTTACTTCTCTGATATTTGATCCAAGTAAATCTAGTACATAACCGATAAATCGGCTTTTCTCAGCATATGGCCAAGAAATAGCTTTAATCGGATAGTGATTCAGCTCTTTTTTTACGAACTTTTCCAGTTCTGGCTCTTCAAACGTATAAGTCTGATCAAAGAAGCGCTGAAGATAGATTTTGCTATCAAAATTCCCGCCGTAAACCGCATTTATGGAGTGGCACAGCTGCTCGGTATTTGTCGCCAGCACAAAGACCACATCAGGAATAGAGAACAGGTGCTTGACCCGCTCCAACAGCTCAATTGCGTAAGTGGGGCGGCAACGGTCCAGCTCATCAATAAGAACAAACAGAGGCGGCTTCGATCCCTCTTTAAGTTCGCAGTTGAGCAAATTTCCCACACTGTTCTTGAAGGCTGTGACGGTCTGCTTCTTGGCATCATGTTCTTTGAAAAGACTATCGGCCAGCTTTGCAAGCTCAGCTTGAGCAGCTTTCTTAAACTCCTTGCCTCCCGCATCTTTAGAAGCCCCCGCCTCACTCTTAGAGTTTTCTAGTGTACCCTCATCCGCTTCGGCCTCTCCCGTAAACAGCTCGGTAATATTTTCAACGGCTTCGCCTGTATATTTTTTAAGTTGGGTTTTCGCCGTTGATTTGGCGATGGACAGCAACGCACCACCCGCAGCCTTAAAGGTACTTAGCGCCTTCTTCTTAGCCGCTTCATTCAGTGAAATATTTTCCTGAAGCACCCCATGAATTGCCGACATGTATGGATGCCTTAGTCAATGCGAGAGTTACTCAGACGTAAAAACCATGGGATCAAGTGCGCACGTGTATCAGGCCTTTTTGCAAGATTTTGTCCTCGCGGGCCGTTATGGATAAGCGCCGATCAGGTCCAATATCATAACCACGAGCTCAAAGCTCCGTGTCGCAAACTGGTTTTCCTGATCCGATCTTAGTGATCCTGGGTCCTTAACTGTCAGATGTCCCTTGCAATCCCTCCCGGCTTACCGACGAAACAAGCCACGTTCACACAGCCATGCTTGCCGGATCTCGATAGGTTTCTCCCTTTGTTATCATTGCCCATACTGTTCGCGCCATTTTATTTGCCAGCGCCACAGCGGCCACCAGAGGAGCTTTTCTTGCCAGCAAGGCCTCAAGCCACGGATGCCGGGGCGCGCCTTTTTTGCGGGCCCACCAAATAACTGTTGTCGCGCCAATAATCAGCAGCCTGCGAATATCACGCTGGCCGGCTTTAGACGTCTTCCCAAGCCGCGTTTTGCCCCCCGTTGAGTGCTGCTTGGGAACCAGGCCCAGCCAAGCGGCGAAATCCCGCCCGCGCTTGAACGTGGCCATTGCGGGGGCAAAAGCCTCTATCGCTATCGCGGTGATTGGGCCGAGCCCGGGAATGGTTTGCAGAATTTTTGCCGTACCACTGTTTCTGGCCAATGTCTGAAGTTTTTTCTCAAGCACCTTAATCTTTTGCGTATGCTCGCCAATCTGTTCAAAGTACAACCTCGCCATTTCATGAACAATCTCAGGAAGATGTCCCCCATCCGCTTCAAGACGCTGCCTCAGCTTCTCAACATGGACCGCGCCATGAGGGACGACCAGTCCATGTTCGGCCAAATGCGCCCGCAGCGCGTTAATCATTTGGGTTCGCTGGCGCACCAGAATCTCACGGGTGCGGAACACCATCGAACGGGCCTGTTGAAGTTCGCTTTTGACCTCCACAAAGCGCATGGTGGGACGGGCGGCGGCTTCGGCAATGGCAAAAGCATCGTTGGCGTCGTTTTTCTGGCGCTTAACAAAGGGTTTGACGTAAATCGGCGCAATCAAGCGAACCTCGTGCCCCAGCTTTCCCACCTCTCTTCCCCAATAATGGGAACTCGCACAAGCCTCCATTGCGACAAGACAAGTTGGCAGCTTACCCAAAGCCTTCAAAAAACCCGCACGAGAAACCTTCTTTGAAAACACGACATGTCCGTCTGCAGCGGCTCCATGCAGTTGAAAAACGTTCTTTGATAAATCAACTCCAACAACGGCAAGGTTCTTCATGGTTGCGTCCCTCTTTTTCCAAAAGCTACACTCTGCTCAGTATTGCAGAAATGCGCCGGGAGAGGCATCCATTCCATCATAACCGCGATCATGGGATCATCCGAGTGGTCATCCTCCCAAGCATTAATGGAGACAACAAGATGGCCTGAGCTTTCCAAGTGCCTATGAAAGCGCTCCATAAAAAAGGTTTTCCCAAATCCCCAACCCGCGTTGATATTAAGCACATACCCACGCTTTTCAGAGTTCACCCGCTCCGCTTGGCTAAGCAGAAAATTGGTCAAAAACTCCGCTTCTTCCTGCCTGCATTCAAGAAGATCACCTTCCCAAATATCACTAAAAGTGTCTGGCTTTTCCGAAACGAGCTTATCCATAGATTCACCTAAAATTGATTGATTAAAACATCCAAATTCTAACGCGATTTATACCGCATAGGCAAACCACAGGTAGCAATATCCCCTTCCCTTCCGGATTCCGGATCTGCGCTCCGCTTGCCCGGAATGACGGTGCAAAGAAGTTGGAGGTCCGCGTTTTGAGCCGATACCAACTCAACTTACTCCGGCGTCATTCCGGCCTCCGAGCCGGAATCCAGTCTCTTAAACCTATCTGTTCTCTAAGAAATTACCTAGATTTACGCGCACCAGAAAGATTAATAGACCGTAACAAAGTTGGGATGATCAATCAGGCGTTGCTTTACCTGAGGTGCCTCTGACTTTAGGTGGGATACCTTGGTGTTTCCAATCAAGCTCCTCTATCAGGTGAGCTTCAAACCCCAAAAACAATATTTACCTCGACACTCGCTTGGAAAACTCTATGCGCTTAAAGCTAGTTCTCTCCCTTTTCTCCCTTGTTCTCCTTTCCGCTTGCGGCAGCATTGGCTCTGGGAATGTTCAGCAAATGGGAGAGGAAACACTCGGTTCCTATAAAGTTAACTGGATGATCATTCCGGAAATGAAGCCTGTTCCGAAGGACAGACTCACCCCACTGCTGTTTTCGTTTTACTACGCAAAGCCCTATGCCGGTGCGAAGATCACAGAAGAGGATTGGGAACGGGAGGCAGCACACCTCAAATTGGACCTCGCTTTTGTTAAAAAATACATTCACACCGGACAAGTTTACAAAACGCGAGCGGGCCGGCTTGCAAGTTGCACCTATGATGCAATCGAAAAAGGCTTCTGTGGCCCTAAACTGAAACTGTCAGTGAGTGAGCGGGCAAAACTGGCGCAAAAGATATTGGCCAATAACTCTAAATGCAATTGGGTAAGTTTGGACAGGACCTATAATATAAGAATGGCAAACGCATTTGGCGCACACAATGCAACTTTGCACGTTCGCGCCGACTGTAAATAGGCATCACATCACAAGCAAGCGTCCCCTGCTCTGACACTTTCTAACCCCCGGATCAGCGCTTCGCTTGTCCGGGGTTGTGTTTACCGCCCGAGGTTATCAAGGTTCCAGCGCTATTTCAAAGTAACACAACTGGTATATTTCGTTACACAATTATATTGGACTTCGATAAGACCATAAAATAGCCTGTCCCAAATTTGGTTAGCTTTGTGTCACCTCATGCACGGATCGGTGGCAAAGTTATGGATCGGGACACTGTTATGGACAAAAATTCACCACGCCTTTCAGGCATCACCAGAAGCCTTCACTGGATTGTAGGGCTCACCATGATGGCCCTTTTCGCCGTAGGATATTACATTGACTTTAGCGGAGACAAGTCCTTGATCTCTTTGCACAAGGCAGTGGGTTCCGTTATCCTTATGTTTGCTATTGCACGTATTTTGTGGCGAGTGGCCGAGGGTTGGCCCAGTTCACTTCCCACCCACAACAGCTTGGAAAAGCTTCTTTCCCGCGTTGTGAAATGGGTTTTGATCTCCGGTAGCCTGCTGATGCCGCTTTCCGGCGTTTTGGGAAGTATCGCTGGCGGGCGTGGCTGGTCGTTGCTGGGTCTCACCATTGTACCAAGCAACGGAACTGGCCGCGATGCAGTGGCTCTGAGCTCCGAAGCTGCTCAATTCTTAGGTGGTATGCATTCCGTTGTTGCCTACATTGTTGTGGCAGCCCTTGCTTTGCACATCGTCGGCGCATTCAAGCACCATATCATCGACAAGGATGACACCTTAAAACGTATGGGCGTCTAACGATAGAACGCGCTAGAGTTCAGGTGGAGAGCCCCCTCTCCACCTTTTTTAAAGAGCACAATCACCCCATCATCAGGCTGTGTGCACCTGCACCACTTTAAAAGAAAACTCCAAAATACTGTGGAATAAGATAATATATTTCCAACCAACCTCACTTTCGCGCAAGATTTACGTCATAGACGCTCCGGTGACTTTAACTGGAAAGAGACTTTATGCGTATTCCATTTGTAAAAGCAGCACTTATCACAGCTGTTGCCACTCTCGGCTCTCTCACATCCGCTCAAGCACTTGAGCTTGGCAGCGTCAAAGGCGTTTTCACAAACACTGAAGGTTTTGTGAAAAGCTTCGGCTTTTGTGGAGATGGAACGGGCGCAGTTGGTGAAGATGGTTTCATGACCAACAGAACCTACACTGTCAAAGACAATCTGGTACACGTAAATTCAAATGGCGCTTTCGTTTTCGAACTGAAAGAAGATGGCTCTGCCCTTTTGCCTGCCGATGACTTCACGCGCCAATGGGCCCACGCGGAGCCTTATGTCTTGGACGAGAAAACAACCATCAACTGCAACTAGAAGATCACGCACGCAAAGCACCCTGTGGCGCAGTCATTAGGGTGCTTTTCCTTAGACGGATATTGGCCCAAGCTACTCAGCCCTAAAGCAGCACTTCCACCAGTTCGCGCAGTTGAGCCATCTGGTCCGCCTCACACGTGCTCTCACCGCACACTCGGCCAATAGCAACGTGCAATAGGAAAGCCCGCAGGGCACTGCCCAAAATACATGGATCAGCCGATCTGATGACGTCTCTGCGCTGCCCCAGCTCAACCCACGCGGTCAAAAGCTTTTGCTGGCGCACAACAACTGTATCAAACAGGTCTGCCCGATCACTTCTTTTCCATCCCGCTTCATCAATGAACAAGCGCAGGAAGTGCGGCTGCTTTTCAAAGTAATTCAAGAACTTCGAAATAACGGTGATGATCTCTTCTTGCACATCACTGTCAGGTTCCACCGCTAAAGCTCTGGCCTCCAGCTCGTCCAAGCGTTCATTGAGATCTCTAAGGCCAATTTCCGCCAGCAGACCAAGCTTGTCAGAAAAGTGCGCGAAGATTGTCCCCTTGGAGACGTTTGCACTCTCCGCAATAGATTCCGTACTCACATTGTCAAAGTCGTCTGCTTCAAACATGGAGGTGGCCGCCTCCAGAATTCGCTCTCTGGTTTTCTGGGCGCGTTTTTGTGTGGCCTGTAACATCGCATTCCTTTTAATTCACTAAAGTGACTATGGTCAAAAAATTAATTGACTGCGGTCATTTTTCAATCTAACAAAATGACCGCAGTCAATTTTGAGGTTGAAATAATGAAAAAAATATTCGTTCTATCCGCTCACATGGGTGAAGGCCGGTTTGGTCAGGCACTGGCACAGGCTTATGTTGACGCCGCCAGAAAACACGGCGCTGACGTGCGGGTGATGCATGTGAAAGATATGGTGTTTGAGCCAAATCTTGTAACAGGCGATTTCTCTTCGAAGGCACCGCTGGAAGAGGATATCTTGCAGTTTCAGGAGAATTTGAAGTGGTGCGATCACTGGACCAGCGTCTACCCACTATGGTGGGGCGGAATGCCGGGGAAGATGAAGTCACTTCTCGATAGATCCCTGCTTCCCGGCTTTGCTTTCAGTTTCGATGGAAACACGGAAGTCCCTACCCAGCATCTGAAAGGGCGCTCCGCCCGTATCCTGCTCACCGCAGATACCGCACAAGAATTCTTTGAAGGCCCTTATGACTCTGCCCATCATAAGGTCATGAAAAATCAGATTTTGGACTACATCGGTTTTGAGCAAAACGATTTCAATCTGTTCTCCCCAGTGGTCAGCTCCAGCGATGACCAAAGAGCCCAGTGGCTTGAAAAAGCGAGCACCCTTGGCGTACTTGATACGAAACAAATTGCTCACGCAGATTGAAGCTCGGCCAGCAGGTATTGTAAGCGGCTGCAATACCTGCTGGCTGTACACTTATGCCGCCGTTTTGCGCGCATCCAGTGAGAGCCGTAGAACGCGGGATAGTTCTGCTACTTCCACCGGCTTATCAAGGTGGAATACGTTTTCCAGATCCCCGCGCGCTTCTGCCTCTGCCCGATATGCACTGCACAGCACAACGGGTAGAGAGGGGCGAACTTTGCGCAGGGCTTCAATCAACTCCGGTCCGCTCATTTCCGGCATCATAAAATCTACAAATAATCCCGCGTATTTGTCGGGTGCGGCTTTGAAAGCGGCCTTTGCCAGCAATGGATCACTATAGGCCTCCACCTGATAGCCGAGGCGTTGCAAAATCCGCCGGATCACCGAGAGCACATCCTCTTCATCATCCACCAGCAAAATGCTTTCGCGTCCGGTGGCAATGGCTTTCTCCGCCGGGCGTTCCACACTGGCATTTTGCAGCTCGGGAAACTCTAGCTCAAATACGGTTCCAGCTCCCGGTGCTGTGTTCAGCGTCACTGTGCCATTCAGGTCTTCCACCGAGTTGCGCACCACAGCAAGGCCCAGCCCCGTTCCTTTGCCCACCGGTTTGGTGGAGAAAAACGGATCAAAAACCTTGGACGCAACATGCTCGGACATGCCCGGCCCATCGTCACACACCTGCAAACGCAGGTCGGACTTACCTTTGTGCTCATTGGAAGACACACGCGCCAGATGAATGGTAATTTTGCCCGCTTCACCACTGAACGCCTCTGCCGCGTTGCGAGCCAGATTCAAAACAATCTGGTGCAGCACAGTCGGGTCTGCATCAATAAGCCCGTCCTTACAGTCGCTGGTCATAGTGAGGCGAACATTGGACGGAATGGAGGCACGCAACAAGGCCAAAATGCCTTCCACTTCATCATTCAGGTTCAGGCTGCGCGTGCGCGTTGGTTGTTTTCTGGCAAAGGTGAGCAACTGACGAATAAGCCCCTGTGCCCGTTTGGAGGCAATCTCCACATGACCAAGGGACTCGTCAATTTCCTCTTGAGGGTCTCCGTCTTCCAATCCCATGCGGGCCAGCTGGATATTTCCCATAATCGTCATCAAAACATTGTTGAAATCATGGGCCACACCGCCAGCTAATAAAGCAACCGCTTCCATTTTCTGAGCGCGGGCAATTTGTTCACGGGCCAGTTTTTTTTCGGTGACATCCTCACCAATACCGATGTAGTTGATCACCTGCCCTTCTTCATCCAGAAGCGGAAGAATGGAGGTTGCGACCCAGTAAAGATCACCGTTTTTCTTCTTGTTTTGGAAAACGCCACTCCAGTCCTTGCCATCACGCAGGCTCCGCCAAATTTCGGCATAAGTGTCGTCTGGAGTATGGCCGGATTTCAACAGCCGCGGAGTATTCCCACAGGCCTCTTCCTTACTATAACCGGTCAGCTCAACGAACTTGCGGTTCACATATGCAATGCAGCCTTTTACATCGGTGATGAAAATTGTTGTCGGGCTTTGTTCAACGGCCCGCGCTAGCCGCTTTTCCGCATCCTGGGCCCTTTTGCGTTCTCCCAACTCACGCTTGAGCCGTTCTGTTGCAGCAAGCGCGCTGGAAACAAGCGTATGCATCAGCACCATCAGCACAAATGCGGCGACCACCAACACCACTAAGATAAAGGAAACAGTGCGAACCAGAGACTCCCCTTCACTAATGGCGGAAACAATGCCCTGTAGATTGCTGTTGCGCCTCTCCCGCCAGTTATGTTCAAGAGCGGTTAAAGCAGAAAAGGCCGCACTGTCATCCACACGCACCAGCCGATCAGTTTCCTCAGCACTCAAACCTTCGCGAATACTATGTTCAATCACGGGAATTTTCAGCGCATAGGCCTGCGCTACCAATTTGATCTGGGCAATAGCTTCCTTTTCAAGCGCATTCGTCTGGTCAGCGCCGTAGTAATTCAGCGTGCGCATGACACCTTTGTAACTGCTCTCAAAACCCTTCCGGTACACACCGTCCTGCCGCAGCACGTAGTTTTTGAAGTTATGGATCATGCCGCCATAGCCAAAGTGGCCATAAAGCTCGCTGATCAAAACGCCCTTGTGCTCAGTCTCCACCGTGTAGGCAAGCCAGCTTTCCTTCATCTCGCTGAATTTCTTGGTGGTTTCATGCCCCAAATACAGCGCGGCAACAACAATGGCCACAAGAAGAAGTGCACTGGAAATGCCAATCCCGCGAGCCTTCAAGCTCCAGTTCATTACCCGTTCTTTCTGTTTCAAGTAACACCCTCTCTGCGCAGGGCTACATCCGCAGCAAGTCAGCTTGACCAGCATCCGCCCTTCATGACCCACCTGCTATCAGGTGGATTTGATCCAAATCAAGGTTTGATAGTATTTTAACCCTAGGGTGTTTGTGCTAAACGCACCCAACCACATTTTGGCGGCACGCCATTTTTCTCGTTTAAATTGGTTCATTGGAAGGCAGCAGGCGCATGGGGCAGGATCATATTCTAATTGTGGATGATGACCCGCAAATCACCTCATATCTGGAGCGCTATCTGGTCAAGCAGAACTATATAGTTTCCTGCGCTGCCAGTGCTTCGGAAATGGATCGTATCCTGCAAAAGAACAAGGTGGACCTGTGCATTCTCGACATCGGCCTGCCGGATAAAGACGGGTTTGAAGTCACAAGGGATATTCGCGCAAAATCCAATCTGCCTATTGTAGTGCTCAGCGGACGGGACGACCCGTTTGACCGCGTTGTGGGGCTGGAATTTGGCGCAGATGATTACATGGCCAAGCCCTTTGAAGCGCGAGAACTGCTTGCCCGCATCAAATCGGTGCTGCGCCGGTGCAAGGTGGAGCCTCTGGTGGAGAAAGAAACCACCGAAACCGTTCCCTTACTTCAATTTGGCAATTGGCTTCTGAATACGCGGGACAGGACCTTGCGCGAGCAAGATACCTCCCATGACATGCCCATCACCACAACCGAGTTCGACCTGCTTTACACTATGGTCAAACATCCGCACACAGTTCTCAACCGCAACCAGTTACTGGACAATGCCCGCGGACGCGAGGCTTACCCCGGCGATCGGACCATTGATGTGCATGTGATGCGCCTGCGCAAAAAAATCGAGCCGGACCCGTCCAACCCTATCTACATCAAAACCATCCACGGCATCGGCTATTGCTTCACCGCCAATGTAACGAGAACCTTACAAACCCCGACGGGCGAACAGGCTGCGATCAACGCAGCTTGAGTGAACAGTAAAAATTGCCAGAGTACGCGAGGCAAAAACTATCTTTCCGCCCATTCATTCTGCACGGTTTCGGGTACAAAGAGCTATGAGAAAACAGTATCACTCCCGAAAAATTGGAGCGGACCTCTACGTATGGGATGTTCATCAACTGGTCCGCAAATCAAAAAATCTCAGGGCTTTCCATCTGCCCTTGAGCGAAATCACCGAACTTGATGAAAACTGGTGGTATGACGATGGAAAGTCTTTGCCAACACCGCGCGCTATTGCTGCTCACATAGCTCTTGTTGCGCAGACGGATCTCAAGCACCCGATCATCCTATGTCAGAACGGACGGCTGATGGATGGCATGCACAGGGCTGTGAAGGCTCTCACACAACAAAGAAGCACCATCCTTGCCATCCGGTTCCCTCACACACCAGAGCCAGACTATATCAATGTAAATCTGGAGAACCTACCCTACCCCGACGAGGACGTATAACCGCTAGTATTGCTTCAGCGGAGAAACTGAGCCATTCCAACGCTCTTGGGCGCCGTTTCCTTAAACCCGTAACGCTCATAAAACGTGTTGGCGGGCACATCGGCCATCAAGCTCACATAGGCAGGCCGATGAGGGATTTCACTCAAATATTCCATCAAAGCATCCATGATTTGCTTGCCGAGACCCTTTCCCTGATGTTCAGGTTCCACAGCGATATCAACCACCTGAAAAAAGCAGCCACCATCTCCCACAATACGCCCCATGCCAATGACCTGATCACGATGGAAAACCGATACAGCAAACAGCGTTCCCTTCAATCCAAGTTCAGCAGCTTTTTCCCCAAACGCACTCAAGCCAGCGTTTTGGCGAATACGCAAATAATCTTCAACATTTGGCACTTGAGCTAGAAGGCGATATTCATCTATTTCCTGCAGCATAATGGTAATCCGTTTTCAGATAAAAAAGCCGCCTTCCACAGAATGAAAAGCGGCTCATGAGCTATCATGCTCAAAAGAAAAAGGATAGATCTACAGCTCTTTCGGGCTCGGACCGTATCTGTTTTCTCCCTCAGTTCCAGGAACGAGCAGAATTGCAAGGCTAAAAAGCCATCCGACATAAGGAATAAGCGTTATTAAAACAGTCCAGCCGCTCCAGCCAAAATCACGAACCCTTTGAGTTTGAACGGCAATGCTAGACACAGCTATAGCAAATAAAATCACAAATAGGGGAAGAAATACTACAACAAAAAAGATGCCTCCAGTATCAACCAGACTTTCAAACATCACCCCCAAGCCGCCCAACAACATTCCCCCTACAAACACGACAAAAAGGGGCACAATCAGAATAGCAAGAGAGTACAGGAAATAACTCATCCTGTTTCTGCGGCCAGAAAACGAAAACATATCTTCAAAAATTGGTTTGCCCATAATTCCCCTGAAATTGCTATTCATAAATTCAGCGTGACTGACTAACAGCTATTTCCAAGGTTTCAATCAAATTTTAAAATATTTAAATATCTCGGTGTTGAAAATCACGTTACAGCTTTACAGCGTACCTTCGAAAAGTAGATACCGAGTTTTAGATAAAGATACTCGTAGACAAAGAGTTAAAGCAGTGAAGTCTTTCTATAAACCGCACACTGCTTCAAGCCACAAACCTCATGACAGTTACATCCAAACGTCTTTCCAACCACTTCTGGAATCCATCTAGAACCGGAGCCATATAGGGTTGGCACCGGTGCCGCTCATGGGCAGCTTTGTCCTTCCAATGTTCGTAGCAAAATAGCTTTCCATCTTCCTCATGGACCATAAAACGCAGGCATCCCACCTCCGCCCGCGTTTGCTCCAAAACACCCAATATTGCCGCTTTGGCCTCCTCGAAGCATTCCGGTTTAACCGGAAGAGTTACAAAGAGAACGAAACTATGATCCATGATAAACTCTGAAATTTTGCTAGGAAAAACAGGACGCGTTTTAGATTAGAGGCAGGGACCCATCTTTGAAGCCTACCAAACCAGTTCCGCGCGCTCATTTTATCAACAAAACGCAGCATTCAACAGATAAAGCGTAAATATTTCCAACAAAATACTTATTAAAAAATGTCTTATAGAACCACTTCAACCTAAGATTCATTAAAGGTGGAATACATCTCTCCTACGTCATTTCGCTATGTTAAATTTTATTAATAATCTTTATAGAACCCCCTTCGATTACGCCTCCCAGCCATACCACTGGATTTTGCGTTTCATCAGCCACACTGAGCCTTTTTGAAAATTCAAAAGGAGTACCTGTCTGGCCAATGAAACTTGGAGGCAGTTTATTCCTTGGGGGACACACAGTTGAATTTTAAAAAAGCGATTATCGCGGTCACCGCGATGCTGTTGCTGGCAGGCTGCGCCAGAACGATTAAGCTCCAACCTGAAACAGAAAGCCTTCTTTATGGCCGCCAGCTGGCGATAGCGTCCAACACGCAAAAAAATTATCGGCTGGTTAAAAATAGTACACCAACAGTCGTCACCTCGCCGAACCCAATTGCTGGCCTTGCGGCAACACTCGTGGTTGCGGCCATTGATCACGGTGTTAAAAAAGCATCAGGCGCTTATGATCGGGTCCTGAACGCTCCAGAGCCCACCATTGACCCAAGTAAGACAACCGCTAAGTACGTCAGCGGGCACCTTGTCTCCAACTACAAGATGCGGCGCGCAAGGCCGATCAAAGGCGCTTCCTTAAACAACATCGACACAAAAAAACGAGCTAAGGCACTCACCAACAACGCCAAAACCGCTGGCTATAATGGCCTCATTCTCGATGTTTTAACAGTCGACAACCAAGGCTTAATGGTAGGTAGCAACCTAGCCATCGGCGGTCTTCAAATCAAACAATCGTATGAAGCAAGAGTTAGCCTAATTGACGCAAAGACCGGTGATATCCTTGCCTCAAAAACATGCATACAGGGCACCAAGAGACCAGATTCAAACATTAAACGTTTTGAAGAAGGCGGCGTAAAATACGCGAACAGAATGCTCAACAACCTCGCCGACCAATGCGCCCAAAGCGTCATTAAGTGGGCACTTTAACTCTTTAAATCATAAAAACCGCCGGTGCAAACTTACACCGGCGGCTATATTTTCAATAGTCACTAAACCTTATACCAGCCTATCAGAACTTCGCTTTCAAAGAGGCTTGCAGGCTGTGGTCCTGAACATCGTTGGAAAGCAGTCCATCATAGGACAAGCCAAGGCTCACGTTTTCGGAGAACATTACGGAGATGCCCGCATCCAAAACAGCGCTGTCTTGACCAGCAGGAACGCCGCTCACCGTGAAGCTACTGCCACCAGCGAAAGCGTTGTGTGATGAGAAGCCATCATCTTCGTAAACGTGCTGCCAAGCGACAGAACCATTAACCGCAACTTTTGCAAAAGACATCTCAAAAGCTTTGTTGATACGAAGACCAATATTCGTAACAGCAGAACCCTCGGATTCTGACTTCACTCTCAAAGCAGCTTCACCGCCGCGCTCGGTAAAGCCATCGCTGTGCACATTCACATAAGCCAGACCAGCAAACGGTGTTAGCGTTACAAAGCCAGTTTCAAACTCATAACCGGCTTCGGAGAAGATCTGGAATACACCCGCATCATAGTCCGCAGAAAGATCATCAGAAAATGTTCCAAAGCGCACATCCCGATCACTGTCGATCTCGTTATGAGTATAAGCCAGACCCGCTTTCAGGTTCGTAGCACCAAAACGTGCTCCGCCATATGCACCAATATGGTAAGCATCAACGGAAGCAGAAGACGCGTCATCCCCATCAATGGAGGCATGGCCATAACCAGCTGCCAAACCAGCACTGAAATTTTCTGCAAACGGCGCATCAATACCTGCGATAAAGCCACCAGTGTTGCGGCTTACACCGCCTGCATTCCCGTCACTGTCCCAATCTCCCCAAGCACCATAAGCCTCAGCCCACACCTGTCTTGCACCAGAATTACTATTTTCAAGAATAGCAGAGCGCAGGAAGCGGCTGTCTTCCAAAAGAACGTTGTTGACTGAGGCGTAGATATCCCCGGAAAGAGCATCATAAGCATCTCTAGTCGCTTCTTCGGAAAGGCCCAAAATAGTTGTATGGAGTGTTCCTAACCCAATTTCATCAAGGTTCACAGCAACCGCACGCTGGTTTACCGTTTGAGCCGAACTTGCGAAGATCAAGCCGTTACGCGCAAGATCCATATAAACCTTATTGGTATCATATGCCAAAGACGCATCAAAGAAGTACAAGTCACTTATAAGACTATCAAAAGTACCTGTTATACCACCATCTGCTTCGATAAGCGTATATCGCTGTCCATCAGTATAACCAATACCCGCTGTATTTCCATCTTCAGGCGTCACACTCACTGTAACATTGCTGCCGATTGTGACGGCCCCTGTCGCATCGAGAAGATCGCTGTTACCCGCTTCATCGATCTCGACATCAAAGTAAGTACCATCACCAAATGAAGTATTCCCGGTAACCCGAAGTGTGCCAATGGAGTTACCCGGGGCAACCCGGCCACCGCTTTGCACTGTAAGAGACTCTACAAGTCCAGAACCACCAAGCACGCCCTCAGCAAGAACTTCGATCTCGCCCAGTTTTCCATTTACAGACAAAGTCGACCCAGATTCAATAGTGGCGCTTACATCGCTGTTATCACCACTCAAAGCGGTCTCACCTGAGAGAAATTCAACCGCAACATTTTCCCCAACCAAATCAGCATTAAACTGGTAATCGGTGTTGGTGTGGTTGAATACAAGCAAGCCCTCACCTGCTCCAAACACCACCTCGCCAGCATTCAAGTTACCAGCGGCAACAGCCTCTTCCCCCTTGGCTGCACCAATATTGATTGTGCCTTTGGAGCCCTCCTCTTCCGCAAGGATGACACTACCTTGACCTTCTGCAACTGACACCGTAGCACCATCGCTAATTATCAGGGTCCCTTCGCCACTTCTTCCAATTGTTAGAGTGCCCGAACTATTGGAAGAGCTGGTTTCTCCCTTATCGTTGCTCCCGACTGTAAGAGTAGATTCTACACCTGATACAACGACATCGCCATATGCATTAGACTCAACCCCGATATGAACACTACCTGCGGTAACAGATCCGCCGTCCGTGATTGTTAAAGCCCCCTTTCCCTGGACGCCAATGCCCATTTTCAAGTTGGCTGACAAAATAGAGCCTGCACCTGTAACTTCAACTTTACCAGTGCCTTTCAGATCATTTTCACGCCATACCTCATCTCCAATAACAGTATACTTGGTAGAAAATTGACTGCCACTGTTGATGGAAACAAGCGGACTCCCGCCCCTTTTTGAAATAAGCTGAAGATATTCCGCACTAACAGAAGCACCTTCGCTTAGAACAACTGACGCATTGCCGGCACTACCTACCCCAAAGTAACTCAAATACCCATTATTGCTTATTACATTTAGGGTGCTTCCTGCACCTTTAATATGAATAGTGCTTGTATTGCTGTCACCAGCCCATAATGTGAGGCGCGAAGTGGCAACTGCACCACCATTTCTGATATCTAGCTGCGCATCGCCGTAGGCCCCTAAAGTGATGCCCTCTAAGCTGCTTAAAGATGACCCAGCACCATCTACGAGAACATTACCTGTAGCATATTCGCCAAAGCCAATATTTAAGGTGTTGGTTTCAACGGTGCCACCATCCACAATATTGAGGGTACCAGACCCCGTTGATCCGACGATAAGATCCTGTGAATTTTTCCAGCTACCAGTCTCACCGGTAATGTTAACTGTGCCAGTACCGCCAACATCATACTGGTTCCAGTCGGTCTGACCTCCTATATAACCAAAATGCGTAGAAAGTGATCCTCCTACTACGTTGACAGTTCCCGTAGCACCTTCAGAGAGTCCCACATAAAGCCCCCCTTCTAAAGAGCGATCCAGATCCAGTTCTGAAAGATCCTCTACAAGGTAGTCAACGCTGTCTTCGATTTTCGAAACATCTGCTAACTCCCAGCTGCTGTTCTCTCCAGTGATCGTGGCCGTACCAATTGCACCATTTCCTTCACCAATAACTGCAGCAACTGAGTATACTTCCCCTCCATTTTCGATCGAAACCGTACCCGTACCACCAGTCAAACCAGAACCAGTATCAACCTCTCCACCAATGGCCAGTTTACCAATGAGAGCAGTCCCTTCAGATATTCTTACAACTCCTGCTGCCCCCTGCTGCTCCCCAACAAGCATTTGACCCGCTTGAAGTTCCGTTCCAGCACCCTCTAGACTAATAGATCCACTGAAAAGATGGGCATTTGAAGTATAAAGATGCGCTCTATCACTAACAATGATCGTAGTTTCTGGCCCATTTACCTCAAGTGTATTTGCATCAAGAGATGTTTCTTCCCCTTGCACAAGTACTTCGACACGCCCGCCATTCTCTTCAGAACTCCCTAGCGATAGATGCTCAAAAACGGCAAGACCGCCTGCTTCAACTTTAAGAGAGGCACTGCCGGCAAGTCCGACTTTTGCCATACTGTCTACAAACATTGCAGATTCACCAGAAACCGAGATAGACCCTGCTGAACCTAGGGATTCACCTACCGTAAGAGCGCCGGTCCGCACATAGCCACGATCTTCAATCGAGACTTCTCCATCCCCTTCACCACCGACGACTAGATTTTCAGTATGGAAATGGGACCACATCCCTGAGACAGAGAGTACACCAACCGTATCTGCAGTCGCACCAATTTGCGCCCAGTAGGTCTCTACGTGTCCTTCCTCTTCAAGACTTAGAGTCGCTCCGTTTTCCGACCAGATGTAGATTTCATCTACATTTAACGACGCTCCAAGTGTTCCACCTGTTGCTCCATTAACAGAAGCATCTTCGCTCACTTCAATCACTTGATATCCGTCATCTGCTTTTGCATAGGGGACGGATATCACTGAAAAAGTAACCAGACTTCCTGCTAAGGCAGTCACAGATAAAAGCCGAGAACTGTTGAAAGGCTTGGAATATAATTTTGCTTGGAAATTATTACGCATCAAATTACCACATATCCTGTAAATCAGTTTACGTAATGGTTACCAGACCACTTTGCAGTTTCAACCATTAGTTATTTTTTTAATAAAAAAATCACAGTCAATTAGTATTAGAGCGCTTCAACGAAAAGCAGATGCCATTTCTTCCGATATTGATATGCAGCAACAATAAGTTAAAGTAGCGAGGTACTTTTATAAAAACACGAGTGGCATTAGGTACATCACCCAGACAAACTACGTTTCAAGAGATAGTAATCAGTCAGATTTATTGTCTACGGGGAGAGAGTGAGGACAATACTTAGCAATAAGTTCGACACAATCTCTTTAGAGGCGAGCTGCAACTCACCCAAGGTGCTCATCTTATAATCAAAAATTAAATTTTACTGGAAAAATGGCTGGGGTGGTAGGATTCGAACCTACGATACACGATACCAAAAACCGATGCCTTACCACTTGGCCACACCCCAACGTCTTGGTGGCGCTTATATAGCTATCTAGATTTGGGATGGCAAGCGCCTCTTTTCATTTCCCTGTGAGAAAAGTGGTATTGTTCCACAGATCCCTGAAAAATTCGCTTTTTCCGCCAAATAAGCACGCGTTCTACGAGCGTTCGGCACTGACGCATCCCCTAATCTCTATGATTTTCCCTAATGCAGGCGAGTACTTACCGCAAAAAAGTATCTAAACGGCTTCTGTTTTTCCTTCTGCCTCCTTCTCCGTCCGCTCTGTTGCCAGAAGCATATAGACGCAAGGAACAACAAACATGGTGAAAAGTGTGCCGATAGACAGGCCTGTCGAAATAACCAACCCCATATTATAGCGCGACGCTGCACCTGCCCCGGAAGCTGTTACCAATGGAACAACACCCAGTACCATCGCAGCTGTTGTCATCAAGATGGGGCGGACGCGGATTTTCAGTGATCCAATCACTGCGGACCGTTTGTCATGCCCCTGCTCTTGCAGCTCCCGTGCCACCTCCACAATTAAGATCCCATGTTTACTGATTAACCCCATAAGCGTAATGAGCCCCACTTGCGTATAGATGTTAATCGTGGCCCCACCGATACCAAGATTAATAAAGAACAATGCCCCCGCGATGGACATGGGAACCGAGACGAGAATGATCAGAGGATCCCTGAAGCTTTCAAACTGGGCTGCAAGAGTTAGAAAAATCACCAGTAGCGCAAAGGCAAAGGTGGTAATGAAACCGCCACTTTCCTTTTCGTACTGGCGCGACAGCTGCCCATAGTCCACTTGGTAGCCAAGGGGCAGATTATCTTTAGCTAAGGCATTTAACCGGTTCAAAACTGTAGACTGGCTGACACCTGGAGCAGGAACGCCGGAAATAGTGACCGAGTTCAGCTGCTGAAAATGTGGAATAAATTCCGGGACCACAATGTTTTCGAATTTTGCAACAGAGCTCAAAGGAACCGTGGCACCATTGCTTGTGGTCAGGTGAATATTTAAAAGCTGATCGGAATTCAGGCGATCATATTGGAATACTTGAGGAATAACCTGATATGAGCGTCCCATAAAGTCGAAGTAGTTCACATAGCCACCACCGAGCAATGCGCCTACGGTCTGCCCCACATCCTGCATAGTCAAGCCAAGCTCAGCTGCCCGGTCCCGATCAATAACCAGCTTTGCTTGTGGCTGGTCAATCTTCAAGTCCTTGTCAACATAAGCAAACATGCCCGTTGCTTTTGCAAGTTCCAAAAACGCGGTCCCGACCTTGTTCACTTCTGCAATATCTTGAGTAGACTTGATCACAAACTGTACTGGAAGTCCGCTACTGCCAGGAAGCGGAGGGTTCTGGAAAACCACAATTTGCAACCCCGCAACGCTATCATACTCTTTTTGCATGATCCGTTGAATTTGAGTGGCACTTCTTGTCCTCTCATCCCACGGCTTCAGGAGTACGCCCCCAAACATCGACGAGGACAGGTTGTTTTGAAACATCTGGATGACTTCAGGAAATGTCTCTGAAATATTGTAGATTGGTTCCGAATACAGGTCTTTTTGGGTGATCGTTGCATTGGGGGATGGCGTTGCCTGATACATCACAAGCCCCTGATCTTCCGAAGGGGCAAGCTCACTGTCCGAGGTCATATACAAGACCCCAATGGATGAGAGAATAATCAGCGCGAAAGTTAAAACGACCGGCTTGTTATCCAGACTTTGATCCAGTTTTCTAAGATAGTAATCTCGAAACTTATTGAAGTTCCTGTCAATAACCTCTGTCAGCTTATCATCCCACTTGGGGTTATCTTTATCGATAGGCCTCAAAATACGAGAGCTGAGCATCGGGGTAAGCGTGAGCGCAACAATGGCGGAAATTGTCACGGCCCCTACTAAAGTAAAGGCAAACTCGGTAAACAGTGCACCCGTAAGCCCCCCCTGAAAACCTATGGGAACATAAACAGAAATTAGCACAACAGTCATGGCAAGAATTGGTCTACCTAAATCATTCCCAGCACTAATGGCTGCTTGAAACGGCGTTTTACCCTCTGAAATGTGCCGGTTCACATCTTCGACAACAATGATGGCGTCATCCACCACGAGCCCAATGCCCAAGACCAGTGCAAGCAATGTAAGCAGATTTATAGAAAATCCCAAAAGCAGCATGAATATGAAGGCACCAATTAGCGACAGAGGGATGGCAATAACCGGAATAACGACTGTACGCGGCGACCCAATGAACAGAAAGACCACCAAAGTCACAATTCCAATGGCCTCCACCAAAGTTACCATAACCTCCGTGATAGAGGAGTTCACAAAGCCACTGGAATCATACACCACGTAGATATCCATTCCGGGGGGCGCGACATCCCGCATTCCCGGCAGTACGCCTCGAACACCAGCTGTAAGATTGAGAAGGTTAGCCCCCGGCGCTGCTTTTACGCCGAGATAAACAGACAAGCGGTTGTTGAAGTAAACAGAGCTCTCGTAGTTTTCAGCCCCCATCACCACTTCGCCAACATCCTCAAGACGAATAACCGCGCCATCCTTTTGAGCAATAATCAAACGTTGAAAATCAGGGATATTATCAAGATTCGCATTGGCGGTTAACGTAACTTGTACCATCTCCCCTTTGGTCTGGCCTATTGCTGCAATGTAGTCATTACTCTGCAGGGCTTGAGAAACTTGCGCGCCGGTAATCTCAAAGGCCGCCAATTTGCGCGGATCCAGCCAGACACGAACTGCGAAGGTTGACCCGCCCAATATTTCTGTCGACTGGACACCCTGAACCGCCTGAATTGCGGGTTGAGCTGTACGGATAATAAAATCGGTAACCTGATTTTGCTCTAGCTCGTCACTGATGAAGCCCAGATACATGGCGTCTAGTGTATTTCCAATTGAGATTGTCAGAACAGGTAATTGGGATTCTACTGGGAGTTGGTTCTGGACCGCATTTATCTTTGTAATCACCTCCGTCAAGGCGGCATCTACATCGTAATTCAACTCAAGATTGATTATGATAGTACTAAGACCAGCGGTACTGGTGGATGTAATATAATCAATCCCCACCACTTGAGAAATGGAGGCTTCCAGCGGCGTCGTAATAAACCCCGCCATAATTTCGGCACTGGCACCGTAGTACGTGGTAGATATAGTAATAATAGCATTACTGGTTTTAGGAAACTCAAGAATAGGCAGAGTTAATGCAGCTCGCAATCCAATCGCCAAAATCATGAGACTAATCACAGAGGAGAGAACCGGACGCCTTACAAAAACTTCGGTGAAATTCATAGCTGTGCCTCACTGTTCAATAGGCTTTGGATTTGGATTATCAGGAGGTTGAAGCTTGTTATTTATTTTTAGCTGCGTACCATTTCGCAGCTTTAATTGCCCGCCACTAACCACCAAGTCCCCTGTTTTTAGCCCTGACAGAACTTCGATTTGGTCTCCTCTGGTCAGCCCCGTTTGAACAACAACCTGTTTGGCAACATACTTCGGAGTTCCCTTACCTTTATTCTCATCAACTGCCAGAAAAGCTGTTGCACCATAGGAGTTGAAGAAGAGAACCGTTTGCGGCACCGTTATCTTCTTCACTGGCTTACCTACATTTACTTCCACATTTGCGTACATGCCTGGAATAAGGTCATAATCAGGATTGGGCACCTGTGCCCGCACCTTGATGTTCCCCGTTCCCACCTGAAGATTGGAATCCAGAGCCAGTACTTTTCCGGTAAATTTATTATCGGGGAACGCATCAATCAAAACCTGTACGATCTCCCCAGGTTCCACTTTAGATATCTGCCTTTGCGCGATATAAAAATCTACATAAAGCGGATCCATCTGGCTTATATAAACAATCTCGTCACCAGGATTTACATATTGCCCCAAATCTACTTGACGGATACCGAGGCGGCCTGAAAATGGTGCCCGTACATTTTTGTAGGCAATAGTAGCCAACTGCTGCTGAACCTGCGCACTGAGCGCCTTCAGATTTGCCCGGTCATCATCTATGGTTTGTTGGCTCACGGCAGAGATTTTTGCCTGCTTCAAGTCTCGGTCCAGAGTCTGGCGGGCGAGAACCTGTTGCGCTTTCAGCTGCTCCAAGGTCGCCATCTCTGCTCTGGTATCAATACCTAGAAGGTAGTCTCCCACCTCTACATCCTGGCCCGAGCGAAAGTTAATTTTGACAACTGTACCGCCAAGTTCCGGAGAAATTGCAGTTCCATTGACTGCAGCCATATTGCCTACTGCGGAAATCTGCACCTGCCAGTCATTTTCCTTCACCCTATAGGTGGAAACGGTCACAACTGGATTTTGATGCGTTTTTAGGACCTGGCCTATTTTGAAATTTTTGAATGACCTAAACCCGAAGAGTACAGCACCAAGAACGGCCAGCGAAACCAGCATAATGGTCATATTTCGGGTTAAATGCCGCTTCATTATCTCCCTCCTGCATCACGAAGACGGGGCGTAATAGGCACCTGCTTTCTGGCATGAGGCGGAATAGGGGGCACGGGGTTAGGGGGAGTATCTTCTGTTTTCAATACCCAGGAGATGGTCAAGCCCTCAGGCTTACGAAGCGGGGCAGCAATTTCCCTATTCCACCACCCTCCTCCCAGAGCTTGAAACAAAGCAACGGTATCGGCAAAACGCAGAGCCTGTGCCTGTATGGTGATCAATCTGGACTGCTGGTAGGTCGTCACATTATCCAACAGACTGTTTATATTAATGGCACCTAATTGATATTGCTGCTGAGCCAGATCAAGGCTCGCTTTGGACGCCCTCTCTGCAGCGACGCTCGCTTTCAGACGCAAAGCATCTATCTGCACTGCACGAATGGAATCTGAGACATTTTGAAAAGCGGAGACTACAGTTGAACGGTACTGCTCTGCAGTTTGCAAGTATGTGGCTTCCGCTGCTTTTCTACGCCGCCATAAAGTTCCTCCAGAAAAAATAGTCTGAGTGGTATTGGAAGCAATACTCCACACTCCAGTATTGGGATGAAACAGCTGATCAATGGACCCGGCATCACTGCCTATATTCCCCTGAATTTGGAATTGTGGAAGCTGGTTGGCAATGGCAACCCCCACCAAAGCACCCGCTTGCCAATATTGAGCTTCCGCAGAACGTACATCGGGCCTTTGCCGAACCAGATTAGACGGTACACTTAAAGGAAGTTCTCGAGGCAATTTCAAAGAACCCAAACTAAAGTCAGGTGCAATTTTCTCACTTGGATAAAATCCGGCCAGCGCAATAATTACATTCTTTTGCTGGTCCAGCTGCAACTCCAAAGGTGGCAATGTGGCTTCCGTATTTGCCAGAAGCGCTTTGGCCTGAAGAACATCACCTTTGGCAGCTCCGCCCAGCTGAAACTGCCCTTCAATTATATTCAGCTGGCGGCGCTGGGTTTCTATAATCTTGTTTGTTGCTTGTATCTGCGCCCGCAGGGAAGCCTCTTGAACGACCGCATTCACCAAATTGGTGGTGAGAGACAGGTGTGCTGCTTCCACCTGGAATTGCTGATACTGGATTTCGGCTACATCCGCTTCAATTTGACGGCGTATACCGCCAAACACATCCAACATATAAGAGACTGATACAGACGCTTCATAAATAGTATAGAAAGGGCTGATGCTAAAGTCGAAGCCATCTATGGTGCCCGAGTAACTTTGAAAGGCATACTTCTGTCTTTGCGCAGAAAAAGTTCCCGTTAAGGTGGGAAACAACGAACCCCCATCAGCGAGAGCCAACTGCTGCGCATTAATGAGCGCCGCCTCAGCAGCCGCTAAGTCCGGGCTATTGGCAATGGCGAGCTCCACCAACTTATTCAAGGGCTTGGACTGAAACAGCTCCCACCATTTCCCCGGAACATCCATCTGCGGATTAAACCGTTGGGAAGCACCTGCCTGCACATTGGTAGAGGCTGTTCTTGTCTGCAATTTCTCAGGAGTATATCCCTCGACAGCTGGCGGTGCCGGATCTTCAAAATTGGGTCCAACCATACAACTTGCCAGCGCCAGCAAAAATCCCCCCCTCACCCCCACCATGAGTGCGCAGGAGCCTGCAAGATGCGGAACCCGAAAGCATGGTAGTGAACTGAACAAAAACCACTCTCCATCCGCAGCACATGCGGATCTCACAGATGTTGGAAAACACGAAACTAAATTCAGCCAGAATGCCCGATCAAGTTAACCTTAGGGCAGTAGGTCTTTTCAGGTCAATTTTGAAGTGAAAAATAAAGAAGTTATCCCAGTTATAATTTGTATATATTGTTGTTTTTACTAATTAAATTTTGAAAATTCCCGTCTGAACCACTCAAAATACTATGGCTATTTTTTGTAGATGTCAGTTATCAGTAATCCCGTCACTTTCACGATAATTTTGCAGGGCCAAAACCGCTGGACACTAATATCTAAGAAAGTTTCATAGTAGGAACCGTGAGATTCAGGATTTTGCCTCTTTCATTGTGCAGGCACTGTAACTATTCTCCGGCACAATCTTAAGATTCAAGGAATATACGAGCTGATTATGAACAGCCAAGCGAATTACGTTCTCACTCTTTCCTGCGGTGACAGGAAAGGTATTGTGGCCGCAGTTGCCAACTCCATTGCTTCCCAAAACTGTAATATCTGCGAAAGCGCCCAGTTTGGTGACCCGCTGGAGAAACGCTTCTTCATGCGCGTGTCTTTCACAGCCCCCGAGGGCATGACAAAAGAGCAGTTTATTGAAGGTTTCAGCCCCGTTGCGACTGCCTACGATTTGGATTGGAAAATCCACGATCTCACCGTCAAGCCACGTGTTCTTATTCTGGTGTCCAAAACAGGCCACTGCCTGAACGATCTTCTCTATCGTAATTCCACTGGTCAGTTGAACATGGATCTGGTGGGCGTTGCCTCCAATCACACCGCATGGCAGGCCCGTGTTGAGCACGAGCAGATCCCGTTCCACCATTTCCCGATCACCAAAGAAACCAAGCCACAGCAAGAAGCCCAAATTCTGGAGCTGATCGACAAAGAGAACGTCGATCTGGTTATTCTGGCCCGCTACATGCAGGTTCTTTCCGATGACCTGTGCCGCAAGCTGGAAGGCCGCGTGATCAACATTCACCACTCTTTCCTGCCAAGCTTCATCGGTGCCAACCCGTACCACCGCGCCCATAAGCGCGGCGTAAAGATGGTTGGTGCAACAGCTCACTATGTGACCGCCGACCTTGATGAAGGCCCGATTATCGAGCAGGACGTGAGCCGGGTTGAGCACTACAACACTCCTGAGGAATTGGTTGCCCAAGGGCGCGACACCGAAAGTCAGGTTCTGGCGCGAGCAATCAAGTACCACTTGGAACACCGCATTCTGCTCAACGGTGAGAGAACAGTCATCTTTAAGTAGAAAAGTGTTCTTTGGTTATTAAAGACCGGTTCGCGAATCGCAACTCGTCTGTACAAGAAGACCCGAGCAGTGCGCCGCGAAGAAGCGCACTGCTTTGACCCACCACACTCGATACTTAGAGGCAATGGAATGTCTGAAACGCTCATTATTGATGGCAAAGCCGTTGCGGCTTCGGTAACTGATGAAATCAGTGCACGGGCCCAGCGACTATTGGATGAAGCCGGAGTAAAGCCAGGCCTTGCTGTTATCCTAGTGGGCGCTGACCCTGCCAGTCAGGTTTATGTGCGTAACAAAGGAAAAATGGCTGAAAAATGCGGCTTCAACTCCATTCAGCATACGCTGAATGCCGATACAAGCGAGGAAGATCTTCTTAAGCTCATTGAAGAGCTGAACGCTGACAAAGCAGTTCACGGTATTTTGGTACAGCTGCCCTTGCCAAAGCACATTGACGAAGGCAAGGTTCTCAACCTCCTAAAGCCGGAAAAGGACGTGGATGGCTTCCACCCTGTCAACGTGGGTCTT
Organism: Pseudovibrio sp. M1P-2-3; assembly: GCF_031501865.1. Lineage (NCBI taxonomy): Bacteria > Pseudomonadati > Pseudomonadota > Alphaproteobacteria > Hyphomicrobiales > Stappiaceae > Flexibacterium > Flexibacterium corallicola. Next base: position 3,861,707 of record NZ_JARRCW010000001.1, read on the forward strand.
CTGGGTGCAGGCCAGAGTGATAAAGCCCTTGTGCCGTGCACCCCTGCCGGTTCTGTTCTTCTGGCAAAGCGGGCACTTGGCGCGGACCTATCGGGCAAAAACGCAGTGATCGTGGGGCGTTCCAACATTGTAGGCAAGCCAGTGGCCCAGTTGCTTTTGCAGGAAAACTGCACCGTGACCATTGCCCATTCGCGTACACAAGACCTGCCGGATGTCGTGCGCCGCGCAGACATTGTTGTTGCAGCCGTTGGCCGACCCAAGTTCATTCAGGGCGACTGGATCAAAAAAGGTGCAACCGTCATTGATGTGGGCATAAATCGCATTCCGGCACCAGAAAAAAGCGAGGGCAAAACCCGTCTTGTGGGCGATGTGGATTTTGAGGCGTCACTGCCAAATGCCGCTGCCATCACCCCCGTGCCCGGCGGCGTTGGCCCCATGACCATTGCCATGCTCATGGCCAACACCCTCACCGCAGCCCGCCGCCAAAACGGTCTTTCAGAAGAACCTGCGTTGTTTTAATCCACTAAATCATATCGGCGGGAGACGACGTACAATTTCTCCCGCCTGTACTCTCTCAACCGTTTATTGAGAGAGTTTTTCAGCCATGATCTGGATGGTTTTCACATAAACTCCCGCCCTGTTCCACTGACGGATCACTTCATAATTGCGCGTTCCAGGTCCCCAAGGCTGCCCGGCCTGCCATCCATAGGCATTCAGGTAATGGGCCGTCGAACCAAGCGCATCGTGCTTACTGTAAAGCAAATCACGTTTGCCATTGCCGTTAAAGTCCACTGCGAACTTGATATAGGATGAGGCTAGAAACTGCGTTTGCCCCAGTTCGCCTGCCCATGCCCCTTTCATTTGAGAGGGCTGCAAGTCTCCTTTTTGAACAATCAAAAGTGCACTATAAAGCTCGTTGCGAAAGAAGTTTGCTCTCCTGCAATCATAGGCCAGTGTTGCCAGCGAGCGGATGGTAGACATATTACCGATATTCCGGCCATATCCTGTTTCAAGCCCCCAAATTGCAACAACAATCTCTCTGGGAACACCAAACCTGCGCTCCATCTGCGAGAACAGCGCATCGTTTTCCCGCATCAACCTTTTGCCCTTCCGAATAAGCGCGTTATTGACCCTAAGCCGATAAAACTCATCGAAGGAAAGCTTGAAGGATTTCTGATTGCGGTCGTACTTAATCACCCGTGGATTGTAGGTCACATTCCGGAAAGCAACAGCCATTGTTCTTTCAGAAATCCCCTTGGCGCGGAGCTCTTTTTTATGGTCTACAAGCCACTGATCAAACCCAGCTCCAGTATTTCCGCAGGTTGCAGCACTTGCCATCGAAATCGGTAGTACCAGTCCCAAAACGAACAGAAATACTCGCAACATAAAACGTTTCATAAGAACTCTCCCCAATCACCACTGATTCTTTTTCCCCTAATTCATTGGGGCTCACAATGTAATTTTCCAATCTAAGAAGATTAAAATCCCCATTTGTTTACTGGTTAGGCAGGAAAGTGAAAGTTTTTGCATGACTTGAGATATTATTCCGCGATTTCATCTTGATCCTGCGCCCCGCTTAAGCGCAACATACAACCTTGGAATTAATCTCTTTTTAAATTCCTACTAAAAATTGCCGGATATCGAGGGATATTCTGGTCTCAACTCTAGACTTCCCTACAGGTAGTTAAGAGAGACTACGGATCTGAACATTTGGGAGCTTTTGAAAGACAAACGCCCATCGGGAACTGGGCGAGCCCAAATGTAAAGTACAATCAGGAGGATTGGGGACAATGATCTTCAAAAAGCTAATCGCGGGAACCGTCTTGGCCGCAGCTCTAAGCACAACTGCTATGGCAGCAGATACTGTTCCAGCTGTTATTTTCGACATGGGGGGCAAGTTCGACAAATCGTTTAACGAGGCTGCATACCGTGGCGCAGAGGCTTTCAAAGCCAAAACTGGTGTTCAGTACCGCGAGTTCGAAATCACCAACCCGTCCCAACGTGAGCAAGCCTTGCGTAACTTTGCACGTCGCGGCATGAGCCCGATTATTGGCATCGGCTTCTCACAGGCTCCGGCCATGGAGAAGGTCGCAAAGGAATTCCCAGATACACACTTCGCCATAATCGATATGGTCGTCGATCTGCCAAATGTGCGCTCTGTTGTGTTTAAAGAGCACGAAGGCTCCTACCTCGCTGGCATGCTGGCCACCATGGCCTCCAAGACCAACTCAGTTAGCTTTGTCGGTGGCATGGATATTCCACTCATCTCCAAGTTCTCTTGTGGCTACAAGCAGGGCGCAAAAGCTGCCAATGCTGATGTGAAGATCTTTGAGAACATGACAGGCACCACACCGGCTGCATGGAATGACCCGGTGAAAGGCACCGAGCTCGCCAAGTCCCAGTTCTCTCGCGGTTCCGATGTAGTCTTTGCTGCTGCTGGTTCCACCGGCCTTGGGGTCCTACAAGCTGCGGCTGATGAGAGTAAGTTCTCTATCGGCGTAGACTCCAACCAGAACCACCTGCATCCAGGATCAGTGCTCACCTCAATGGTGAAGGGCGTTGACGTTGCTGTTGAACAGGCTCTGACCGACGGAGTAAATGGAACATTCACACCAGGTTTTCAGGCTCTGGGTCTGGCAGAAAACGGTGTGAGCCTTTCCATCGACGAGTACAACTCCGAGCTGATATCAATAGAAATGATGTCTGCTATTGAAACTGCAAAAGCAGATATTATTTCCGGCAAGATCAAAGTTCATGATTACATGAGTGACAACAATTGCCCACTCTAAGTTAGTAGTAACTCCCAATTACATATCCCTGAAACCTCAGTTTCAGGGATATTTTTTTGCCACCTTCAACTAAGTAAAACGGGTGCAAAAAAGTAACAAATTGTATCACACTTACATTTCACCGCTCCCGCCTTTTTAAATAGCCTCTGCTCCCCAGTTAGTACATTTTCTGAGTTCTCCAGCTGATCTCACACTCTCTCCTCACCTCTCTCACGGCACACTCGTTACATTTTTATTTAAAGCTGACAGTCCTGGACAAGTTTGAGGTAACACCATGTTTTTGCTTCGAACAATCGAGGCCAAAATAAATAAGTGAGGATGAAAGATGGTAACATCTATTGGCAATCAAATGCCTCAACCACCCATGCAGAAGTTTGAAGAAATGGATAGCAGTGGTAATGGAACGTTGAGCCTGGAAGAGATACAGGCATCTGCTGCAGAGAGCTTTGGCGATAACTATGACGCCGACAAAGTCGCCGAGCATTTTGCCGAGCTGGATAGTGATGGGGATGGAGAACTTAGCAGAGGAGATATGCCTCCTCCTCCACGCCCCCCTAAAATGAGTAATCAATCGGGTGGCTCTCTCGTTGATGTTCAAGCCTCCGTTACTTCTCTCTTTTTTGAAATAGTGTCTTCAGAAGATGACACTGAGGAAGACGGAGCTCTCTCTGTCTCCGACCTTATAACAGAACTCTATGAGGAAACCGAAGAGGAAGAAGAAGTCATCGTTGCCTAGGTCTTAGCGCACTTCTTAGTGGAAATTTTCACTGGGATGGGATGATCCCTGTGCACTAGTGTTGATGGTAGTGTTCATAAAAACAACTAGCCACCACCATCAGCATTCGTTACCGTGAGTGAAACGACGATCCCATCCAGATACCATTTCTTATTGGGTTCTGGGCGTCCCTGAGAACACAGTCAGAAAAATGAAGCCCAAAGCGGTTACGCCATTCGCTCTGGAACTACGGGGTACAGGGAGATGCTGCATTGAGGAGCAAAAATGACGTACCAGGCCAGAAATAATATTCCGCGCGCAAGCCTCGGCCGGATCGTCCTTTACGTTCACGATGTAGAAAGTGTCTCGGATTTCTATGAATGTCACTTCAATTTTACCGCCTCGCGAGAGGAAGGGGACCGAATTGTTGAGCTATTGAGTAACAACGAAGATGGTTTCAGTATCCTTCTACACCCGTTAGGGAAGAAACGAAAGGCTGGCCAAACTCTCGCTAAACTGATCTTTGACTGCGAGGACGTAGAAGCGTTTTGTGCCGCTTCGGCCGAGAGGGGGTTGGAGTTTGGTGCTTTACATAGCGGCGCAGGTTATAAATTCGCCAATACTAAAGACCCGGCAGGCAACTCGGTTTCCATATCAAGCCGGATCTATCGGCATAACCTTTGCAGATAAGTGAAAGAGTGAGGAGCTATATTCCTTGCAGGGTCGAGTGCGCACGATTGTTGGCTATCAAAAAAGAAGGAGCCAAAAGGACAGAACCACCAGTACGATCCCATCCCGACAAAAGCTTACTCTACGCCCCTCCAGCAAGGCTGCGTAAGCTTGCCTCAAACAGGCTTTCCAATTTAACCCTGTCTACTTTTTCAACCACCCCAATCACTGGCCGGTTGGTTTGCGCTTCAAAATCCAAAATTGTCACCCCACGAGCATGCTTCCCCTCGCATTCGACCAGAACGCCGCAGATAATGGTCCGGGTTGCAACTTCGTCATCCAATAGACAGGCTGCCGCAAGTGGGTCTGGCATGATCAAATTATCTTCTCCATACCATTTATTGGTAAAGGACCGCCCGTGATCACAAATTGCGGCGGCAAAGTTGCGAAGAGCACTGTCCGGAAGCTTCTCAAACATCGCATCAATTGTATGACCGGATACTGCACTATGTAATACGGGCTCCCAAGGAATCATGAGTGTGTTTATCGGAAGGCCAAGCACACTATCCGCCGCCTCTGGGTCACAAAATATGTTGAACTCAGAAGCAGGAGTGTAGTTCCCACGCCCCCGACAAGTTCCCCCCATAACCCAAAGTCGTTTCACACCTTTTATGAGCTCAGGCTCATCCATTAAAACCATCGCCAGATTAGTCAGCGGTCCAAGCGTTAGAATTTCAACGGGGACTCCAAGCAATACAGCCCTTCGCAAAACACCTTTCAACTCTCCAATTGCGTCAGTAGAGGCAACTTCTTGCCTGTTTTGCGGACGCGGGGCCCCTCCCAATCCATCTTCACTGTGCACATAAGTTGCGTCCACCACAGGGCCTTTTAAAGGGCGCGTTGCCCCCATGTGAACGGGTATGTCCTCACCAATCACCGAAAGGCAATCCAACACATTCAAGCTTGCTTGCTGCGCATCCACATTGCCATAACTGGTGGTAATCAAATCAGGTTTGCGGCCCATGCCAATCAGCATCAACAAAGCCAGAATATCGTCTGTACCGCCATCCGTATCTACTATAAACACCGGGCCCCCTAACATCTTTCACACTATAGACATTAGAAAGATTAGTTTTGCCGTGCAAGTATCCCGGTTGCTGTAGTTAGCTAAGGCACTGCGGCGAACCAGCGCTATGGATGTCGGCCTCCATGTATTGGTTAAGCGGCAAACGGTAGAGATGGAGCAAAAGCCCACTCCCATTTAAAGAAACGCGGGTATCCTCTCCAGGAACATATTCAAATCCGAGCTTCTCAAGCACTTTGAAGGAACCACGGTTCTCCAGCGAAACTCTTGCTTGCGCCAGATGAAAACGGCCATCATCCTTTAGCCAAGCTAAGGCATCTTGCACCGCACAAGTCGCAACTCCCTTACCTATTTGCCTTTCCGCTACACGGTAGCCAATTTCTGCTAGAAAGCTTCCCCGTTGCCATTTAAAGGTCAGGTTTATGCGTCCGACCACCTCACCCGTTTGCTCTTTAACAAGGCTGTACCGCCCCATGGGATCGCAGGACAACTCTTTCAGCTTTTCAATCTGCCAACTTCTATCGAAAAACAGTTCCCCGCGCGGAGGGACTGAGCGCTCGAAATAGTGACGGTTCTCGTGTTCAAATGCTAAAACAGTATCAACATCCAAAGGCGAAACCGGAGTTATTGAGTAAGGAGTTTTTACACGCATTGGCCTTCTTATCTGTCTTTATAGCTAGGTAGTATTTGTAGTGAATAAAAGACAATAGCCGATTGAAGTCACCGAGCAAGGCGTTTGACAGCAGGCAAAAAAATCCCGGGGTTAGGGGCTATCTACTCCGGGATTTGAAATTTTCCGCGTTATCCAGCTGGGCAAAGCCCAGTCATGTTAAACTCACGCAAACATAAAGTTACTGGAACCGAAGTCGCTTGCATTCAGGCTATCACCTTCAACATGAAGCGTATCATCACCATAGGCGATAACTACAGGGTCACTGGAGCCATCTTGAGTAATTGTCAGACTATCAAAAGAAGTCACGCCAGCCGCACTCAAGTCAATGAGATCTGCTCCCAGTTCGAAGTCTTCAATGGTATCCAGAGTGCCATCATCGATGAAGCTAAATACATCGTCACCATTACCGCCGCGCAGATCATCACTGCCAGCTCCGTCATAGAGAGTATCTTTCCCTTTTCCGCCGCGCAGGGTGTCGTCTCCCTCGCCGCCCAAAAGACGGTCTGCTCCATGGCCACCCTTCAGGAAGTCATTTCCAGCAAAGCCTTCCAGCGTGTCATCTCCATCATTACCTCTGAGAAGATCATCATGCTGAGACCCAAGGATGTAGGCATCATCTCCATAATGTCCGGTATTATCAAGGGCCAGATCAATGTCCTCAACCCAAGTGTCTTCCCGCTCATCCTTTGAAAGGTCGGAAATGATGATCAAGCTATCGCGTTCCATTTCATCATAGAACTCGGAGGTACTTATTGCCTCAAATGCTTTTTCATAGACCGTCCGCGAGTGGACATCCCACGTGAGAAGGTTCAGAAGGTCTGGGCCATTCCAGTAAATCGGGGTGTCATAGTAATCATTAAACATGATGATGTTACTGGTGTCGTACTCATAGTTCTTGTCATTGCCAGTAATATCAACGCCGTCCTCGGAGAGAGCGGAGGGAACAGGGTCGTTTTCAAAATCAAAGCTTAAGATCTCGGCGCCGCTGGACAGAACAGAAGAGCCATCTTCAGGCGCATAGTGGGCAGCAACACCGATATAGTTCGCGTTCACAAAGAAACCATCCTCGAACCGGTCACTTTTTTCCGCCATGTTGGTAACAGCACCACCACCCAAAGAGTGTCCCGCGACGATCAAATCACTTGCATCCAACCCGTTATCCAGCAGCAAATCCTTAACAGAACTCAGCAGGTTCCCAAACGCATCCTCTGCATAGTCCGGATTGTCCTCGAAAAACTCAAGATAGTCGAGAATATCTCCGGCATCATTTGTGCCGGCAAACACCAGTCCCACCTGCGTGATATTGCCCTCGTCATCATACTGGGCAAGAACAGCAGCCTGTGCGTCCTCGAACGCACTCTTTTCTCCGTTAAACCATCCATCGCTACCCAGATTTGCATCCTCATAGCCAATCTCGTCGGCTGTCAGAAGCTCCCACCCTGTAGGCACAGAGTCTTTCTCAATTGTCCGTCCATCCTCGGCGACATAATATTCAAACATCACCAAAGACATAGCATCGGTCACAAGCCCTAGAGCATCTTCGCCCTTATATTCAAACAGTGACATTTTTCCTCCCAAACAATGCATTGGAGTTCCATTTAGGAGGTTGTTTCATAGTACTCAGCAATACGACGAAGGTATCAGTATTTTTTCCTAGCTATATTTATTCATAATACTTCACACGCTCAAATTGTTTAAAATATTTTTCTAATTTTACTTCATTTTATCGCACTATATCAAAAATGAACTACAACATGCACAAGTTACTTTTGCTGAAATCGTTCAAAAAAAAGCGATATATTTATTTCAGTGAAAAAAACGAAAAAATTGCATGAACTGAGAAACTTTAAAGCCAAATAACCAATCAAGCGGTAAAATTTACATATTTGCCAAAAAACAGCTTCAAAGAGGTTGGGTTGCCAAACTTTGAACCCAAATAGAAATCATAGAGAGCAAACTCTCCATAACGACACACCTATCGCAATTCCTTGTTGAGTACGTTCTTTTCCGTAATTTGAAAATTTCCCACCTTATCCACTGCACTAGAGGGAGAAAACAGTAATCAACTCCCCGTTGAAAGCTTGCCTGCTAAAAACTGGACTGAACTAAAGAGTGTAGTCTGGTAAGAAGGCAGGAGCACCCGAGCCAGTCAAAAGTGCTGTCTGCAGAGTTTTTACAGCGTATCTCCGAAAAGTGGGCACCGGTTTTCGGAAAAAGGTCCGCGTGAAACAAAAATTTAAAGCAATGAGGCGTTTCAACGAAAAGGCTCATTTCTTTAAGAGCAGCCTGATACCCCACCAACAGTATTGAGCGCATCGGCACAAGACCGAAGACACTCAATCGGCAATACAGCTTATGGCGCAAGGTCCACCTGATAATGGCGCGCCTTCCGGGAGACCGGTTAACGGCAGGACCTCCCGAAATTTTAAATGCTAGTCCTAAGGACCACGCCCTAACTTTTGTTTTCCCAGTCGGAACTAAGCAGGGAACTGAGAAAATGGTCTTCCCATTGACCATTAATTTCCAGATATTTGTAGGCAAACCCCTCAATGCGAAATCCCAATACGTTCAGCAAGCGTGCAGATTTCATGTTGCGCGGCATGTAATTTGCCATAATTCTATTGAGTGGATGCTCACGGAACATTCTGTCTATGGCCAGCTTCAGCATCTCCCGCGCATAACCTTGCCCTTGAAACCCGGCATCGATCGAAAAACCCATATAGCAAGCGCGAAAAGGGAAACCGGTTATCCCTGAAAAATTAGCCTGCCCGATTATTTTCCCATCTTTCAAAAATGCAAAGTTTGTACCGCTCTTGTTCTCTAGCACTTTTCGGGCGTTTTCGATTGCAGCTTCGCAATCCTCCAAGCTGGGGCCATTTTCATTTCTTAGAGGCTCCCAAGGCCTGAGGTGATCCCTGTTCCTACAGTTATAGTCAAATAACTGGCTTGCAGAACAATCAGCCAGATAGACGAGCTCTCCCGTTACACGCTCCAACCCCTGAGCTTCGTTTTTGCTTGATGTCATATCACTAGTTCCATTTTCCAAATGGGAACTCTATAGCCGTTTATAGTTGCTGGTTTCACTATCCAAGTGGCAAGTCTACAGTATTTGACACACTTTATATCTGAGGGAACTTCCACCAAAGCTGTAGGTTCCGCGTCATCAATGACCGGCTTTAGGGAGGGGCTATAACGTTTGTCCCTACGCCAGTCTCTTTCCCGCGTGATGGCATTACACATCCTATGATGTGCCTTCACGGGTTCACACAAAAAAAGGCCCTGAGCGTTCTGCTCAGGGCCTTTTTGAATAATTTTGTTTGCGGGAGTAGGATTTGAACCTATGACCTTCAGGTTATGAGCCTGACGAGCTACCGGGCTGCTCCACCCCGCGTCAATTCTGGATTAGTTGTTCTGTACATTTTGAGAGGTATTGTTGCTTTTATCATGCCCGGCGGCGCCCTACTCTCCCGTGTCTTAAGACAAAGTACCATTGGCGCAGGGGCGTTTCACGGCCGAGTTCGGGATGGGATCGGGTGGGGGCGCCCCGCCATAGCCACCGGGCAGGATAAAAGCAACTGGAATTGGTCTGTTTTTTTTGCGATCAGCTTATCTGACATGCGCTTTGCTTGTCAGGCGGATCTTTGTTTTAAGTTCTTATTGTTTGGGTATAGCTTAATGGGAGTGATCAAGTCGATCGAGCTATTAGTAAGGCTCAGCTTCGAGCATTGCTGCTCTTCCACATGCCTCCTATCAACGTGGTGGTCTTCCACGGCTCTCAAGGGAGATCTAGTTTTGAGGTTGGTTTCCCGCTTAGATGCCTTCAGCGGTTATCCATTCCGAACATAGCTACCCAGCAATGCGGCTGGCGCCACAACTGGTCCACCAGAGGTTCGTCCATCCCGGTCCTCTCGTACTAGGGACAGATCCTCTCAAATTTCCTACACCCACGGCAGATAGGGACCGAACTGTCTCGCGACGTTCTGAACCCAGCTCACGTACCGCTTTAATTGGCGAACAGCCAAACCCTTGGGACCTGCTCCAGCCCCAGGATGCGATGAGCCGACATCGAGGTGCCAAACAATGCCGTCGATATGGACTCTTGGGCATCATCAGCCTGTTATCCCCGGCGTACCTTTTATCCGTTGAGCGATGGCCCTTCCACGAGGGACCACCGGATCACTATGACCGACTTTCGTCTCTGCTCGAGTTGTCACTCTCGCAGTCAGGCAGGCTTATGCCATTGCACTCGACGACCGATTTCCGACCGGTCTGAGCCTACCTTCGCGCGCCTCCGTTACCATTTGGGAGGCGACCGCCCCAGTCAAACTACCCGCCACACACGGTCCCGGATATTGTAGTACCGCGGTTAGATATCCATGAGGACAAGGGTGGTATTTCAAGGATGACTCCACCCAAGCTGGCGCCTGGGTTTCAACGTCTACCACCTATCCTACACATGTCATCACGAATACCAGTGTGAAGCTGTAGTAAAGGTGCACGGGGTCTTTCCGTCTGACCGCAGGAACCCCGCATCTTCACGGGGAATTCAATTTCACTGAGTCTGTGCTGGAGACAGCGGGGAAGTCGTTACGCCATTCGTGCAGGTCGGAACTTACCCGACAAGGAATTTCGCTACCTTAGGACCGTTATAGTTACGGCCGCCGTTTACTGGGGCTTCAATTCGCTGCTTGCACAGCTCCTCTTAACCTTCCAGCACCGGGCAGGCGTCAGACCCTATACGTCGCCTTGCGGCTTCGCAGAGCCCTGTGTTTTTGATAAACAGTCGCAACCCCCAATTCTGTGCCCCCCATACAAAGTTGCCTTCGTATAGGGCTCCCTTCTCGCGAACTTACGGGAGCAATTT